>JBARBD010000026.1:0-8491 GCA_049792675.1 Vulcanimicrobiaceae bacterium | reverse complement strand
GCGCGGGCCTGCGCGGCCGCGGCTTGCGCTTGGTCGAGTTGGGCCTGCAGGCTGCTCGGATCGATGCGAGCCAGCACCTGCCCGCGCTTGACCTTGCTGTTGTAATCGACCGGTATCGAAGCAATCGTTCCCGAGACCTGGGTGCCGACCGAGATCAAATTCTGCGGGTTGACGGTGCCGGATGCGGTTACGGATTGCACGAGCGTCTCGCGGGTAACGGGCTGCGTAATCAACTGAAGGCTCGCACGCGACCGCGCCGTCATTGCGGCGACTATCGCGCCGGCGAGCAGCAGGGCCGCGCCGATTAAGAGCCAGCGCGGGAATCTGCGGACGAACGCGCCGATTGCGGCGCCCAGGCCGTTTGTCGTGGGAATCGAGATCGTTGACATGACCTCCCCACCTTAGCGGGAATCGCTGACAATCGGTGGAGAGTTCGGCGTGGCTGGTTAAGCCGGGATTAGCGTCGAAGGGGCGCGCATGGCACGTGGAATCGTGATCGGAGTAGTCGCAACGCTCGTTGCCATCGCGCTCCTCGCGTACGCCGGCATCGAAGCCGGGATGATGCCGGCCAACGCCGACGCAAAGCCGCCGAAGATCGAGCGTTGGGCGGCGCAGAAATCGCTGCACGCCACGCTGGCGCGCGAAGCCCCGAAGGTCGCAAACCCGGTCGCGCTAACCGACAACAACCTAATCGCCGGCATCAAGCTCTACGCGGCCAACTGTGCCGTCTGCCACGGCGCGTCGGACGGCAATCCGTCGAAGATCGCGCGCGGGCTCTACCAGCGGCCACCGCAGCTCGCTAAAGACGGCGTCGAAGACGATCCCGACGGCGTGACGTATTGGAAGGTCAATCACGGCATCCGTTTCACTGGGATGCCGTCGTTCGGGGGAACGCTCGAAGACGAGCAGCTCTGGCAGCTGACGCTCTTCCTCAAACATATGGACAGCCTGCCGCCCGCGCCGCAGCGCGTGTGGCAGGCCGTCAAGAGCGCCGGCTCTTAGGTCCCCTCTAGGGCGCGGGTGTCGCTTCCGCTTCGGCGGTCGGGGTTGCCGAGAAGAGATACTGATCGGTAGAGCTTCCCGTCGAGTTCGGCGACGGCGTTGCCAACTGCGTCGAGATGCCGGAGAGGACCGCTGCCGTCTCGGGGTAGATCTGGCCGCGGAACGAGCCGTCGCCGTTCATCGTCGCAACGACCATCAGCTTCCCTTCGGGACCCGCTCCCAGGCCGAGGTCGACGCTCGAGGGACCGATCTCGAGCCAGATGTAGTTGCCGTCCTGACCGCCGACCACCGGGATGAAGAGCTTGTAAAAGGAAGTGTGGTAAAAGCCGCGCAGGTGCCCCCCAGGGAATATCTGGATGTCCAGCTTGCCGGTCAGCGGATACGGCGAACCGTAGACCTCGGTTATCGCGGTGTTGAAGTACGAGACCGGCGGAGGGGATTGTGCCAACCCGACGCTCGGCCGCGCCAAGACCGCCATGCTTACGAGCGCAATGTAGCTAACGAAGCGCAAAACCAGAGACCGTGCCATGCTGTGTTCCTCTCGAGTGACCGTTCTAAGGGAGTAGAGCGCTCGGCCCGCCGAGAACGTGACCGGCGTGGTACAGCCTGCCGAAATTGATCTGCGAGGGCTGCCGGTCTGGGACCGGCCGGACCATGTCCGTAAGGCCCTCGAGCGTCTTCCAGCCGGCGCTTCCATCACCCTCATCACCGAGAACGAACCGCGCGCGCTCTCGGCCCGCGTGACGCAGGACCGGGCCGATCGCTTCGTGGTCGAGTCCCGGCGCGTCGCAAGCCGCGTCTGGCACCTTACCTTGACGCGCCGGCCGGGCGAGGTAAGCGACCGCAACTCCAGCTCGCAGCATCTCAGCCGCTGCTCTGCGTTTGCCGCCCTCGACGCGACCGTTCGCGACGAGCTCGCCGCCGCTGCCGTCTGGCAGACCGGCCGCCGCGGCCAGACGCTGGTCGCCGAGAACGTCGACTGGCCGTTCATCGGCATGGTCACCGAGGGGATCGTCGCCCGGGCGAACGGCGGCGGCCGCGAGCGCGAGCGTATTCTCTACGAAATCTTCCCGTACGAGGTCTTCGGCGTCGCCGAGTACTTCGACCGCGGATTCAAGATGGCGCGCATCGCCGTCTTCTCAAAATCGGCGCGGGTGCTCAAGCTGCCGTGGGACGCCGTCTCGCGCGTCGCCGCGCACTACCCGGAAGTAACCACGGCGCTCGGCGTCGTGCTCGCGCAGCGCGTACGCCTCTTGGCCGATGCGCTCAGCGTGCAAGGATCGCTCCCGATCCTCGGGCGCATCGCGCGCGTGCTGCTTCCGTACGCGATGCCCGAGCGCGGCCTCGCGCTCGCCAACGCCTCGCTCTCGGCGATCACGCAATCGCAGATCGCCGCCTCGGGCGGAACCGTCAAAGAAGTTGCGGCGCGCGCCATTGCCGAGCTGGAATCGCGCAAAGCGCTGCGGCGCGAGCACGGGCACATCCGCTACCTCGATCGCGAGGTCTTGCTCGAACTGATTCAGGACGTTTCGTAGCGGGCTACGGCCCGATTCGCGCGGCACCGGCGTACGGCTGCAGCGCCGCGGGGATCGCGATCGAGCCGTCTGCCTGTTGGCCGTTCTCGAGGATCGCCACGATCGTCCGCCCGATCGCCAGGCCAGAGCCGTTGAGCGTGTGCACCAGCTCGGGTTTGCCGCCCCGTTCGCGGCGGAAGCGAATCGCGGCACGCCGCGCTTGAAAGTCGGTGCAGTTCGAACACGAGCTGATCTCGCGATAGGCGTTGCTGCTCGGCACCCAGACCTCGATATCGTACGTCTTGGCCGCGTTGAAGCCGGTGTCGCCGGCGCAGAGCGCGACGACGCGGTGCGGCAGTTCGAGTTCCGCCAACAGCGCTTCGGCGTCGCCCGTCAGCGTTTCGAGCGCCTCCATCGAGCCTTCGGGCGTCGCGAGCCAGACGAGCTCGACCTTGTCGAACTGGTGGAGGCGTATCAACCCGCGCGTATCTTTTCCCGCAGCGCCGGCCTCCTTGCGAAAGTTGGTCGTCGCGGCGGTGTATTTTAGCGGCAACTCGGCCGCATCGAGGATCTCCCCGCCGCGCAGCGCGGTGAGCGGAACCTCCGCGGTTGGAATCATGAACAGGTCGGCATCCGAATCGCGAAACATCGCGTCGGCAAACTTACTGAGCTGCCCGGTCGACCACATCGTACTGCGCGAGACGAGCAGCGGCGGCACGACCTCGAGGTAACCGCGTCGATCGGCGCGATCCAGAAAGAAGGCGGTGAGCGAGCGCGACAGGCGAGCTCCAGCTCCGGTCAACACGCTGAATCGGCTACCCGAGAGTTTTGCGGCACGCGCGAAATCGAGGATACCGAGCCGCTCACCGAGCTCCCAGTGCGGCTTTGGCTCGAACTCGAATCGGCGCGGCTCGCCCCAGCGCCGCAGTTCCACGTTGGCCGCAGCGTCGGCACCGTCGGGGACGCTTTCGTCGATCAGATTCGGCAGGTGATCGAGCAGCGCGCGCAACGGCGAACGCTCCTCGGCGATCGCCAGCGCGCGCGCTCGCTCGTCCAGGCGTTCGATCTCTCGCGAAAGCTCCTCGATCTCCGGGCGCCGCTCGCGCGCGGCAGCGGCTTTGTCTGCGGCCTCGCCGATTTTCGCGGAGAGGCGGTTCTTCTCGGCCTTCGCTCGCTCGACCGCCGTAAGCGCGGAGCGGTACTCCTCGTCGTAGCGAAGAAGATCGTCGACGGGCGACGAGTCGAGCCCGCGGCGACGGAGAGCGTGTCGCACGCGGTCGGGATCGCGTCGAACTACAGCGATATCGAGCATGGAGAAGCGCGCCATTATGCAGCCCGTAAATCCAGTCCTACCGGAATCCGGGTTCGCGGTCGAAAGACTGCTCGCGCCGCGACAGGCGATCGTCGCGTTCTTCTCGCGCATCGCGATCGCGCCCCAGCCGACCGAGCTCGTCGGACTCGACGAGGCGCTCGGGCGCGTGCTGGCGCGGCCGATTGCGGCCGACGACGAGTATCCCAACGCCGCGCGCTCGATGATGGACGGCTACGCGCTCTGCGCGCGCGCCGCCCCGGGGCGCTTCGAGATCGTCGGCGACGTCCGCATGGGCGTCGCCCCTGAGGCTTCGATCGCGCCGGCACAAGCGATGCGCATCCCGACCGGCGGCGTCTTGCCGGAGGGCGCCGATGCAGTGGTCCCGATCGAAGAGGCGCGCGAAGACGCGGACGTGCTGGCCGTCGCCGCCGCCGTCGATGCCGGCGCAAACGTCGCCGAACGCGGCGCCGACATGCACCGTGGTGAAACGATCCTGCGACCGGGCCGGCGAATCGGGGCGCCGCAAATCGGCGTGCTCGCGACCGTCGGCGTTTCGGCCGTGCCGGTCTATCGTCGCCCGATCGTGGCGGTCTTTTCGACCGGCGACGAGCTCGTCGAACCGTCGGAGCGGCCGCAGCGCGGCCAGATTCGCGATTCCAATCGCTATGCGATCGCCGCGTCGCTGCGCGCGATGGGCGCCGAGCCGAGGCACTATCCGACGCTACGCGACGAAGCCGACGAGTTTGAAGCCGCGCTCGCCGGCGCGCTCGCACAATGCGATGCGGTCGTGGTAACCGGAGGATCGTCGGTCGGCGAACGCGATCGTCTCCCGCGCGCCGTTGCCGGCGTTGCCACGCCGGGAATCCTCGTGCACGGGCTGCGGGTCAAGCCCGGCAAGCCGACGCTCTTTGGCGCCGACGGCAATAAGCCGATCGTGGGCTTGCCCGGGAATCCAACCTCGGCGTTGGTGATCCTCGAAGCGGTTGCCGCGCCGATCGTCGGCGCGCTCGTCGGTGCGCCGATCGTCGCGCACCGGCTCGAAGCCAAGCTTGCCGCGCCGGCGCGGAGCCGCGCGGGGTGGACGTGGTTCGTTCCGGTCGCGCTCGAGGATGATGGAGCGACCCCGCTGGCGCATCCCCTTGCATTGCGCTCGTTCTCGGTGAGCTTGACGGCGCGAGCCGACGGATACATCGTGATGGACGAGCGCGACGAGGAGTGGCCGGCCGGCTCGCTCGTCACCGTCCATCGCTTTCAGGGAGGCTGAGCCCGGCTTTGATCCGACCGACGCGCGCCGTCGAAGCAATTCCGGCGACGACGCCCTTCATCGGTCCCGAGCAGCTGATGCGCGAGACCGGCCAACGCGAGCTCGTGCGCTTGGGCGCGAACGAGAGCCCGTTCGGGCCTTCGCCCAAGGCGATCGCGGCGATGAGCGGCGAGCTGGAACGCCTCGCCTGGTACGGCGACCCCGAATCGCTTGATCTGCGCGACGCGCTCGCGGAGAAGCACGGCTGCCGTCCCGAGCAGATCGTCGTCGGCAGCGGGATCGACGATCTGATGGGCTTGGCGGTGCGGGTCTTCGTCGCACCCGGCGATCCGGCGCTCTCGACGCGCGGCACCTATCCGACGTTCGACTATCACGTCGTGGGGTACGGCGGCACGCCGGCGTACGCCGCGTACGCGCGCGACGGAACTCCCGACGTCGAGGCGCTTGCCGCACTCGCGCGGCGTGCCGCGCCGCGGATCGTCTACCTCGCCAACCCCGACAATCCCAGCGGCCGCTTCATCGGTCGCGACCAAATCGCGGCCTTCTACGAAGCGCTGCCGCACGATAGCCTCTTGCTGCTCGACGAAGCCTACGCCGATTTCATCGACGAGCACGAGCTGCTTCCGCCGGTTTTCGAAGACCGGCTGGTCCGGTTGCGCACCTTCTCGAAAGCCTACGGCATGGCCGGCGCTCGCATCGGTTACGCGCTGACGACGGAGCGCAACGCGCAGACCTTTCAGAAGGTGCGGCTGCAGTACGGCGTCAATCGGAACGCGCAAGTAGGCGCGCTCGCCGCGCTGTGCGACGACGAGTTCAGGCGTTACGTCGTCCGAGAGACGCAGCGGGCGCGCGAAGAATACTACGCCTTGGCGCGCGAGCTTGGCCGCGGCTACATCGAGTCGAGCACGAACTTCGTCTGCATCGAGATCGAGAGCGCGCGGCGCGCGGTCGAGGTGATGAGGGAGCTGCTCCGGCGGGGCGTCTGGGTGCGCAAGCCCGGCTCGCCGCCGCTCGACGCCTACGTGCGCGTCAGCGCGGGGACCGAGCCGATGCGCCGGGCGTTTGCCGCCGCGCTGCGCGACGTGCTCGACGAGGTCCCGGTCTGAGCGATGCGTTACGCGATCGTCTCCGACGTGCACGCGAATCTCGAATCGTTGCAGCGGGTGCTCTCGATGCTCGGCGAAGACGACGTGCTCGTCTCGCTCGGCGACGTGGTCGGCTACGGGCCGAACCCCAACGAATGCGTCGCCGCGCTGCGCGAACGTTCCCGGCACGCCGTCATGGGGAATCACGATCTGGCGGCGGTGGAGAACTTCGGCGTCGAGCACTTCAACGACGCCGCGCGCAAAGCGATCGCTTGGACCCAGAGCGTGCTCGACCAGCCGAGCCGGACGTGGCTGAACGCGCTTCCCTACGAACTTCGATTCCCCGAGTTTCTGCTCGTCCACGGCGCGCCGGTGAACTACTTCGAATACATTCTCGATAAGGACACGGCGGCGCACGCCTTCGAGCGCACCGACGCAACGATCGTCTTCGTCGGCCACACGCACATCGCCGAGGTCTGGGTGCGCGATGACGACGGTTCGATCGGCCACAAGCACATGCAGCACGGCGGCGAGTTGCAGCTCGAGCAGGGTAAACGGTACATCGTCGACGTCGGCAGCGTCGGCCAGCCGCGCGATCTCAACCCCCAACCATCGTTCGTCCTCTACGATCCGGAACGCCGCGTGGTCGAGTGGCGGCGCTACGAGTATCCGATCGACGAGGTCGTGCGGAAGATGCGCGCCGCGCACCTACCCGCCTACCTCGCCGATCGCCTGCGGGTCGGACGCTGACGCGATGGGCGAGATACCGTTCGACGACGGCAACTGCTTCGCGTGTGGGCCGGCCAATCCGATCGGCTTGCACGTGCACTTCGATCGCGCACCCGATGCCGATGGCGTGCTCGCGCGTCTGACGCTTGCGCCGGCCTACCAAGGCTGGCGCGGGATCGCGCACGGGGGCATCGTGATGGCGCTGCTCGACGAAGCGATGGCGCATGCGGCCGGCTTCGCGGGGCATCGCGGCGTGACGGCTTCGGTGAACGTGCGCTTTCGCAAGCCGGTTCCGCTCGAAGCACCTATCGAGGCGCGCGGACGCGTCACGTGGCAACGGCGCAACGTGCTTGGGGTCGAAGCCGAGATCTTCGACGCGGCGGGCAACGTCTTGGCTCGCGCCGACGGGAGTTTCGTCTCGCGCGGCCGGCTCGAAGCCGTCGACGATCGCCGTAATCCTCGAGCGAGCCTTTCGTAATGGCGAAGATGAAGCAAGGTCGAACGCAGGCGCGCGACGCCGAACGAGCGCGCAGCGGCGACGCGCCGAGCGTCGACAACCGCCGGGCTCGCCACGAATACGAGATCCTCGAATCGCTCGAGGCCGGTTTGGTCTTGACCGGCACGGAGGTAAAATCGCTGCGCGCCGGTGGCGTAAGTTTGGGCGAAGCCTACGCGCGCTTCCGCGACGGCGAGGCCTGGCTCTTCGGCATGCACGTTCCGCCGTACAAGCAGGGAAGTTTCTCAAACTCCGAACCCGTCCGCCCGCGAAAGCTGCTGCTGCATAAAGAACAGATCGCGCGCCTGCAAGGGCGCGTTGCCGAGAAGGGATTGACGATCGTTCCGCTGCGCCTCTACTTTACGCGCGGCATCGTCAAAGTGCAGCTCGGTCTGGCTCGCGGTAAGAAGCTCTGGGACAAGCGCGCCGACGTCACCAAGCGCGACGTCGAGCGCGAGATCGCCCGCCACGTGCGCCGCTCTTGAGGGGCGCCCGGCCCGAACGCGCGGTCGAGCAGGGCATCGAACGGAGCACCGCGCTGCACCGCGGCGAGCGCGTCCTGATCGCTTGCAGCGGAGGGCCCGATTCGGTCGCGCTCTTGGCGGCGCTCCACGCGCTCGCCAAACGGATGGAACTCTCGCTCTGCGCCGCCCACGTCAATCACGGCACCCGCCCGTCGTCCTCGCAGGACGAGTGCATCGCGCTGCAAGTGGCCGGGCGCTGCGAGATGCCGATCGACGTCGTCGCGCTCGCGCTGCAGGGATGCGACGAGGCTCGACTGCGCTCGGAACGTTACGGCGCGCTTGCCGAGATCGCGAAGCGCCGGGCGTGCGCGGCGATCGCAACCGCGCATCACGCCGAGGATCAGAGCGAAACGGTGCTCCTGGCGCTGCTGCGCGGCGCCGGTCCGGCGGGTATCGGTGGGATGGCGGCGCGGCGCGAGATCGAGCCCGGTCTCGATCTGGCACGGCCCCTTCTCGGTATCGGATCGGAGGAGCTGCGTGCCTACTGCCACGCCCAAGCGTTGCCCTACGCAGTCGATCCGACCAACGCGCAGACCGGGCTTCGGCGCAACGCGGTGCGCGAGGC
>JBARBD010000025.1:0-7617 GCA_049792675.1 Vulcanimicrobiaceae bacterium | reverse complement strand
CGGCGTTCGCCGCCGGCACGCAGGTCGAGGGAACGCCGGTTCCAATGCGCCCTAAACCTGACCTGTCCACGATGAACTACCTGATTGGCACCTGGACGTGCTCGGACCTGAGCTCGCGGCGACCCGGCCCGTTTACCGTCACCCAGGTCTACTCGATGGATCCCACTGGCTACTGGATCGTCCGCGACGACACCACCCACACCGCATCGTGGATCACCCGCGAGGTTCACAGTCAAACCAAGTTCACCTACGACGCCGGAGCCAAGCGCTGGGTTCGGATAACGATCGGTGACCGAGGCGGCTACGCGGTGGCGACGGCCGCGATGCCCGTCGGCAACAAGAAGACGTACACGTATCTCGTCCAAACAAAGGCGCCGGACATCGCCTCGTACGCACCTGAAGTCTACGTCAAAGAGAGCGATACGAAAAAGACGATGACGACGTCGTTTACCGAAACCAATGGCCGCGTCGTTACCGTTAAGGAAACCTGCACGAAGTCGTAACCGAAGATGCTTGCGCTGGGCGGCCTGACGGAGAGGGTCGCACCCAGCGCGAAAGGCCGAGGTAAGGGTCGACAGCACCGAAAAGTAGGATGCCATGTTTGTGACGGAATGCAAGGCAGAGTTCCTCGGTCATCAGATCGTCGCCCACAACTCCTGGGGACCCACGTTTTCTTTGACCGGCGTCACGGCCGAAAATCGGCTGTACATCGACGGAAAGGTCGTCGATACGAACACCGATACGCTTGCGCTCTCCAGCGCTCCGATCATGCGAGGCAGCATCTCCGACGAAGCGAATAACGTTCACATCGTCGAGGTCTTCGCACGTTCGAGTTGGACTCGCGTCAAGCTCAGAATCGTAATCGATGGCAAGAAGGTCGCCGGCGAGGACTTTTAGTCTATTGACTTCCGAGAATCTCGTTGAGCGTTTGCACCTTCGCGAAGCTATTTTCGCTCATCCAGGCGTCGTCGAACATGCGTGACAGATAGCGCGCGCCGCCGTCGCAAAGAATTGTGACGACCGTCGAGCCGGCGGGAAGTCCCCGTGCAATCGTCGCCGCGCCGACGACGTTCAGCCCGGTCGAGCCGCCGACGAAGATTCCCTCATGCTCCAGCAGCCAGTGCGCCATCGCGATCGCTTGCGCGTCGGTTGCACGAATCGCGCGATCGACCGGAGCTCCCTCGAAGTTAGCGGTTAAACGCTTGATACCAACGCCCTCGAGGTCGGAGTCACCTTCGGGCTTCAGTTCGCCGCTATTCACGTAGTTGTAGAGAGCCGAGCCCATCGGATCGCAGAGGACGGTGAGAACGTCCTCCCTTCGCGCCTTGAGCGCGCTCGCGACTCCCGCGATCGTTCCACCGGTACCTGCGGCTGCGACGAATGCGTCGATCCGGCCGCCGGTCTGCTCCCAAATCTCCGGGCCGGTCGTTGCCTCGTGCGCGCGGCGGTTCGCAACGTTCTCGAATTGATTGGCCCAAAATGCGCCCGGCGTCTCCTGCGCAATCCGTCGCGCGACGTGATAGTAGTTCTCGGGATTTGTAAATGCGACTGCCGGAACGACGCGCACGTCGGAGCCGTAGGCACGTAAGAGTTCGATCTTCTCACGTGACTGATCGTCGGGCACGACGATGACGCTCCTGTATCCGCGTTCGTTTGCAACGAGCGCGAGTGCGATACCGGTATTCCCGGCGGTCCCCTCGACAATCGTGCCGCCGGCCTGCAACGCACCGCGAGCTTCGGCGTCGTCGACGATGCTGCGAGCGGCGCGATCCTTTACCGATCCGCCGGGATTAAGGAATTCCGCCTTCCCCAGCACACGCCGGCCGAGTGCGCGTGAGAGCTCGCGCAGCTCGACAAGGGGCGTGTTGCCGACTGCGCCGGAGAAACCGCTAACGACCATGACCGCCGTTACTCGCTGGAACGATCGATTTCTCCTCCGGTACGTCATAGCCGCCGGCTGCCACCGGCCATGCGTTGGCTATCTGCGGACTTGACTCTGCTCGTAAGCGAGGCTTACAGCGATGTAGTCCTCGTTACTCAAGCCGGTCTCAACCATTCTTTCGAACTCCAGAAGTGCGCATTCCATGACTGGGGCATTCACTTGTAGATCTTTTCTGGCAGCCAGAGCGAGGCGCAAATCTTTCAGTAGCGCTCCGGCCGAGAAACGCGGCTGGGTATCGCGCGCGAGGAGCTGTTCGCGCTTCGTCGCGACGCGCTCGAGCATGTAAACGAGCGTGTTGACGGCGAGGGCACGATCGACCCCGGCCCGTCCGAGGATGCCGAGCAGTTCTCCAAGCGAATCGGCGAGCACCGCCAGCATGCAGTTGCTCGCAAGCTTGAGATGCCCGCTCGCCGCCGGCGAACCAGTGTAGTTAATCGACGAACCGATCGCGCTCAAGAGGTCACGGGCATACTCGAAGGTCTCGATCCGGCCCCCTGGATAGAGGGTCAGCGCTCCGGCGCGCGCGCCGTCGACGCTGCCGATAACGGGGCACGCGAGAAACTCCACGCCTCGCTGCGCCGCGGCTTGTGCGAGCGCCTCGTACATCTGCGGCGAAAGCGTGGTCGACTCGATAACCAGTTGGCCTTCGCGAGCAGCCGGAATAATTCGGCCGAGCGAGATCTCCCGCGCGACCTCATCGTTCCAAAGCATCACGATCGTCGCGTCCACGGTCCCGACGAGCGATTCGAGGTCGTCGAACGGCGTAGCGCCCGAAGCGACCAACCCGTCCATCATGGCACGATCGATATTCCAAGCGGAGACTCGATAGCCGCGATCGAGGAGGTTCTGCCCTATCGCGCTTCCCATTTTCCCCGTGCCGACGATCCCAACGTGCATCAAGGTCCTTTCTTACAAACCTGGTATTGCGCCGGGCCTCAAAAACGCGAGTACGGCGAGCGCGGCGAGCGCCAGGCCGACGGGCGCGACGACTCGGTTACCCGCCGGAGTCGCCTTTTCGACAAACATAATCGTCGCCAGCACGCCCATCCACGCCAAGTGCGCGACCCCTGCGGCAAACATCACAAGCATGAGCGCCCAGCAGCAGCCGAGACAGTAGACTGCGTGACCGAAGCCCAGGCGCAGCCCGTTGAATGTGCCGCGGCGATAGTGGCGCACGAGATACATCCCTGGGTGGCGGCACGCCTTGAGGCACGCGTCCTTGAGGGGCGTAAACTGATATACGGCGGCCAGGGCGAGCGTCGCGGCCGGTATCAGCGTCGCGTGCGCCGCCAACCAAGGCCACGCGTCCACGATTCGGTGTATCTGCATGTCGCCGGTAAATGCCGCCAGCGCAAACGCCGTCCAAACTGCGAAGTAGCCGCCCAGGAACAAGACCAGCGCGAGCGGGAAATCCGGCGCGCGGCCGGCAGTCGCCGCGTAATAGCGGATGAACCCGAGCGAAGATGGGAGCATCATCGCGGCGGTCATAAACTGCCACGCGGCCACCACGATCAGCGCAGCGACCCAGAAAGGCCGACCGCTTCTATAAAGTTCGTGGTGGTGAAGTTGCGCGGCGTTACCGCTCAGCTCTACCCAAATGGAGGCCGCCCACGCCGCCGCGATCACACAACCGAGAATCCCGATTGCATTGAGGCGGACGTACCGCCGGGCAACGCTCGCCGCCATTTGCGTTACGCCTCTAGCAGAAAGTCGCCCTGAATAGCGTTACGATCCTTAAATGTCCAAACCATTCCGTGTTCGGGAATGTTGACGACGTGCTCGGTGGCCTTCGCAATGAATGCCGGCGCGCCGGGTATCGTGCTAAAGATGCTATCCCGCAGCGTCGTGATCGCACCGTATGCGCTGCGATACGGCGCCATCGTCGCGCGAATCTTGTCGCCGACGGTAACGGTGCCTTCGCCGCCCTTGAGATTGTGCTCGATCGGCATAGTCTCGACCGCGACGTCTTCACCGACCAAAGCGTTGAGGTCCGCAAGGGGTCCACCAAGCCGGCCGTGCCAGGCGTCAAGAATCGCGGCTCGCTGTTCGTCGGTAGCCCGCGCATCTAGGTAACTTACGCGCTTCCAGCTGTGCTGCGTTAGAACGTTTCCCGGAATCTTCACGACCTCCACGTAGGTCAGCCCGCTGACGTCGAGGCCGTTGATTTCGCCCTTCTCGATGTTATACGCCAGGAACGAATCGCAGGCGCCGCCGTCGGGATCTTCGCCGATCCAGCAGCGGCAGAGCGTCCGGCACGAACACGCTTCGAGCAGCGTGCCTTGGAGGGCGTAGGTTTTCGTGGAAGTCTTGGGCTCGGTCTGCATAGCTTTCGGTCCTTCCCCGCACGTGGGCGGCGGGGGTATAGACTTCAGCGGAGTGCCGGATGCTCCCGCCGGTACGAAGCACTTGACAGCGCGGCCGGGCTCGCATATATTTAGCTAGCCTAACTAACGATGCTCGTACACAGGGGTATCCCACCATGCTAGAAAGACTCGCCTTTGTGATGCTCTCCGTGCGTGATGTCGAGCGCGCGGCTACGTTCTATCGCGATACCCTCGGGCTTCCGATGACGGGGAGATTCGAGGCCTTCGCCTTTTTTGACACCGGAGAGGCGAAACTAGCCCTCACCTCCGAGCTCGGAAACGGCGGCGGCGATTCTCAAGGCCATGAATGCGTTTTCGCGGTTACCAGCGTCGCGAAGGCGTATTCCGCTCTCAAGGACCGGATCGAGTTTCTGAACGAACCACGCCCCGTCAACGATCTCAACTGGGCTGTGAATTTCCGCGATCCCGACGGACATCTTCTATCGCTGTATGGCCCGCAGTAGCGAGCGCCGGCGTGTCGCCGACCAATTACACTCAGCTGCCATCTACGTTCTGCGCCATGCGCGAGAGGCCGACCGGCAGAGTACGGTCGGGCCCGCCCAACTATCGGCGTTGTCCGTATTAACGTACGGAGGAGCGTGTACGATCGGGGAACTGGCGGCAGCGGAACAGGTGGCGCCACCGACGATGACACGAATTGTTCAAGCGTTGCAGGCGCGGGGCTTCGTGCGCCTCAAGAGCTCCTCGAATGATGCGCGAGTGACGATCTGCGAGGCATCGTCCAGCGGCATCGCCGTCCTCAAGAAGGCTCGCCAGGCGCGTCTCGACCGAATCGAAGAGCTTCTCTCTCAAAAGAAGCTCGAGGACATAGCTCTTCTTGGGAAGGCGCTTGAAACCATTATTAGCAGGTAAAGGTCCGCGGCTTCTCAGGACGATGAGAACGTAGGGTGCGCTGCGCGCGACGTTTCGTCGAGATCGTCGTACTTTCGGAGTTTGTAGATCGCCGTAGAGATCAGCCAGCTGGCCAAGAAAACGCCGATGATGATAAAGCCGAGCGTGCCGAAGTTATCGCTGAGCGTTCGGATCCCGTCCCACGCTCCGCCGCTCAAATGCAGTTGAGAGGCGATAACGCTGGCGGCCTCGATGCCGCCGACGATCAACGCCACCAGCACCGAGACGAGCGTTATCACCAAGTTATAGTAAAGTTTGCGCACCGGCTTAACGAACGCCCACCCATACGCGCCCAGCATGAGCACCCCGTCCGTCGTGTCGAGCAGCGACATCCCCGCCGTGAAGAGTAACGGAAATACGAGGATCGCGTAGACCGGCAGTCCCTTCCCCGCTTCTACCGCCGCAATTCCGAGGAGACCGACTTCGGTGGCGGTGTCGAAGCCGAGGCCGAAGAGGAAGCCGACCGGGTACATCTTCCAGCTAGCGTCGGCGAGATTCAGGAGGGGCCGGAAGAAACGACCGATCAGACCACGCTGGTCGAGCATCTCGTCGACACCCTGACAATCGTAGCTTTCGCCGCGACGAGCTCGCCGAAACGCCCGCGCAATGTCGAGCAGCACGAACGCATTGATCGCAGCGACTAACAGCAGAAACGTCGCCGAGACCGACGTGCCCACCAGCTGTCCGATCTGCGCAAGCACCGGAAGATGGTCCTTTACAACCGCGGCGGCAACCGCGATTCCGGCCGTGAGCGCCAGGACGACCGTCGAGTGGCCGAAGGAGAAAAAGAAACCGACGCCCGTCGGCCGCTTGCCGTCCTGCATCAGCTTGCGCGTCACGTTGTCGATAGCCGAGATGTGATCGGCGTCCACGGCGTGTCGCAGCCCGAACGTATAGGCGAGCAACGCCGTGCCGAGCAAAAGCGGCCGCGACGAGAACAGCCAAAACGCCAGTCCCCACGCAACGCAATTCAATCCGATCAGGAACGCATAGAGCGCACAAATCCTGTTGCCGACGCCGGTGGAGGCGCGCGCAACCGTTTGCGAGAGCAGGCTCATCGGGCGATCTCTGCTAGAATCCGGCGCGCATCGCCGGCGTACACCGGGTGAAATTGCGGGTCGGTGGCGAGTGCCGCGCCCAGCCGCCGCCGCGCCTCGTCCGCGTGACCGGTGTGCCAGGCGATCACGCCCACGTGATACTCCAGCTCGGGGTCGGACGTGTTGTAGCGCGCCGCTCGTTCCGCAAATCTCCGCGCCAGCACCCATCGATTCATTGCGGCCAAGACCCACGCCATCGTATCGTCTGCGTAGATTTCGTTGCCGCGCTTGGCGAGATCCGATCGCGCCGCCGCCAACGCGTCGCTCAAGTGTTCCTTATGCTCCGCGTAGTACATGGCCAGGAGCCGGTCGTTGATGCCCTGCACGTTGAATAACCGCTGCTCCGCTCGAATGAGGGCGTCGGTGTTGCGCGCGCCGCCTTCATCGCCCAGCGCGCGTTGCGCGTCGACTTCATATCCCAAGGTTTGAGGCAGTGGGTAGAGCTCGGCGCTGCGTTGGGCCGAATCCAAGGCGCGCCCCCAGTCGCCGTGCGCTCGATAAAGCTTCGCTTGGAACATCAGCGCCATGGCGTTGGCTGGAAAGATGCGTAACGCCTCGTCGAGCTCAGAGCTCGCCGTTGCGGCGTCGCCGGATTCGAAGGCGAGCTGCGCGTCGCGCAGGTGGTACCACGAGCGCGCGTACGCGGAAATGCTGCTCAGCCGGTCGACCAGCTGCGTCGCCTCGGACATTTCGAGGCGCGCTCCCGGAAGGTTTCCGGTCAGCTCGTTGTAACGCGCGCGAATCGACAGCCACGTCGGATTAGAATCCTGCTGAGTTGGGTGAGCTAAGACGTAGTTGGCTTCATCGTAGCGTCCGAGCTCCATGAGGATCGACCCGATTTGGACGCGTGCGCTGTCGTCAAACGGCGCGGCCCGCAACGAGGCGCGTTCGGCCGCAAGAGCCTCCGGAAAACGATGAAACGCAACGTCGCTCGATGCGATGACTCCGAGCGCCTGCACGTTGCCTTGCGGTTGCAGCCGTAGCGAACGATCGGCCGTCGCGCGAGCGCGCGAAACGTCGGTGAGATCGCCTGTCTCGCGAAACCGCTGCAGGTACTCCCCGGCCAGCATTCGCTGCGTGATCTGGTCGGCCGGGTCGAGACGTGCCTGGCCCTCGTAGAACGCGATAAGGCGATCGCGCGACCGATAATCGGTAGAGATCGGCGCGACGGGTATTCCGGTTGCCCGGGCTCCATGTTGGGCAAACCAGGGCCAGCCCGCGCCAAAGGCGATCGCCCCCGCGAGGGCGACGACCGCCGTTGGTGTCTTCACGCCTAGAGCGGCGCCTGAACGTACGGAAACGT
>JBARBD010000024.1:0-1917 GCA_049792675.1 Vulcanimicrobiaceae bacterium | reverse complement strand
CGGCGTTGAGAGCACCCTAAAGCACGAGATTCGCTCCCCTGTTTACTTGTCATCCTGAGCGACGCGCCGACCTTGTCATCCTGAGCGAGGTGCGAAGCACCGAAGTCGAAGGACCAAAGTGCCTCGTAGCCCTGAGCGAGCGTAGCGAGTCGAAGGGCGGCTAGTGAGGAAGGCCTTGGGGCCCTCGACTACGCGCCAAACGTGGTTCGCGTCGCGGTTCGCACGCAGGTCCGCGAGCTTCACCCGCCTACAAAGGCTGCACGCTTTCCGCCACCGTGCAGCGCATGCGCAGAGCTGGCCCGAATCGTGTTGACGCACTGCCCGTGCGAATAAATCCGCACTTCGTGTAAAAGCCCTCGGCGCGCGGATTGGCCGTCACTTCGAGCGCCAGCGCACCTTCGGCACGTGCGATCGCCATAGCGTCAACCATGAGAGCTCGTCCGATGCCGCGGCCCCAGCAGCTCGGCTTCACGAACAGTCCGTCAACCTCTGCAATGCGCGCAACCGGCAAGAGCACGACCGAAAAGCCGACGACCTCGAGGTCAGACTCGGCAACTCGAACCCTGCGCTCGTCGAGCTGTGCCGGCGGCAAGTGGATCGCGTCTGGATGCGTCAATAGCGCGTCGCGGTAATCGGGCCACACCAGCGACGCCTGGCGCTGCAGATCTTCCAGCGCGGCGCGCTCGTCCGGAGAACCAAACCGTATATCCAGGCTCAACATGGACTAGGTCACCCTCCGAGCATCGCTTACCCTCCCCACACGATAAGACGCCTCACTCGGGAAGGGATGGACGCACGCGGCGCGGGGCAAGGCGCCACGACCTCGAAACCGGAAAATCCCGCTCGAACCACACATTGCCTTTCCTTAAAGGAGTAGCTCGCATGTGCACCTCGATGGTTTTCTCTGCTCAAGACGGGAGCAACATCTATGCCAGGACGATGGAATGGGGCGCTTCCGACCTGAAATCCGAGCTGGTGCGCGTGCCCAAGGGAATGCCCTTTAAGGCGACGCTCGACGGTGGCAAGACCGGAGCGCAATGGCTGAATAAGTACGGCTTCGTCGGCGTGAACGCAGACACGCTGCCGTATGCGACCGACGGGATGAACGAAGCCGGGCTGACCGTCGGCGTCCTGTTCTATCCCGGCTTCGCCGAATATCAGGAACCGAACGCGGCGGAAAACGCCACGACGATCACCAACGTAGATGTTGCAAACTACGTTCTCGGCAACTTCGCGACCGTCGACGAAGTGCGAAAAGCGCTGCCCAACCTTCGGGTCGTACGCAACGGGGACATCGAGAAGACGTTCGGTACGCCGCTCCCGCTCCATTACGTGGTTACCGACGCCGCGGGCAGCTCGATCGTCATCGAATACACCAAAGGCATGCTGACGATCTTTGACAACAAGGTCGGAGCGATGACGAACTCGCCGAGCTACGACTGGCACCTGCTCAACCTGCGCAACTTCAGCAATCTAACGCCGACGGGTACCCCGCCGACCCGCAACATCAAGGGCGTATCGCTAGCTCCCCTGAGCGCGGGAAGCGGGATGCTCGGGTTACCGGGTGATTTCACGGCACCGTCGCGCTTCATCCGTGCCGTCGCGTTCGTTCAGTCTATGGAGCCGGTGAAGGATGCCGCCGCGGCCGTGAGCGCCGCATCGACCATGCTCAATAACTTCGACATTCCGCGGGGCCTGGTGCGCGAGCCCCAATCGGCTGACTCCTATATGCTCGGATTCACGCAGTGGTCGGTGATCGCCGACACGCGCAACAAAGTCTATTACTACTGGACGGCCTACGATCGGCGAATGCGCAGCGTCGACTTCAGCAAACTCGACTTCAACGCAAAGAAAGTGTCGTCATTTCCGCTCGATCGCGTCCGGGCCGAAGACATCGAAGATCGCTCGGCCGAGCTT
>JBARBD010000023.1:0-5203 GCA_049792675.1 Vulcanimicrobiaceae bacterium | reverse complement strand
CGCGCGGACCGCGCGAAACGAAATCGCCGTTACCGGAGACGCCGCCAAGCAGGGCTTTGCGCGAGAGATTGACCCGGCCTTGGCCGTCGATCTCCATGACTTTGACCATGATCTCGTCGCCGAGCTTCACGACGTCTTCGACCTTCTCGACGCGCGTCGGGGCGAGTTGGCTGATGTGTACCAGCCCCTCCTTGCCGGGAAGGATCTGAACGAACGCGCCGATGGCGATGATGCGCGTGACCGTGCCGAGGTAGCTCTCGCCGACGACGATGTCCTTGGTGATGTTCTCGACGATCTGCCTCGCCTTATCGCCGGACGCGCCGTCGAGCGAGGTGATGAAGACGCTGCCGTCGTCCTCGATGTCGATCTTTTCGACGCCGGTTTCGGCGATGATCTTGTTGATGATCTTGCCGCCCGGCCCGATCACGTCCTTGATCTTTGCCGGGTCGATCTTGATGACGATCATCCGCGGCGCGTAGGGCGAGAGCTCCTCGCGCGGCTCGGCGATCGTCTCGACCAGCTTGTCGATGATGAAGTGGCGAGACTTCTTGGCTTGCTCCATCGCCTCGCGCAAGATGGCGACCGTGATCCCTTGGACTTTGATGTCCATCTGAATCGCGGTGATCCCCTTCTTGGTACCGGCGACTTTGAAGTCCATCTCGCCCAGGGCGTCTTCGAGGCCCTGGATGTCGGTGAGGATCGCGTACTTGTCGCCTTTGAGG
Organism: Vulcanimicrobiaceae bacterium; assembly: GCA_049792675.1. Classification (GTDB taxonomy): domain Bacteria; phylum Vulcanimicrobiota; class Vulcanimicrobiia; order Vulcanimicrobiales; family Vulcanimicrobiaceae; genus Cybelea. Next base: position 4,481 of record JBARBD010000023.1, on the reverse strand, counting down.
ATCAGCCCCATCGCGACGCCGGCGACGTGGTCGCGGATCGGTACGCCCGCGTCCATCAGTGCGAGCGTCGAGCCGCAGACCGAGGCCATCGACGACGAGCCGTTCGATTCGAGCACTTCGCTCATCAAACGCAACGTGTACGGAAACTCGTCCTTCGGCGGGAGGACCGGCGTGAGCGCGCGCTCGGCCAGGTGGCCGTGCCCGATCTCGCGCCGCCCCGGGCCGCGCATCGGCCGGGTCTCGCCGACCGAGTAAGGCGGAAAGTTGTAGAAGTGCATGTAGCGCTTATCTTCCAGCGCGACGATGCCGTCGAGGCGTTGCGCGTCGCTGGTCGAGCCCAGCGTCGCCGCGGTGAAGACTTGCGTCTGCCCGCGCGTGAAGATGCCCGAGCCGTGGACGCGCGGTACGTAGTGCACCTTGCACCAGATCGGGCGGATATCCGCCGGCTTGCGCCCGTCGGGACGAATCTTCTCGTCGACGACCATCGTGCGCAGCTCGTCCTCTTCCATCGCCTTGATGATCTTGTAGAACTCTTTGGCGGTCGTGGGGCCCTCGAGCAGTACCTTGATGCCGTCGTCTTTCTTGCCGCAGCGCGCGAGCGCGGCCTCGACGTTGAGCGCGCTGAACGCCTCTTCGCGCTCCTGTTTCTCGACCGTGCGCATCGCTTTGGCAACGTCTTTCGCGAACGCCTTGCGCACCCAGGCGGCCAAATCGGAGTTGACCTTTGCGGCCGGGTACTCGCGTTTCTTCTTGCCGGCCTTCTTCGCGAGCTTATCGATCGCTTCGACAATCTTGCGGATCTCGGCGTGCGCGAAGTCGACGGCGCCGAGGAAAGCTTCCTCGTCGATCTCTTTGCCGCCGCCTTCGACCATCATCACTGCATCGGCCGTCCCGGCGATGACGATGTCCATGCCGCCGGTCTCGTACTGTGGGAGCGTCGGGTTGCAAACGTACTCGCCGTTCTCGTCGCGTCCGACGCGAACCGCGGCGACCGTCTTGGCGAACGGAATGTCGCTGAGCGCGAGCGCGGCGCCGGCGGCACAGACGCCGAGTACGTCGGCGTCGAGCTCGGGATCGACCGAGAGCACCGTCGCGACGATCTGCACGTCGTTGCGAAAACCGTCGGGAAAGAGCGGGCGAATCGGCCGGTCGATCTGACGCGAGCTGATCACGGCGTGCTCGGAGGGACGCCCCTCACGCTTGATGAAACCGCCCGGAATCTTTCCGGCGGCATACATCTTCTCTTCGAAATCGCAGGTGAGAGGGAAGAAATCGATGCCTTCGCGAGGCTTGTCTGAAATGGTGACGGCGCAGAGCACGACGTTTTGATCCCCGTAACGAACCACCGCGGAGCCGTTTGCTTGCTTCGCCAGTTCGCCGGTTTCGATGACCATCGTGCGCCCGCCGACCGTAAGGGTTACGGAATCGGGCACATCATCTCCTAAATTTATTCGTCTTTTTCTTTGTTGAACCAGCGCCCATTCGGGAGGTCCGGAGGCGCGACCTGCCGGCATATGCCAGGATGTGGCGCGGCACGGTCGGTATAACGGCGTCATGCAAAGCCTTACCGCCGAGAGCTTGACCGATCTTAAGCTCAAGGCAAACGACGTGCGCCAGGGCATCATCCGTTCGTTGCTGGCCGCCGGCTCCGGGCACTCGGCCGGGCCGCTCGATATGTCCGACGTTTTCGCCGCGCTGTACGGCCGGTTGATGCGCCACGATCCGGCCCGCCCCGACTGGCCGGACCGCGATCGCCTCCTGCTTTCGTGCGGACACATCGCGCCGGTGCGCTACTCCGCGATGGCCAACTTCGGCTACTTTCCGGTCGACGAGTTGCTCACGCTGCGCAAGTTCGGCTCGCGCCTGCAGGGCCATCCGGAACGCGTTAGCTTGCCATCGGTCGAGACGACGTCGGGTCCGTTGGGCGAGGGCCTGGCGCAAGGCGTCGGCATGGCGCTCGGCGCGAAGATGGACGGTAAGGATTTTCACGTTTGGGTCGTCACGTCGGATGCCGAGCACCAATGCGGCTTGCACTGGGAGGCGGTTCTGACCGGCGCCAAGTTCAAGCTCGACAACCTCACCGCGATCGTCGACCGGAACTTCATCCAGATCGACGGCAGCACCGAAGACGTCATGCCCCTCGAGCCGTTTGCCGAAAAGTACCGTGCCTTTAACTGGGAGGTCTTCGAGTGCGACGGTAACGACATCGCCGACTTCATCGCGACGGCCGAGCGCGCCAGGCAGTACGTCGGTAAGCCGCAAGTGATCGTCGCCAAGACCGTGCCGGGCAAGGGCGTCTCGTATATGGAAGGCGATTACACCTGGCACGGCAAGCCGCCCAACGCGCAACAGGCGGCCGAAGCGCTGCGCGAGCTGGAAGCCGAGCGCGAAAGGATTCTCGCCGATGTCTAGCACCACGTCGGCAGCCGAGACGATGCATTTGGCCGACTATACCGCCGGCGATCTCAAGCAAGTACCGACGCGCAACGGCTTCGGCGAGGGTTTGATCGAGGCGGGTACGCGCGATCCCAACGTGCTCGGCATCTGCGCGGATCTCTCGGAGTCGACGAGGTTCGAGGGGTTCAAGAAGGCGCATCCCGCGCAGTACATCGAGATTGGCGTCTCCGAGCAGATGCTCGTCGCGATGGCCGGCGGACTCGCGTCGGTCGGCAAGGTGCCGTGGATTGCGAGCTACGCGATGTTCAATCCGGGGCGTTCGTGGGAGCAAGTGCGCACGATCATGGCGCTCAACCAGACAAACGTGAAGATCGCCGGCGCGCACGCCGGGGTCTCGGTCGGCCCGGACGGCGCGACGCACCAAGCGATCGAGGATATCGCGATCATGCGCGTCATACCGCATATGATGGTCGTCGTTCCCTGCGACGCGGTGCAGACGAAGAAAGCGACGCTCGCACTCTCGGAGGTTTGGGGCCCGGCCTACTTGCGATTCGGCCGCGAGAAGTCGGCCGTCTTCACGACCGACGAGACGCCGTTCGAGATCGGAAAGGCGCAGACGTTTCGGGAGGGAAGCGACGTCGCGATCGTCGCCTGCGGCATCTTAGTCTACAACGCGCTGATTGCCGCCGATCGGCTCGCGCGCGAGGACGGCATCGAGTGCCGCGTCGTCAACAACCATACGGTCAAGCCGATGGACGAAGCCGCGATCCTCGACGCCGCGCGCAGTTGCGGCACGTTCGTCACCGTCGAGGAGCACCAGCGCCAGGCCGGCATGGGCTCGCGCGTCGCCGAGATACTCGCGCAGAACCACCCCACGCCGATCGAGTTCGTCGGTGTCGACGACCGGTTCGGGCAGTCCGGGGATCCGGCCGAGCTGATCGAGTACTACGGCATGGGCGTCGACGCGATTCGCGCGGCGGCACGACGCGCGCACGCGCGCAAGGTGATGCCGGCGTAACCTCGTCCGCTAGCGGCGCAGGCCGAGGTCTGCGATCAGGCTGCGGTAACGTTCGAGACTTTTGGCGTGCAGATAGTTCAGCAAGCGCCGGCGCTGTCCGACCTGGAGCAGCAAGCCATGGCGGCTGTGGTGATCCTTCTTGTGAATCTTGAGATGCTCGGTGAGCTGGTTGATGGATGCGGTCAGGGTCGCGATCTGCACTTCGGCCGACCCGGTGTCGTTGGTACCGCGGCCGTATTTTGTGGCGATCTCCGCCTTTTGCTCTTTGGTGAGCGGCACGATGAGAGCTCCTTTACGTAGGATGGTCTCGCTTCGGGTACAGTCTGCTCGCGACCGTCCCGGCGACCGGCCTAGGATACCAGAGCTGCCCGCAGCGCGCAAGGTGAGGACCGCCGGGAGCACAATCTTCGAAGCTGATGGATCTTGGAATACGCGGGCGGGTCGCATTGGTAACCGGCGCGAGCTCGGGCCTCGGAGAGGCGGTCGCGCTCTCGCTCGCGCGCGAGGGGGCGCGGGTGGCCGTCGCAGCGCGCCGCACCGACCGGCTGGAACGAGTTGCGGCCGAGGCGATCTCGCTAGGCGCGGCCGAGGCGCGCCCTTTTGCCCTCGACCTCGCCGATGCCGACTCGATCGCGGCAATGCTCGACGGCGTGCGCGGCGCCTTCGGCGACATCGAGATCGCGGTGCTCAACGGCGGCGGTCCGAAGCGCGGCACGTTCGGCGAGGTTAAACTTGCCGATTGGGACCTGGCGTATCGCGCGCAGCTGCGAAGCATGCTGGTGCTGCTCGATGCCGTCGTACCCGCGATGCGCGCCAACCGCTGGGGCCGCGTCGTCGCCCTTACCTCGACCTCGGTGAAACAACCGATCGAAACCCTCGTGCTCTCCAACGCATTTCGCACCGCGCTCGTCTCGACGCTCAAAACGCTCGCCGGTGAGGTCGCGCGCGACGGCGTCACGGTAAACTCGATTGCGACCGGCCGTGTCGAGACCGATCGGTTGCGCGCGCTCTACGAAAACGACGAGTCGGAGCTGCGGCGCGCTGCGTCGGTCGAGATCCCGATCGG
>JBARBD010000022.1:0-14547 GCA_049792675.1 Vulcanimicrobiaceae bacterium | reverse complement strand
GTCTCTCGCCGGCGAATCTGCAAGCCGCCTATAGCCTGCCGTCGGCGAGCAAAGGCTCGGGGCAGATCGTCGCGGTCGTCAACGCGTACGACAATCCGAACGTCGCTTCGGACCTAGCGCAATACCGGTCCACCTTTGGACTACCGGCCGCGAACTTCTCCAAATACAACCAGCAGGGGCAGCAGTCCCACTATCCATCGGGGAGCAACGCCTGGGGCATCCTTAGCGATTTGAGCGTTGAGATGGTCTCGGCGTCTTGCCCGAACTGTACGATCTATCTGGTCGAAGCGAACAGCTCGGCCGGCTCCGATCTCGATGCAGCCGAAGACCAGGCCGTCAAACTCGGCGCCCATATCGTGAGTAATGGCTGGACGTGCTCCGGCTCGTCTCAATGCGTCGATCAGTCGCACTTTGAAGCCAAGAACGTCGAGTATCTGGCCAGCGCCGGCGACGGTGGTTCGAGCAGCGCCGGCTTTCCGGCCGCCTTCGATACCGTCACCGCGGTCGGCGGCACCGAGCTCTCCCAGGGCCGCGGCAAGCGCGGCTGGAGCGAGAAAATCTTTGGCGCGAGCGGCGGCTGCACGACGCAGCCGAAGCCAGCGTGGCAGCATTTGCGCTACTGCGCGGGCCGGCTGACCAACGACGCCGGCGCGGTCGCATGGAACGTTGCCGCGTACGACACCTATGGCTTTGGCGGTTGGGTAACGCTCGGCGGAACCAGCATCTCCGCGCCGTTGCTGGCCGGGGTCTTCGGTCTGGCGGGGAACGCGGCGAAGCAAAACGGCGGCCGAACCTTTTGGCTGAAGGCGCACCAGAAGCATCTCTATCCGATCGCCGGCGGGAGCGGGTGCGCGTTTCATCAGGGCCAGTACAACACGTGCACCGGATGGGGATCGCCGAACGGAATCGGCGCGTTCTAGGGCGTCAGCGGGAGCTTGGGCGGACGCTGATCGTCACGGCCCACGGATTGGCGGCGCCGTAGTATATCTTCGAGGCTTTGCCGCCGGACGGATAGGGATAGGCGTTGACGCTTCCGATGCTGTCTTTGCTGTAGACCGGCGCGTAGAGGGTCGAGCCGTCGAGCCAATAGCCGAGCACGCCGGCGGCGCGATCGAGCTGCACCGCGCTCACCTCGACGCCATGGCTGCCCGCAATCCGGAAGCGATAGATTATCGCGGCCGACTGGCTCGCGACCGTGAGATAGGTGCCGTCCCACTGGAGCGCGGAGACGTTGTTGCCGCCCAGATCCTGGTTGAGCGAGATCGTTTTGAAGTTCTTCTCGCCGTGCGGAAGCTCGGCGATTTGGGGCGCGTCGGTCGGCGGTTTGATGCCCGAGATGAAGAGATCGCCGCGATCGTCGTAGGCGCAGAAGCCGTATTGACGGACGTTCGCGTCGCGATACTTCTTCGGTTGGCCTTTGGCGTGGACGTAGATCGCGACGTCGCCCGGCGCGGGACCGTTGTGGGTCGAGCAGCAGTTGGTCACGGCGAGGTTTCCGGTGACCGGATCGACGGCACAGCCGATCGGATAGTAGTCGTGGTCGTCGAGCACGTTGACCGGAACCTTGGCACCGTGCTTAAACTCGCGGACGACGTGGGTCTGCGAGTCGGTAACGAAAACGTCGCCCTTCTTATCCACGCAATCGCCGAGCGGCTGATCGAAGCCGCTCAGCCTGCCGACCAGCTTGCCGGTCGGAAGCGAGAGCATGTAGACGATGTTGTCGGACGGATCGGTGACGTAGAGCAAACGATAGCGGCTGGTCGCGTCGGGCGACGTCCACGACTGGGCGGGATCGGATGCGGCTTGCAGCGGGGCGGGTGCCGGCGGAGCAAACTGCGCGCGCGTGCCGCCGCAGCCGCTCAGCAGAGCGAGCGCGATGCACGGCACGAAAACGCGTCGCATCACGAGCGAACCCGCTTGGCGCTGCGGCCTTGGAACTTGTGCAGGGCGACGACCGCCCAGACGGCCTCGACGATCCCGAAGGGCCAGGCTCGCGCGAGGAAGCCGTATGCCGACGCCAGGATGCACGCGGCGGCGAAGGCGAGCGTGTACCAGCGCGAGCGGTTCTCCAACGCGTAGAAGAGCATCATGAGGGCGACCGCGGCGGCGCCAAAGAGCGTAACCAGCACGTTTCGATCAAATTACCAAGCGCGGGGCGAGTCCCTGCCAAAGGAGGCTTGCGGGCGAGGTGGTAGGATGCGCCTATGGACGACGATCGGTTGAACCAGGTTCGGGACGGGGTTACCGATGCGGATGCGACCGGCATGATCGCGGGCGAGCAGCTGATCACGCAAGCCGAGACGCTGCTGCCGATTCTGCCCCACGAAGATCTGCACCAGGCGCTGCCGGAGGAGCACTCGGCGCACGGGACGATCGACGACCTCAAGGCCGAGGTCGAGCGGAGTGCGCCGGATCGCGAGGCGGTCGAGAAGCACGTGAGCCATTTACGCGGTCTGCCCGAGGTCGAGGCGGTTATTGTAAACTGGTGGGACGACCCCCGGACGCAGCGCTTCTTTGGAGACTTAGGGCAGATCGGCTTATAGCCAAGCACTCGCACGCTAGCATCAACGCGGAGGTTACATCATGAAACGTCTCGGGCTGCTTTTAACGGCACTCGTCGCTCTGAGCGCGCAAGCGGCGGCACAGACGCCGCCGGTCGTCCGCCATCTCGTCTACGAGTTCGGCTACAATACCAAGGCTGCGAGCTCGGGCAACGGTACCGGGACGACGACGATCGACATCTCGGGTCCGGTCGCCGATGGCGGCATGACGATCACCGGCACCGACAGCTGGTGGAACACGGTGCGGCCGCGGGCGTCGAACACCTGCGAGCTCTACCCGAACGGCAACGTCTCGTGCCTGCAGGCGCCGTACGCGCTCTCGCCGATCCAGCTGACGATCTTCCCACTGCTGGGGGCGAACTTCTTTAAGGGGCTGGCGGCGGGGGGCAGCAACACCTGGACGCACAGCTATCACGTCAAAGCGGCGGTCGTCCCGGGCGCCACCGGCTTCGCCGGCCAGCTCACTACGTGGAACGTCGAGTATACGCTGCACGGCAAAGGCCCAATCCCCAACGCGAGCCCGTTCGTCCTGATCTCGACCAGCGGCATGCTCAACCAGCAGGGCGGCCGCTACTGGAAAGCGAGCTCGAAGCAGACCATTGCCTACGATCCGGCCGCGAAGGTGATCTCGGCGGTCAGCGATACCCGCACGCATCTGCCGATGCGCAGCGTCAACAGCAACGACCTCGTCCAAGTCAAGTTGCTCAAGGATTCTCAAAGCCAGCACTAGCGCGCGATAACGAGCGCGCCGTCACGAACTCGCGAGCTGGTGCGTTCGTACGGCCATGAAGGCTTTGCTCGCCGCAGCTCTCCTGGCAGCCCTGTGCGCGCTGCCGACGATGGCACGCGCCGACGAGCAACCCACCGACACGGGGCCGCTCGCGCCGAGCGAGGCGCAGTTCGTCGCTTCGGTGCAACGCGACCTCATGGCACGCTTTCCGCACGTCGCCGACGCCGAGAAGGCGGGGTACGTGCGCTATACTAGCCCCGACGAAACCGGCGCGATCAGTTACGCGAATCAGCAGTGGTCGTCGGATCCCACGCATCCGAGCCAGCTCTGGTATGACGCGGACGGCAACCTGATGGGTGCCGACTTTTCGGTCTTGCGCCCGCACGACGAGGCGCGCCCGCAGCTGTGGGGGATCAACCCCGGCCGGTGGTACGAGTTCAACGGCCACGTTCATTACGTGATCAAGGAGCCCGATAGCGGCAAGATGGTCTACGACCAGTGGATCTGGAACAACGACTTCGTGCAGGCCGGCGGAAGCCTCACCAAGCCATCGGCGGATACCGTCGTCAAAATCGGGAAAGTACCGAGCGCTAACTACGTTACGACGATCTTCGAGTTTCCCACGATCTGGGATTTGATCGTCTGGCTCAAGCCGCACGCTGCCGGCGTCTTCCACTGGTAGAGCTCCCACCTTAAGGCTCCCGCTAGGTAATTTTTCCTAACGCGTCCAGGGCTTTCGACCCTAGGGCTGGGTCTTTCCGACTACAGAAGTGCCGCACACAGGATCGGCCGCGATCATTCCTGATTGCCGGCCCCTGCCTGCGTCTTTACGCTGAAAAGCAGGTACATAATGAGCGACAACGCTTCTACCACCAAACACTTAACGGACCAAGCGGCTGCGATCGCAGCGCTGGCTCGCGATCGCGGCGCCTTCGACGCCGCAATCGACACCTATGTCCGGGCGGATGCAGACGGCTTCCGCTACGTACTCGGTCAACAGAAACTGCTCGACCGCTGCGAGCTCATCTGCGAGTGGATTCGCGCAAAGTGGTGCGTCATCACGTGCCTACGGCTGTGCGGCCCACCGCGCGTCGACATAAAAGAACCCGCGAACATCCGCGCGCTCGCCGGCGCGATCCAAAAGATCGTGAGCGACGAAGCGCTCTTGCGCAAGGTAATCGACGGCGTCGAAAACCAAGACGCGGACTGCTTTGCCGACGTCATCAAGCGGCTACAACTCGAAGAATACTGCCACTATATCTGTTCGTGGTTCTGCGCGGTGCTCTCGGAGCGTATCTGTCGCATCGTTTGCTCGCCGGAGCGGATAGAACTCCCGTCGGCGATCGAATCGGCGCGCGCTGCGGCCGCCGTCGTCGGCAAGCTCGCGAGCGACGGCAAGCGGCTCGAGCAGGCCGCCGAGATGGCGCGCATCCTCGATTGCGACGGACTGCGCAAAGTCATCGAAGGCGGTCAACTCGACGGCGGCTGTCACATCGTCTGCGAATGGTTCTGCGTGTGGCGCTGCGTTTTCGTCTGCCTTTGGTTCTGCCGCGGCTTCGAGCTTTCCAAGCCGGGCTCGGTGCAAGACGAGATCTACGCGTTCGCCCAGGCCGTCGGCAAGCTCGGCACGCAAACGGAGAGCCTCAATACGCTGGCCGAGGCGGTGCGCACGGCAAACGCGGAGCAGTTCGCGGCGGAGGTCAAACGGCTCGGCTACGCGCCGTACTGTGCCCAGCTGTGCCGTTGGATCTGTTCGTGGATCTGCGTCGAGTTTTGCTTCTGCGTTTGTCCACCGGCCTCGACCGCGATCTTTACCAAGATCGGCGGGTACTACTACGACTTCGACGTCAACAGCGCGCTGGGCGGCAACGGCCTCACCAACGACAACCGCGCGTTCTTCAATACGATGCGGCTCAACGGGGGCTACGCGCTCGTCAACGGCGCGCCGCAGTTGCAGTACCGCTTCGAGACCGTGCCGACCGACGCGGCCGGCAACACGGTCGGCTCGTGGACGGGAATACTGCTCTCGGCGATCGCCGATACCAACATCGGCACGTTCGTGCTACCCGGGCCGCCGTTCTTCCAGGAAGTCTGGGTCGTCTCTCCGGCCGCACCAGGATCGCACCACGTCGCCGGACCGACCGTCGCGGTGATCAACCCGGATCCCGATGGCTGGATCACGGTACCGCCGATGTTCCCGTCGCCGGGCGTCGAGTTCGTGCCGGGCTCGGATCTCGTCAACTTCATCTCGCAGACGCTGCAAGGATGGCCGCCTGCGGACGAAACCGGCGTGATGGCCGGGTCGAGCGCGAACACGCCGCTGGTTGCGGACAACTACTACGGCATCCGCATGCGGCTGCGCAACCTCGGCGACCTAACCGATGGCGGCGATGCCGGCACGTGCGTGCACTGTGCGATAGACGACACGCTCTATAACAACGTCGCGCATCACACGTACTGGGACGGCTATACCGGCGCGGGCGAGCTGGCCGTCTGCTCGATCGGCATCACCGAGCTCATACCGGCCGGCTGCGCCGAGATCACCAACAGCCTCACGGTGGTCTTTACCGCGGCGCATCCGAACCTCGACCCGAACGGCGTGTCCATCATCCTGCAAGGTCCGGGCGGGCCGTATTCGTTCACGCTCAGTCCGGCCGCGCCGGGTACGCCGGGCGACTGGTACGGCACCGGCGTTCCGAATGGCTGGACGCTCTCCAGCCTGCCGGATTGCGCCTACTACGTCCAACTCTCGGTCAACGTGCTGCTAACCACCGGCGACGTGGCGTCGTCTCCAATCTACGACATCTTCGCCTTCTGCAAGCACGCCTAACGCCGGCGTTATCGCGACCGCGCGATACCGTTTAGTGGGTTGCGGCCTCGCTCAGGCGGGGCCGCTACTTTTTGCTCGGATACTTGTAGCGCATCACCTTCTCGAGGTCGATGCCGCGAACGATACCGTTGGCGTGGTAGGCCAAGCCCCAGGAATCTATCGACGACATGTCCGGGAAGATGCACGCTTCGAGCACTTGATCGACGGATTTCTTGTTGTACCAGCCGCCGCCGTTTCCGGTGTCGCCGCCGAACTGGTCGGATCCGCCGAGGTACGAGCAGTAGCACGAGGCCGGGTTGCCTTGGCACGAGCCCGTCGGCGGCTTCAGGTAGTAGGCGAGCGCCGCGAGCGACGGTTGCGTGGTATAGAGCGTCTCGAGCAAAATGTGGATGCGCGATCCGTCCTTTTTGCTGGTGTACTGGCAGAAGCTTCGGTGGCCGGCGAGGCGCAACGGGCTCGAGCCGTTCGTTCCGTAGAGCGGTTCGCGGACGAGCACTTCACCCTTCGTCTGGGTGCAGTAGGCCGCGGCCGCCGTTTCGCCCGCGTCGAGGACGCTCGGTGAGGGAAGATTGAAGGATTGCGCGGCAGCCGCCGCGTTCGCGCCGCCGGTGGCGGGAGCGTTGCCGGCGCCGCCGCACGCGGAGACCAAGAGCGTGCCGAATAGAGCGGCACATCCAATCAAACGTTTCATGCAAGCGGTAGTACCGTTTGCCGCATCGGGAGACCTTCGGCTCGGCGCGTTACTGGTGGATGATCGTGCTGTGCAGGCCCATCGGCTGACCGCTGAGCAGCACACCGATTGTTTCGACGACCAAGGCAACCACGACATAGGCGATCGGAATCGCGGGAAGCACGACGACGGCGATCTGCGCGAATCTGCCGCGCTCCGGCGCGCGCTTGCGCCGGGCCCAGACGATCCACGAACCTGCGATTGCTATCACGCACAGGATTGGGAACGTGACGACGATCAGCGCGTTGAGCCACGCCGCCGGATTGTCCATCGAACCCGGCGCATCGAAGAACATCGGCGAGAGCGCCGCACCGAACAGCCCCGGGAAAAGCAGCGTACCCCACACGGCGGTCGCGACGATCGGCAGCGTCGGTCGGGGCGCATCGTTCTCGGCCATCTCGCGTCGGCCGTTCTGTGCATCGGGCCGCGAGCCCCGCCGGCGCGTTCACTTTCATGAAGGTAAAGTTTTGGTTTTCATCGCCTGCGTTTATCGTTGCTTCAGATGTGTCGTGTTTGATCGTCGCATGCTGGTCATTGCGAAAGGAGCAAACATGACCTCGACTTCGACGATTATGGCGGCGACGTTTTTTGGAACGTCGCTGTTTCTTGCCGGATGCGGCGGCGCCGCTCAAAGCCCGGCTGCGGCCGGTCTACCCGCCGTGCTCGACATGCAGCGGCAGATGGAGCTGCCGCAAGACCACCAAGGCTGTCCGAACGACGGCGGCATTACCGTGCGTCCGTGCCGGATCAAGTTCGACGCGAATCACTCCGGTCCACAGCAAGTCATGGTGACGCACGGCGGCGACGGCGACCGTAACGGCGGACACACGATCAAAGAACGCGACGATTGCGCCGGCCGCAACATCGCAACGGTCACGCGCGACTCCAATCACGCCTACACGGTGACGGCGGGAACGGCCATGGGCTCGTGCTCCGCTTCGTTCGACGATAACGGCAACCACGGCGACGATCGCGGCGGCAACGGAAACGGCAACCGCGGAAACGGCAACGGCAGCAACCTTCGGATCGTCAACCAGATATAACTACGCCACGGGGGGCGGCACTAGCCGCCCTTCGACTCCGCGCCTACGGCGCTGCGCTCAGGATGACAAACGGCTACTCTGAAACGAGGGCGTCGTAGGCGGCGGCGGCGAGCAGGCCGTCTTTCTCGCTTGGGTTCGAAAGCTTGATCTTTAATAGCCAGCCAGCGCCGTAGGGCTCGCGGTTGACGGCCGCGGGGTCGCCGTCGAGGTTCTTGTTGACCTCGATGACCTCACCGGACATCGGCGTGAACAGGTCGGAGACAGCCTTGACCGATTCGATCACGCCGACGTTGCCGAACTGCTGGATCATCGCGCCGACTTTGGGCAGCTCGACGTAGACGATGTCGCCGAGCGCGCTCTGCGCGTAATCGGTGACACCGACGGTCGCATTTTCGCCGTCGAGCTTCACCCATTCGTGTTCTTTGCTATACAGCAGATCTTCCGGCTGCGCCACGTGATGACTTCCCTTTCGATTATTGCGAGCGTTTGTAGAACGGCATCGGTGCGACCGTCGCCTCGTGCGTCGTGCCGCGAATCTCGACGCCGAGGCGCGTGCCGACGGCCGCGGCTTCCTTCTTCACCAGCGCCGTCGCGACGTTTTGGTTTCCGACCGACGGCGCGAGCGATCCGCTGCGAATCTCGCCGACGTTGCGTCCGTCCAGCGAGACCGGGTACCCTTCGCGCGCCGGAGCGCGGCCGGCCATGATCAGGCCGACGATGCGGGCGAACTCGTCGCGCTCGAGTTGCGTCGCCAGCGCTTCCTTGCCGATAAACGCCGGTTTGTTGAGCTTGAGCGCCCAGTTCAGCCCGGCCTGGACCGGCGAGATCGCTTCGGTCAACTCGTGGCCGTAGAGCGGCATCCCGGCTTCGAGGCGGAGCACGTCGCGCGCTCCGAGCCCGCAGGGCTCGAGGCCGTCGGCTTGGTGATCGCGCAGCAGCACGCTCCAGAGCTCCGAGGCGCGATCGCCGTCCACGAAGAGCTCGAAGCCGTCTTCGCCGGTGTAGCCGGTGCGCGCGATGATCGCAGGAACGCCGTTGACGCGGCCCTCCGCGCAGAAATAGTAGCGCATCGCGGCGAGATCGACGTCGGCGTGGGGCTGCAGCATTTCCACCGAGCGCGGGCCTTGGATCGCGATCAAGGCGCCGTCGCCGTGACGGTTCTCGAGCTTGACGCCGCCGGCCGGGAGATGCGCGTTTAAATGGTCCCACATCTTCTCGGCGTTGGAGGCGTTGACCACGAGCAGCCAGCGCCCGTCGAGCCGGTAGAAGATCGTGTCGTCGTGCGCACCGCCGGCTTCGTTGCAGAAAATGTTGTAGCGCGCTTGGAGCGGCTTCATGGTCGCGACCGCGTTGATGGCGAGCCCGTCGGCCCACGTCGCGACGTCGTCACCGTATAGAAAAAACTGGCCCATGTGCGAGAGATCGAAGAGGCCCGCCCGATGACGCACGGCGTCGTGCTCGCGCAAGATGCTGCTGTATTGTACGGGCATCTCGAAGCCGCCGAAGGGCACCAGCCGCGCCCCCGCCTTGACGTGATCGCCGTGCAGCGCCGTGCGGCGCGCGTTAGCCTGCATGCTTCTTTGGTTTTTCTTCGGGGTAGGTATTCACAAAGTCGAGCGTGGCGTGGGCGACGATCTTGTCGCCGCTGCGCACGTAGACCTCGCCGTAGACGACGCGCCGCCCGGCCTTGAGCACGCGCGCCTCGGCGATGACGTCGTGCGGCGGGCGCGCCGGTGCGAGGAAGTTGCAGGTCAGCGCGGCCGTGGTGGTGTCTTGTTCGCGACCGTAGATCGAGGCGAGCGCGACGTAGAAGACCGAGTCGCAGAGGCTGACGATCGCGCCGCCGTGAATTGAGCCCGTTCCGTTGGTGATCTCGGCGCGATACGGCATGCGCATCACGGCCCTGCCGTGCTCGACACTCTCTAGCTTTAGATCGAGGAGGAGGACGAAGTTGCCGCGCTCCTTCTCCCAAGCGTGCGGGGCACGCGAATAATCAATGGCCATGCTGCTCTCCTACCCGGCTCTTGCGGTCGCTCAAAACGTATCCCCGCCAGCCGCCAGCATCCGCCGCAGGTAGAGCGGCAGCGCGAAAAGGCGCCGATGGGTCACCGAATCGTAAAAGAAGCTCTCGCCGCGAAGGGTTGCGCAGTAGGCGTCTATGCGCGCGGGATCGAGCGCGGCGACGTCCGCCCGATCGCTGCAGGCCAGGAAGGCCCAGTCGGTATCGAAGGCCGGCACGTGGGTGAAGAACGAGGCGACGTGCGCGTAGTGGCCGCGCAGCGTGCGCGCCATTTTGCAGTGCAGCGCGGCGTTGTGGCAGGACGCGGTGCTCGCCTGCAACACGTAAATGCCGCCGTCGGCGAGGCGCGATTTGATGAGCTTGAAGACATCCTCGTTGAAGAGCGGATTGCTGGGCGAATCCGGGAGCGGCTCGGTCAGATCTGAGACGATCGCGCCGTAGCGGCCGCGCTCCTCGCGCATGAATGCCAGCGCGTCGCCGACGATCACGCGGGCCCGCGGGTCGTCGAACGCGCCGGCGGACCATTCGGGAAGGTGCTTCTTCGCAAGCTCGACGACCAACGCGTCTATATCCACCATGGTCGCGCGACGCACGTCGGGGCAGCGCAGCACCTCGCGCAGCGTGGCGCCCTCGCCGCCGCCGAGAATCAGCACATCGCTGCGATCGGCGGCAGCCGCCAGCGCCGGATGGACGAGCGACTCGTGGTAGATACGCTCGTCGGTCTGCGCGCTCTGCGTATCGCCGTCGAGGACGAGCATCTTGCCGAAGACCGGCGAGCGGACCACCGCGACCTGCTGGAACGGCGAGCGTCCGGCGAAGAGCTGCTCGTCAATGCCGTGATGGTGCTGCTCGGTCGGCGAGAACTCTTCGACGTACCATTGCCAGTGCTGCGTCTTGGGCATGAGGAGCGTAGATTGGCGGGAGAAAAGCAGAACCCCGCCGTGCGGCGGGGTTCTCGTCGTCTGCTACGATGCGACTGGTTTGTCTAATAGCAGTTGATGGCGAAGTAAAGGCCGGTGCCCTTCGGCGGCAACTCAAGACCTTTCGGTGCCGTGTACTGACTGATCGTCACAGTATGCCCTTTGACCGGGAAGCTGCTGGGAAGCGCCGTCCAGCCGCCATTCGAATAGATCGCCGCGGAGCAGGTCTTGCCCGGGAAGCCCTTCTGGTCGGTAAGCACGTACTGAATGACCGGCACGCCCTTGTGAGCCAGAGGTTGGATGGCCTGCGTCGTCTGATTGTCCGCGACGGCGTAGAGGACGACGGTTCCCCGGGCTTTGTACTTGGGAAAACTCTTGCCTTTATAAGGAATGACGTCGCCGTTCGCCTTCGCATCGGCGAGATAGACGGTAGCCCCTTTGCCGGTGTTGTATCCAATCGAACCTGTTACCGAAATGTTCTGATACGTCTGCAGCGTGAACTTTCCACCGGTCGGCTTGAGCGTGAAATGGGTGCATGCGCCCTTGAAGATCCAGTTCCACTGCGGGGGATCGGTCGCGCAGGTCGTCAGCGCAAGCGGCGACATGAAGTTGTCGGGCGTCAGCGCGCTTCCGGGCGTCAGCGCGTTGGGCGCCATCGGGGATGTCGGAACGACGCCGTGACCGGCGCAAGCGGCCAACGCTAACGCGGCGGCGGTTGCGACGAGGCCGGCGCGAATCGTTGATAGTGTCAAGATTTTTCGAACCTCACTTCGAGCGAGCAGTAACCATTTTGAGTTGTAATAAATTTGGACGGCAGGCGCGATGCGCCTGCCGAATTTGCTTACACTAAAGGTGATAATTGCTGATGATGACGGTTAGGAAACCGCTACGCGCTCATGACGCGCAGATCCTGATCGCGGCTGAGCACGTGCGTGAACTCGCCGTCGCTCTTCTCAATTCCGCGCTTGAACTCGGTGCAGAGCACGCTCTTCGCGCCGAGCGTCTGCGCCGCGTGTTCGCAAGCGAGCCAGGGGTCGGTGTGGTCGCCGCACGTGTAGAAATCCATCGCCGCGTAGCCCTTCTCGGGCCAGGTGTGGATCGAGAGATGCGACTCAGCCAAAATGACCGTTCCCGAGACGCCTTGCGGCTCGAAACGGTGAAAGGCGCTCTCCATAATAGTAGCGCGCGCCGCCGTGGCGGCTGCGATCATCATCGCTGCGATGCCGTTAATATCTGAGAGCAACGATGGGTGACAACCGGAAAGCTCGCACACAATGTGCCTGCCGAGTGCCTTCAATTTGTTCAGGTCTCCTTGACCCTCGAGGAATCCCACCTCCGGACTTCGTCGGCTGGCGCCTGCAGTGCAGTCACGTCCCCGACCTATCGGCGAGCTCTTGCCGGCGCTTTGCGGTGCGCGAGCGACTCGCCGCGATGGCGCGTAGGGGCGCGCCTCCCGAACCGTGGTCCAAGGTCCTAGGACAAGGGACCGGCGCCAATCATACCCCCTCGCTACCCCGCTGTAAAGAGCTTTGGGCCAAGCTCTTCCACAGGAAAGTCAAGCTCGTGCTTTACTATCTTGACTATGTTCGGCTGAAGGGGGTACGCTGGGTGGGCTATGGCACTGAAGCTCGACACGCCCGTCTCCCCCTCTGAGCTGATCGAGGACTACCGGCACGGGTTCCACGACCCCGAAAATTACGTCTTTAAGTCGGATAAGGGGCTGACGCCCGAGATCGTCGAGCGGATCAGCTCCATGAAGGACGAGCCGGCCTGGATGCGCGAGTTCCGGCTGAAAGGCTACGATCTCTTCATTAAGAAGCCGATGCCCACGTGGGGCGACACCAAGCTCCTGAACGAGATCGACTTCTCGAACATCCACTACTTCGTGAAGTCCACCGACCAGACCGAGCGGTCGTGGGACGACGTGCCCGACGACATCAAGCGGACGTTCGACCGCTTGGGTATCCCAGAGGCCGAGCGCAAGTTCTTGTCCGGCGTCTCGGCGCAGTACGAGTCGGAAGTGGTCTACCACAGCACCACCAAGGCGCTCGACGAGCAAGGCGTGCTCTTCTGCGACATGGACACGGCCGTCAAGCAATATCCCGAGATCGTGCAAAAGTACCTCGCCACGGTGATTCCGGCAGGCGACAACAAGTTTTCCGCGCTGAACTCGGCTGTCTGGTCGGGCGGTTCGTTCATCTACGTGCCGCCGGGCGTGACGGTTGCGATGCCGCTCCAGGCCTACTTCCGGATCAACGCCGAGAACATGGGCCAGTTCGAGCGCACGCTGATCATCGCCGACAAGGGCGCGAAGGTTCATTACATCGAGGGCTGCACCGCGCCGAAGTTCTCGACGTCGTCGCTGCATTCGGCGGTGGTCGAACTGGTGGCGCTCGAAGGCGCCTCGATCCGGTACACGACGATCCAGAACTGGTACCGCAACATTTTCAACCTGGTCACCAAGCGCGCGGTCGCACATAAGGATGCGACGATCGAGTGGGTCGACGGAAACATCGGCTCGCGCTTGACCATGAAATACCCGTCCATCTATTTGATGGGCGAAGGCGCGCGCGGCGAGATTCTCTCGATGGCCTTTGCCGGCGAGGGGCAGCATCAGGACGCCGGCGCCAAAGTAATTCACGTCGCACCGCGCACGACGTCCATGGTGACGAACAAGAGCGTGAGCGCGCATGGCGGCAAGACGACCTATCGCGGTCTCGTCGAAGTGCATGCCGGCGCGGTCGGCGCGAAGACGCGCGTGCGCTGCGACGCGTTGATCATGGACGAAGAGTCGTCGAGCGATACCAAGCCGACGATGAAGATCCACGAGCAGCGCTCGACCGTCGAACACGAGGCGAGCGTGAGCAAGATCGGCGAAGAGCAGCTCTTCTATGCGATGAGCCGCGGTCTCTCCGAGGCCGACGCCACCGCGCTGATCGTCAACGGTTTCTTCGACTTCTTCGTCAAGGAACTCCCGATGGAGTACGCGGTCGAGCTGAACCGCCTGGTCAAAATGGAGATGGAAGGCTCAGTCGGCTAAGCGCCCGCTCCAGGTCACCCCAACTCTACTGAACCCCGGGTTACCTCGGGGTTCAGCGTTTTCATCGCCATACTCCAACAGCAAACGCGACGCTACGAGAGGCGATTCGCTTGGAACGAATCGCCTCGCGAACGCTCTGACTAGGACTTGTTGCACGTTCCCTTCAGAGTGACCGTTCTGCCGCCGCTCTCCTTGAAGGAGCCGGTGTAGGTGTACTTCGAGCCGGAGACCTTTGTTTGCGTGAGGTCGCCGGCGCTCACGACGTTGCCCGACGAAACCGACGTCGTGTTGACGGGATGCCACACGATCATGTTGCCGTTCCATCCGCTGGAAGTTGACATGCCATAGTTGCCCTCATCGTCGGTCATGACATCGACCCAGCGCGAATTCGCCGCATCGTATGTGGTCTTATCCATAGCGACGCCCGGATACCGGTCCCACGCCGTGGCGTGGGAGATCGTCTTTGCATTCATCCAAAAACCAGATGGGTCCATTGTATTCGTTATCGTGCTCCCGTACCCCGTGGCACGGCGCGTGTTCGTTTCGGTGCAAACCCATGTGCCGATCAGGAATTGCATCGAGCTGAAGTTGGGCTTTACCGGCCTCGGAATCGGCGTTGTCTCTACTTGTGCGATCGCCGCAGTTCCGACAAGAAGGGCCGTCACGAATGCGA
>JBARBD010000021.1:0-4764 GCA_049792675.1 Vulcanimicrobiaceae bacterium | reverse complement strand
GACGTGCTCCACGCGCTTGCCGAAGGCGGCATCATCGTGCGCTCGATGGACCCGGCGATCACGCCCGCCGCCGCAGCAGCCGCGTTGGCGGCGCCGCGGCTTGAGCCCGCCAGCAGCCTGCATAACGTGCAGGCGGATTACGGCGAGCTGCCCGCCGCGAAGATGCCCAGGCGGTAGTGCCGACAACGCTCGACGGCGCGTTCGCATGAAGATGGAGCTGGAGCGGCCGCCGGGGCGGCCGGAGGGCCTTGCGATTGCGCCGATGGCGCCGTCGGATCTGGCCGCGGTCACGCGGATAGAACGCGCCTCCTTCTCCACCGTTTGGCCGTCGGATGCATTTTACAACGAGCTGCGCACCAACAAGCTCGCGCATTACTTCGTCGGGCGGTTGGGCGACCGCGTCGTCGCCTACGGCGGCATCTGGGTGATCTTGGAGGACTCGCATATCACGACGCTCGCCGTCGACCCGGAGTTCCGCCAGCGGCGCTTCGGCGAAGTGCTCCTGCTGCGGCTCATCGACGAGGCGATCGAACGCAGCGCCGCGTGGATGACGCTCGAGGTGCGCCAAAGCAACCGCGTCGCGCAGCAGCTCTACCGCAAGTACGGCTTCACGACGGTGACGATGCGGGCCGGATATTACAGCGACGACAACGAAAGCGCGCTAATCATGTGGGCCGGAAGCTTGAAGAGCGAACTCTACCGCAATCGTTTGCGGGTCCTGCGCGCGCGCTTCGAGTAACCGAAAACGCGCTTCGAGTAACCGTGACGTTTGACGAACTGACCCGCCGCGTGCGCGAGCACATCGGCCAAGAGCATCGCTACGAACACAGTCTCTCGGTCGCGCGTTCGGCCGAGCGGCTGGCCCGATGCCACGGCGCCGATCCCGCGAAGGCCCGGCTCGCCGGCTTGCTGCACGATCTCGCGCGCCTCTACTCCCCCGAACGATTGATCGCCGAATGCGAGCGGCGCAACATGCCGATCGCGCCCTCCGAGCGCGCCCATCCCGTGCTGCTGCACGCGCGGCTCGGCGCGGCGCTGGCGCGCGAGGAGTTCGGGGTCCAAGACCCCGAGGTGCTCTCCGCGATCGAGAAGCATACGACCGGCGCCGGCGAGATGTCGCCGCTCGATTGCATCGTCTACCTGGCCGACGGCCTGGAGCCGGGGCGCACGTTTCCGGAGCGCGCCGCGCTCTGGGAGCTGGCCGAGACCGACATGCCGGCCGCAATGCGCGCGCTCTTGCTGCAAAGTCTCGAGCACAACGCGTGCAAGGGGCGCGTGCCCTCGCCGCCGACGCTCGCGGCCGCGGCAACCTTTGGCGTTCCGGAGGTTACGGCATCGGCGAGCTGATCGACGTCGTCCGCGAGGCCGCGGTCGACAAGAAGGGCGAGGGATTCACCGCCTTGGACGTGAGCGGCCGCACGATTCTGGCCGACACATTCGCGATCGTCACGGGGCGTTCGAAGGTTCAAACGCGCGCGATCGCCGACGCCGTCACCGAGGCGGTCAAGAAGGGCGGCCATGCCGTCTCGCGCGTCGAAGGCCACGCCGATGGATCGTGGATTCTCATCGATCTCGGTAACGTGATCGTGCACGTCTTTACGCCGGAGCAGCGCGAGTTCTACAACCTGGAACGGTTGTGGGCACCGCTCGAGCTCGTCCGCAGCGAAGACGCAAAGCGCAGAGTCGAAGGATGAAAGGCAAGCGCCCGACCCATACGACGCGCAGCGCTCGCGCGCGGCGCGAGTTTTGGAAGCGTTTCGGCGTGTGGCTCTTCATCGTTTTCTTCGCGCTGAGCGTCGCCGGAGGGCTGATCATCGTTTCCAGCTCGCTGCGCGCGCGATGAGAGCGCCCACCCAGAGCAGCGCCGAGCTGCACGCGGCGCACGTGCTGACGCCGTGGGTCGCGCAGGCCGGACGCACGCCGCCGGTGATCGTGCGCGGCGAGGGCTCGTACCTCTACGACGATACCGGGAAACGCTACCTCGACTTTTCGGCGGGGTTGGTCGCGGTGAACCTCGGTCACGGCCATCCGGCGCTGGCGGCCGCGATCGCCGACCAGGCCACGCGTTTGGCCTACGCCGCGCCCAGCTTTGCCAACGACCGGCGCGCCGAGCTGGCGCGCGCGATCGTCGAGATCGCCCCGTGGGACGGGCGCGGACGCGTCTTCTTCACGACCGGCGGCGGCGAAGCGAACGAAGACGCGATCAAACTCGCGCGCACGATCACCGGCCGGCCGAAAGTTTTGACCGCCTACCGGTCGTTCCACGGTTCGGCGCCGGGCGCCGGAACGCTTACCGGCGAGAATCGCCGATGGCCGAACGAGCCGGGGCTGCCGGGCGTCGTGCGTTTCTTCGCGCCGTTTCCCTACCGCAGTCCGTTCCACACCCGCGACCCGCGCGAAGAAACCGATCGCGCGATCGCACATCTCGAAGATATCGTCACCTACGAGGGCGGCGATCGCATAGCGGCGCTGCTAATCGAGCCGGTCGTCGGCACCAACGGCGTGATCGTCTATCCCGACGGTTACCTCGCGCGCCTGCGCGAGTTCTGCGACCGCTACA
The DNA here is from genome assembly GCA_049792675.1 of Vulcanimicrobiaceae bacterium. GTDB lineage: Bacteria > Vulcanimicrobiota > Vulcanimicrobiia > Vulcanimicrobiales > Vulcanimicrobiaceae > Cybelea. The sequence goes on along the minus strand of JBARBD010000021.1, from coordinate 2,204 downwards.
GGATACTGTTAATTTTCGACGAGGTGATGACCGGCTTCGGCCGCACCGGCGACGCCTTCGCCGCGCAACGATTCGGCGTGACGCCGGACGTCTTCACGTTCGCCAAAGGCGTGACGTCGGCGTACGTGCCGCTGGGCGGTGTTGCGATGCGCGAAGAGCTGGCCGCGTACTTCGACACGCGCGCCCTGCCGAGCGGGCACACCTTCAGCGGGCATCCGCTCGCGATGGCGGCCGGCGTTGCGACCCTGCAGGCCTACCGCGACGAACGTCTCTTCGAGCGCGCGAGAGAGATGGAAGGATGGCTGCGCGAGCGCTTCGACGCGCTGCAGCGCCGCCACGCGATCGCCGGTGAAGCCCGCGGCGTCGGTGCCTTCTTCGGGCTCGAACTGGTCGCCGATCGGCAAACGCGCGCGCCGCTGGTGCCCTGGCAAGGCGCGGGTTCACTGGCCGGATTTTTCAACGACCTGCTCGACCACGGCGTCTACGTCTACGGACGCTACAACGTCGCGATCGTCTCGCCCCCGCTGAACGTCTCGCCCGGCGAACTCGACGAAGGATTCGCCGCGCTCGACGCGGCGCTCGCGCATCTGGCTGGAAACGTCGCGTGATGCGGCTCTCGGTTCGCGACAAAGCGACGCGCGAAGTGATCGGCGAGGTGCCGGTCGAGCGCGAGCGCGTCGAGCAGGCGGTTGCGAAGGCGCGCGCGGCCTTCGATGCGTGGCGCCAGGTTCCAGTGGTCGAGCGCGCCCGTCTCCTGTTCCGTTACGCCGGCGCCCTAGAGCGGCGGCATGAAGAGCTTGCGATCTCGGTCTCGCGCGAGAACGGCAAGACGCTGGCCGACGCCCGCGGCGAGGTTCGCCGCGGCATCGAAGCCGTCGAGTTTGCGTGCGGCATGCCGTCGCTGATGATGGGCGACGCGCTTCCCGACGTCGCCCGCGGCATCGACTCGATTTCGGTGCGCTATCCGCTCGGCGTCTGCGCGGGAATCACGCCGTTTAACTTCCCCGCGATGATCCCGCTCTGGATGTTTCCGATCGCAATCGCCGCCGGTAACACGTTCGTTCTCAAGCCGTCGCCGCAGACGCCGCTGACGTCGGAGCTGCTCGTCGCGATCGCCGGCGAGTGCGATTTTCCGCCGGGCGTACTCGAGATCGTGCATGGCGCCACCGAGACCGCCGAGGCGCTGATCGATCATCCCGACGTCGCCGCGATCTCGTTCGTCGGCTCCTCGTCGATCGCGCGGCTCGTTCAAGAGCGCGCGGTCCGCGCGCACAAACGCGTTCAGGCCCTCGGCGGGGCGAAGAACTATCTCGTCGTCATGCCCGACGCGGTCAACGCCGCGACCTGCGACGCGATCATCGGCTCCGCATTCGGCGGCGCCGGTCAACGTTGTCTCGCGGGTTCGGTCGTGGTCGCGGTCGGCGACGCCGGCGAACGGCTCGGCTCGATGCTGGTGGATGCGGCGCGCAAGCTGCGGCCGGGGCGCGGAACCGATCCCGGCGTCGAGCTCGGCCCGGTCGTCAGCGACGAAGCGATCGCGCGCATCCGCGGCTACGCCGATCGCGCGCGTGCCGCCGGCGTTCCAGTGCTTTTGGACGAGCACGCCGTTCCGGGCTCGCCGTTCGTCTCGCCGATCATCTTCGACCGCGTCGATCCTACGAGCGAGCTCGCGCGCGACGAGATATTCGGGCCGCTGCTGGCGATCGTGCGCGTCGCTTCGCTCGACGAAGCGATCGCGATCGCGAACGCGTCTCGCTACGGCAACGCCTCCTCGATCTTCACCAAGGACGGCGGAAGCGCGCGCGCATTTGCCGCTAACATCGAGGTCGGCATGGTCGGGATCAACGTCGGCGTGGCCGCGCCGATGGCGTTCTTTCCGTTCGGGGGCGTCAAGGATTCGATCTTCGGCGATCTGCGCTGCCACGGCAAAGACGCCGTCGCCTTCTACACGCAGCAGCGCGTCGTTATGAGCCGCTGGCCTTCCTGAAGCGAAACCACAGCCAGCCGGCCGCGACGAACGCCAAGAAGTAGTAGCCGAACCACCGCTGCGGCGGCGCGGGAACCGGATAGAAGAGCGTAATCGCGGGGACGATCAGCAGCGCGACGGCGACGACCGAGACGACCAGATCGGCCGTCCGCATGGCGCCTAGGCGCTTGCAGTAGACGCCGGCGGCGATCGCGATCAGCATGTAAATCAGCACGAA
>JBARBD010000020.1:0-2376 GCA_049792675.1 Vulcanimicrobiaceae bacterium | reverse complement strand
GACGCAGACCGGCTGGCCCGACACGATGGAGTCGGCGGTGCGCAGCGGCAGCCTCGCCGCGGCCTGCATCCTCAAGCCCGCGCCCAATGCCTGGCGTCCGGCCGGCGTCGGCGGCGATCTCCCGGCGCCGGAGGTTGACCACGCGCTCAAACGCGCCGTGGGTTGGCTGCTGCAAGCGCAATCCACCGACGGCTGGTGGTCGGGCGAGCTCGAGACCAACGTCACGATGACCGCCGAGCACGTGCTGCTCTTCCGTTTCCTGGGCCTGCCGCTCGACGAGTTCCGCGAGGGCGCGATCGAGCACATCCTCAACAATCAGCGCAGCGACGGTTCGTGGGCGCTCTACTACGACGGGCCGGCCGATCTGAGCACCACGATCGAAGCCTACGTCGCGCTCAAGGTGCTCGGCGTGGATCCGGCCTGCGACGAGATGCGCCGGGCGCTCGAGCTGATTCTGCGCGAAGGCGGCGTCGTCAACGCGCGCGTCTTTACGAAAATCTGGCTCGCGCTCTTCGGCGTCTACCCGTGGGACGGCGTGCCGTCGCTTCCGCCCGAGCTCGTTTACCTGCCGCTCTGGGCGCCGTTCAATCTCTACGACTTTGCGTGTTGGGCGCGCGGCACGGTCGCGCCGCTCACGATCGTCGTCTCGAAGAAACCGGTGCGCAAGCTTGGGGTGGACGTCGGCGAGATCGTCTTAGCCGGCACCGAAGACGAGCTGCACCGCGTGCGCGGCGAGCGCCACTGGCTGATGTACGTCGAGAAGTTGCAGAAGCTCTACGAACGCCTGCCGCGACCGCCCCGTCGCGACGACGCCCAGGCGCGCATCGCGCAGTGGGTGATCGAGCGCCAAGAAGCCGACGGCAGCTGGGGCGGCATCCAACCGCCGTGGGTCTACTCGCTGATCGCGCTCGACTTGATGGGCTACGGGCTCGACCATCCGGTGATGCGCAAAGGCATCGAGGGGATGCGCCGCTTCACCATTGACGATCGGACCGGTTGGCGTTTTCTGGCCTGCATGTCGCCGGTCTGGGACACCGCCTGGGCGGTGCGCGCGCTCGCGCTGGCCGGCTTGGACGCAACCCACCCGGCCATGCGGCGTGCGGTGAACTGGATGCTGCGCGAGCAGATTCCCGACGACGCACCCGGCGATTGGCGCATGAAGTCCGATGAGCGCGGTGGGAACGGCTGGGCCTTCGAGTTCGATAACGACGGCTACCCGGACATTGACGACACGACCATCGTCGTGCTCTCGTTGCTCGAAGGCGGCGATCGTGAGGCGGTCCGCGACTCGGTCGAGCGGGCCCGGCGCTGGACGCTCGCGATGGACTGCCGCAACGGCGCGTGGGCGGCCTTCGATCGCGACAATACCCGCGAGATGCTCTACAGCATGCCGTTCTCGGATTTTGGCGCTATGATCGATCCCCCGACCGAAGACGTCACCGCGCACGTGCTCGAGATGCTGGCCGCTCTCGGCTACGACGAGACGAATCGCTACGTCTCCCGCGGCCTCGCCTACCTGCGCGAGACGCAGCGCCCGTCGGGCGCGTGGTACGGCCGCTGGGGCGTCAACTTCGTCTACGGCACCTGGTGCGTGATCTCGGCGCTGGCCGCGTTGAAGACCGGGCACGACATGATCGAGCGCGGGGCCGCGTGGCTGATCTCGGTGCAGAACGACGACGGCGGCTGGGGCGAGAGCTGTCACTCCTACGTTGACGAGACATTCGCCGGCATCGGGCGCAGCACGGCTTCGCAGACCGCCTGGGCGGTGAATGCGCTGCAACTTGCGGGCCTGGCGCAACACTCTGCGACGAGGCGGGGTCTTGCCTACCTGTGCGAGCATCAGCGGCGCGACGGCACCTGGGACGAGCCGGAGTACACCGGAACGGGCTTCCCACGCGACTTTTACATCAACTACCACCTTTATCGCCACCTTTTCCCAACCATGGCCCTCGCAACAGCTTGTCATCCTGAGCGAAGCGCCGAAGCCTGTCATCCTGAGCGAAGCGCCGGAGGCGCGGAGTCGAAGGACGCGGCTAGCTTCGCGAGCCCTGAGCGAGCGTAGCGAGTCGAAGGGCGACTAGTGAGAAAAGCTTCGGCGAAGGAGAGCAAGCCGAGATCGTGAAGGAAGCCACCACCCCATGACGATGCCACTTCAACAGAAAATAGCGGTCGCCAAGTACGTCGCCGGTAAAAAGCTGCGCGGCGAAAAGAAGTATCCGCTCGTCCTTGAGCTCGAGCCGCTGCTGCAATGCAACCTGGCCTGTGCCGGCTGCGGCAAGATCCAGCACCCCGACGACATCCTGCGCCGGCGCCTGAGCGTCGAGGAGTGCATCGCTGCGGTCGAGGAGTGCGGCGCGCCGATGGTCTCGATCGCCG
>JBARBD010000019.1:0-31612 GCA_049792675.1 Vulcanimicrobiaceae bacterium | reverse complement strand
GCGGTTACCTCCACGCGGAGGCGAAGGCGCAGCTATGATCGCACCGCACGGCGGCAAGCTGATCGATCGAACGGTCGAATCCGGCCAAGCCGAAGGCAAGCTGCGCGAGGAGGCCAAGGGGCTTCGCAGCCTGACGCTCGTCCCCCGCGAGCTCAACGATCTGGCGCTGATCGCAAATGGGGCGCTGAGCCCACTGACGGGCTTCATGACGCGAGCCGACTACGATAACGTCGTGACCTCGATGCGCCTGGCGAACGGATTGCCCTGGAGCATTCCCGTCGTGCTGGCAGTCGACCGCGACGAGGCACCCGCCCCGGGTACGCGCGCCGCGCTCTACGATGGTGACGGCGGGTTACGCGGCGTGATGGAGATCGAAGAGGTCTTCGAGTACGACAAGAAACGCGAGGCGCAGAACGTCTACCGCACCGACGATGGGAAACATCCCGGCGTCGCTGCGCTCTACGATCGCAAAGAGGTGCTCGTGGGCGGCCCGGTCTGGGTGCTGGCGCGCGAGCGCGATCCCGAGAACCTCTCGCCGAGCGAGACGCGTGCCGAGTTCGAACGCCGCGGATGGAAGACGATCGTCGGCTTCCAGACGCGCAACCCGGTCCACCGGGCCCACGAATACATTCAAAAATGCGCGATGGAGATCGTCGACGGACTCCTCCTCCACCCGTTGGTCGGAGAGACGAAGAGCGACGACATTCCCGCCGACGTACGGATGCGGTGCTATCGGGCCCTGATCGAGAACTACTATCCCTCGGATCGCGTCTTGCTAAGCACGCTGCAGGCGGCCATGCGATATGCGGGTCCGCGCGAGGCGATCTTCCACGCGATCATGCGCAAGAACCACGGCTGCACGCACTTCATCGTCGGGCGAGACCACGCCGGCGTGGGAAGCTACTACGGCACCTACGACGCGCAGAAACTCTTCGACGAGTTCACGCCCGAAGAACTCGGCATCACGCCGCTGCGGTTCGAGAATAGCTTCTACTGTCTGCGCTGCGAGGGGATGGGCTCGCAGAAGACCTGCAGCCACGACGTTTCCCACCATGTCGCGCTCAGCGGCACGCAGGTGCGTGAGATGCTGCGCGCCGGAAAGCTGCCGCCGCAGGAGTTCTCGCGCCCCGAGGTGGCCCAGATACTCATCGAAGCATCTCGCGAGCCCGCGTCGGCCTAAGCTCACCGGAAGAACGAAAACGCGGGCTTGAGGAAATCCTCAAGCCTGCTTTTTTGTCGAACTCCGCCGCTGATGGAGCGCGAAGCGATTCCCTTCCGGATCCCGCGCGAAGCAGGTGGCGCAGTTAGGGAACTCGTGCACGTCGCCGACCTCGACGCCGCTTGCGACCAGGCGCTCGCGCATCGCCTTCAGGTCGTCGACCTCGAAAACCGCACCGGTCGAAGCACCCGGTTCGAACCCCAGCCCTTCGCCGTTCCCGATTCCAAACGTCGTATTGCCGACGTCGAACTCGATCCAATGATCGCCGAAGCTATCGCCTTGTGCAAGGCCGAGCGTCTCACCGTAGAACGCTCGCGCGCGCGGCACGTCCCGCACCGAATACGCGAAGAACGCGATATCTTTAACCATTGTACCTCCGCTCCCGCGGTTTTTGCTTGCGCAGGCCACCGAACCCTAGCAGCGAATTCAGCGTGCGGCCGAAACGTGGCTGCAGGCCAAGGAGGGCTCTATTCTCGTTGTAAGCCGCAAGGCCAACCAGGCCATCGCGATCGGCGACCGGATCCGGATCGTGGTCGTCGGACTCGAGGGGAATACGGTAAAGCTGGGGATCGAGGCACCGGACGACGTCCCGGTCCGGCGATGCGAGGTTAATGCCCGAGAGCGGCGCACCGGCCCGCCGGCCGGGCAATCCGGCACGCCGGGGCGGTAGGAAAAGGAGGCGCCCAAGCCGATACACCCGTGATGCCGGCCGCAAGCGATACCCGATCGACCGGGACCTGCTCGGGGGAGTGTTGAATGATGACGCAGGTCCTCAGAAATGGACCGCGCCGGAAAGGCTCGTCCGATCGGGCGGCCGGAAGCGCCGGTTGCTACACACAGGGGGTTCGTTGTGATCTGCGGGGTCTATGCCACCTCGGCGTCCACTGAGGTGACGGCGAAGCCGTGAGCTCAAGCATCGGATACATTGTCGTCGGGTTCGTCGTCGGAGCCTGCACCGCGTACAGCGGCGTCGGCGCGGGCGCCATCACCACGCCGCTGTTGATCTTTCTCGGCGTCACGACGAACACGGCGATCGGGTCGGACTTGCTCTTCGCTTTAGGAACGCGCGTCGTAGCGATGTTCGCGCACCTTCAAAAGCGTACCGTACAGGTGTCGGTGCTTTGGCGCCTCTCCGTGGGCGGCTTACCGGGCGCGATCGCCGGGGTGATCATCACCGCGTATCTCCATCGCCATCTCGACATCAAGCAACTCGAACACGTCCTACGCATCGCCGTTGCCGGGGCGTTGTTGATCTCGGCGGCGGGGATCGTCTTCAACCGCAAACTTGCGGGCGAGAGCACGCGGGCCGACGATCTGCCGACGCTGCGACTCGCCGCAATTGGATTTTTCGTAGGTCTGACGGTGAGCGTCACCTCGATCGGCGCGGGTTCGCTGACGCTGCCATTGTTGCTGCTCGTCGCGCCGGGCGTCGCGCTGCGCCGACTCGTCGGCACCGATCTCGCCTTCGCGGTTGTCGTGCTGGTGCCGTCCTTGCTGGGCCACTGGAAGTTTGGCGACGTCAATCCGGCGATCGCCGGGTGGTTGCTGCTCGGCTCGATTCCGGGCGTCTTCGTCGGATCGCACCTGGTGACGAAGCTTCCCGAGCGTTGGTTCCGCGGGGCGTTGGCCGGCATTCTGGTCGTCGTGGCGCTCGCGCTGCTTCCGATCTTGCCTCACGCCAAAGGGTAGGCGCTCTAGCTCCCGCCTCGCTCGCGCGCGATTAGCTCGCCGGCGCGAAAGAGGCTCTCGAAGGTACCGGCATCGGTCCACCAACCGTCGAGCACGTCGTACCGGAGCTCTCCTTGCGCGATATACCGATTGTGCACGTCGGCAATCTCGAGCTCGCCGCGCTGCGACGGCACGAGCGTGCGAATATACTCGAAGACCCGCCGGTCGAACATATAAACGCCGGTGACGGCGTAGCGGCTCTGCGGGCGGACCGGCTTCTCCTCGATCGCGACGATGCGTTCGCCTTCGAAGACCGGCACGCCGAAGCGGCTCGGGTCGTCGACTTCCTTCAGGAGAATTCGCGCGCCCATTCCCTGATCCCGGAAGTTCTGCACGTAGGGCGCGATCGGACGTTGCAAGATGTTGTCGCCCAGGATCACGACGAAGGGCTGACCGTCGGCGAAGCGCTCGCAGAGGCTCAACGCGTCGGCGATGCCGCGCTCCCCCTCTTGGTAGGCGTAATAGATGTGCTCCAGGCCGAGCTCGGCGCCGTTGCCTAGGAGCCGCAGGAACTCGCCGGCGGAGCTGCCGCCGGTTACGAGCATGATCTCGACGATGCCGGCCGCGCGCAGCGTCTCGATGGGATAGTAAATCATCGGCCGGTCGTAGATCGGGAGAAGATGCTTGTTGGTGACCTTCGTCAGCGGGCGCAGCCGCGTCCCCAGCCCTCCGGCCAACACGACGCCTTTCATCGGGCCAGCTGCGCGCTCTTGAGCGGCCTCCACCACGGCTCGTTCGAACGGTACCACGCAATCGTGCCCGCGATGCCGACGTCGAACGTCGTCTGCGCGCGCCAGCCGAGAGCCCGGAGCCTGGCGGAGTCGACGGCGTAGCGGCGATCGTGCCCCGGCCGATCGGTGACGTGCTCGATGTGGCTCTCGATCGACCGGCCACAGCCCTCCACCAGCAATCGCGTAAGGTCGATGTTCTTGCGCGGGTTCCCGCCGCCGATGTTGTAGGCGTTGCCGACCTCTCCGCGTTCGAGCACGCAGAGGATTGCTCGCGCGTGGTCCTCGACGTAGAGCCAATCGCGAACCTGCAGGCCGTCGCCGTAGACGGGGACGGGACGGTCGTCGATCAAGTTGGTGATGAAGAGCGGAACGATCTTCTCCGGATACTGATTGGGACCGTAGGTGTTGCTGCCGCGCGTGATCAAAACCGGCGCGCCATAGGTCGCATGGTAGGCAAGAGCTTGGAGATCGCCGCCGGCCTTGCTCGCCGCGTAGGGACTACGCGGACGGAGCGGATCGCTCTCAAGGGACTCGCCGGTGGGGACGTCGCCATAGACTTCGTCGGTCGAGACCTGGAGGAAGCGCGGGACACCGCGCTCGCGCAGCGCCTCGAGCAGCACGTGCGTCCCGAGGACGTCGGTGCGCAGAAAAGCTTCGGGATCGACGATGGAGCGATCCACATGGGTCTCGGCAGCAAAGTTGAGGATCGCATCGACGCCCGATCCGATCGACTCCGCGACCGTAGCCGGGTCGCAGATGTCGCCTTTGACGAAGCGGTAGCGAGGATCGCTCTCCAGGTCGCGCAGATTGGCGGGGTTGCCGGCATAGGTCATCGCGTCGAGATTGACGATCTCGAGCTTCGGCCGCTCGCGCAGAGCAAGACGAATGAAGTGGGAGCCGATGAAGCCGAGCCCGCCGGTGACCAGCCAACGCATTGCGCGCCGCTTTCGGCACGTCCCGGCAAAATCACCGCTTCGGCGGCTTGCTTGGTAGCCCTCGCGGGCGGCGGGGCCGCGCTTGGAGGCGGCCCGGTCTCGTGCTATAATCGCGCGGTTGTCTACTAATACACCCAGCAGGAGGCGGGGTGGCGATGGCTCCAGGCAGGGTCGCAACGCCAGGATGGCCGGCGGCCGGAGTCAGAAAGGTTATGCTGCGTATGACCGTCGTTACGATGCGGGAACTTCTGGAAGCGGGGGTCCATTTCGGCCACCAAACCCGCCGGTGGAATCCCAAAATGAAGCCGTTCATCTTCCAGGAGCGCAACGGCATCTACATTATCGATTTGGCGCTGACCGTGCAGAAGCTGCGAGAGACCTACGAGGTCGTCAAGCAGCTGGCGCGCGAGGGTCGCGTCATTCTCTTCGTCGGCACGAAGAAGCAGGCGCAAGACGTCGTCCGCGAGGAGGCCGAGCGCGCCGGGACCTTCTACGTCAACCAGCGCTGGCTGGGCGGCACGCTGACGAACTTCGCCACCATCCAGAAGCGCATCACGCGACTGCGCGAGCTGGAGAGTATGAAGATGCAAGGCGACTTCGATCGTCTACCAAAGAAAGAGGTCGCCAGGCTCCAGGACGAGATGAATCGCCTCGAGCGTTTTCTCGGCGGCATCAAGGATATGCATCGCCTCCCCGATGCGGTCTTCATCGTCGACCCCAAGAAGGAGCGGATCGCGATCCTCGAGGCGCGGAAGCTCAAGATACCGATCATTGCCGTGATCGATACGAACTGCGATCCCGATGAGATCGACTATCCGATCCCAGGAAACGACGACGCGATCCGCGCCGTCAAGTTGATGGTCGGCAAGATCGCCGACGCGATCATCGAGGGGAAGACCGAGAGCGAGAGCGCGTATGACGAGAGCGTCTACAAAGCGCCGGCCGGCGAGTTCGGCGAGGAAGCGCCGGCGACGTTGGCGGAGGCCGGGCTTTGATCTCCTACCAACCCAAACCCGAGGAGATCAAGACCCTGCGCGAAGAGACGAGCGCACCGATGCTGGATTGCCGCAAGGCGCTGGTCGACGCGGCCGGCGACGTGGAGCGGGCCAAAGCTCTGCTGCTGGAGCGCGGCGCGGCGCAGGCTGCGAAAAAGGCCGAACGCGCCGCGGACGAGGGCCTCGTCACGAGCTACATTCACGCCGGCGGGAAGATCGGCGTGCTCGTGGAGGTCAACAGCGAGACCGATTTCGTCGCTCGCAATCCGAAGTTCGGCGAACTTTCGCGCGACATCGCGATGCACATCGCGGCCATGTCGCCGGCGTATCTCGATCGCGAGAGCGTCCCGAACGGCGTCGTGGACCAGCTTCGCGAAGAGTTTCGAGCCGCCGTCCCGGCGGGCAAGGCGCCCGAGATCGGCGAGAAGATCGTCGAAGGGAAACTGAACAAGTGGTTCGAGGAGCATTGTCTGCTCGAGCAGGCGTTCGTCAAGGACGATGCGATCAGCATCGGCGACTTGGTCCACCGTTCGATCGGGGCGCTCGGCGAGAAGATTCGAGTCCGCCGCTTCGCCAGATATGCCCTTGGCGAGTGAGGGCGGCGGGCCGCGATTCTCTCGCGTGCTCCTGAAGATCTCGGGCGAAGCGTTTACGGGCGACGGCGTCGGCGTCGACGTCAACACCACCAGCGTCATGGCCGAACAGATCGCCGAGGTGAGCCGGGCCGGCGTCAGCGTGGCCATCGTCGTCGGCGGCGGAAACATCTGGCGCGGCAAGATCCACGAGGAAGCCGGCATGGATCGCGCGACCGCCGACTATATGGGAATGCTGGCGACGGTCATCAACGCCTTGGCGCTGCAGGATTCGCTCGAACGCATGGGCGTTGCATCGCGCGTCCAGACGGCGATCGCGATGCACCAGATCGCCGAACCGTACATCCGCCGCCGGGCGATTCGCCACCTCGAAAAAGGGCGCGTCGTCATCTTCGCGGCCGGAACCGGAAACCCGTACTTTACGACCGATACGACGGCCGCGTTGCGCGCGGTCGAAGTCAACGCCGAGGCGATCCTCAAGGCGACCAAAGTCGACGGCATTTACTCGGCCGATCCGAAGAAGCACCCGAGCGCGACGCGATTCGAGCGTCTCGAGTACATGGAAGTATTGCAGCTGGGCTTGGAAGTCATGGATTCGACGTCGATGGCCCTCTGCATGGACAACGCCCTGCCGGTGATCGTCTTCGACATGGGCGTGCCGGGAAACATACGGCGCGTGATCTGGGGCGAGCCGATAGGAACCTACGTCGGGCGGCGCGAGGGCACGGCGGCGGTAGGCGCGAGGAGCGTGTAAGCATGAACGATGCGTATTTCAAAGAGATCGAATCCCGCATGCAAAAGTGCGTGGAGTCGACGCGCGGCGAGTTTTCCTCGATCCGGACCGGACGGGCGTCGCCGGCGCTGCTCGACCGTCTCCACGTCGAGGCCTACGGTCAAACCGCTCCCCTCAAACAGGTAGCCGGCGTCTCGACGCCCGATTCGCGCACGCTTTTGATCACCGCTTGGGATAAGGGCGTCGTGCCCGAGATCCGCAAAGCGATCGAGAAGAGCGATCTCGGGCTCACGCCGAATATCGACGGAACCGCGATTCGCCTGGTGATTCCCCCGCTCAACGAAGAGCGCCGCAAAGAGCTCGCCAAGCTGGTCAAGAAGAAGGCAGAGGACGGGCGCGTCGCCGTTCGCAACGTACGGCACCGGGCGCACGACGAGCTAAAAGGTAAGCTGAAATCGGCCGAGATCACCGAGGACGACAACAAGCGTATGCAAGATTCCCTGCAGAAGCTGACCGACCGCTACATCAAAGAGATCGACGTGCTGGTAGCCGCCAAAGAGAAAGAGATCATGGAAGTGTGAGCCAGGACTTGACGCTGCTGCCGGAGGTGCAAGCGCGGCACGCGCTGCGAGATCGCTCGGTCCGCATGCACGTGCTCGCCCCGTACGGCGCGTGGCTCGGTCGGGGCGCCCTTCGCGTTCTTCGCATGAAAGTGAACGAAGACCAGTCCGCCGACCTGACGGTCGGCTACGAATCGTACGAATCGTGCTCGGCGGCTCCGAGCGCGCGGCCCCGGCCATGAACCTTTCGCTCGCCGCCGGCTCGCGCGTCGCGCTCGATACCAGCGTCATCCCCCGTCACGTCGCGATCATCATGGACGGGAACCGCCGCTGGGCGAAAGAGCGCGGCTTGCCGGCAATCGAGGGCCACCGCCGCGGCATGGTAGCGCTGCGTCGCGTGACGCGAGCGGCGAGCGACCTCGGTATCGACGCCCTCACCGTCTACGGCTTCTCGACCGAGAACTGGAACCGCGATGCCGCCGAAATTTCGTTGCTATTCGAGCTCTGCGTGCACTTCGCGCGTAACGAGCTGATCGAGCTGCGGCGCAACAACGTGCGGGTGCGCGTGATCGGCGAATGGGAATCTCTCCCCCCGGCGCCCCGGGGCGCGCTGGCCGATCTTCAGGCAAAAACGGCGGCGAACACCGGGCTGTTGCTCAATCTCGCCGTCAACTACAGTTCGCACGCTGAGCTCGAGCGCGCGGTTCGAGCGATCGCGCGCGACGTGGCGCGCGGCCGGCTGGATCCGGAGGCGATCGACGAAGCGGCGATCGGCCGATATCTCTACACCGCGGACCTTCCGGAGCTGGATCTGCTCATCCGGCCAGGCGGCGAGCACCGCCTCTCGAACTTTTTGCTCTACCAGGCGGCCTACGCCGAGCTGGTCATGACCGACGTTTACTGGCCGGACTTCTCAAAGGATGATTTGGTACGAGCGCTGATCGAGTTTCAACAGCGGGAACGGCGCTTCGGCGGGGCTTGACCGAGCGCCGCGTCGTCGTCGGCCTGATCGTCGCGGCGATCGGCCTCTTCTGCGTCGTATTTCCGTGGACGTTCTACCTGCTGCTGCTCGCGATCGCGCTCGCGAGTATCTACGAGTTCAACTATCTTTGTGCGATCAAGGGGCAGCCGCTGGAGTACTCGGTCGCCGTGCTCGGCGTCTGCGCCTACGTTGCGATGGCGGTCTTCGGCGTGTTACACAAATGGGAAGGCGTGCTGCTGGCCGGGATCGTGATCGTCGCATTCTCGATCGGGATGTACGGCGAGCAGAAAGGCTACTTCGCACGGACCGCGTACACGCTGCTCGCGGTTCTCTACATTGGGAAACTGCTTACCTACTTCGTCTTCATCCGGCAGATCGTGCCCAACGGAATGTGGCTGACCTTCTATGTCATCGTGGTGATCGCGCTCACGGATATCTTCGGGATGCTGGTCGGGACGAGCTTCGGGCGCCATCGCCTGACGAAAATCTCGCCGAAGAAGACGGTTGAAGGTTCGGTGGGAGCGATCGTCATCGTGGCGATCGTGGCGGTCGCGGCAACCTGGTTTCCGCCGCTGCACCTGCAGTGGTGGCAGGGCGCGGTCCTCGGCCTCTTTACCAGCATCGCTGCCCAAATCGGCGACCTGGTGGAATCGGCGTTCAAGCGCGATGCCGGCGTCAAGGACGCCGGCGACATGATCCAAGGGCACGGCGGCGTCCTGGACCGTTTCGACTCGTACCTGCTCGGCGGCGTCACGTTCTTTGCGACGCTCCATCTCTTGGGGATCCTTCAGGTCCAGTGAGTCATCGCAAGCGCATCGCGATCCTCGGCTCGACCGGTTCGATCGGGACGCAGGCGCTCGACGTTATCGCCCGTCACCCCGACGCTTTTGACGTCGTTGGACTCGCCGCGGGGCGCAACGTCGAGTTGCTGCAGGAACAGGCGGCCCGTTTCGCCGTCGAGGCGACGAGCGCCGCGCAGGACGGTCCGGAGGGACTGTTGCGCGTCGCGATCGAGAGCGGAGCCGATCTCGTGCTTGCCGCAACCGACGGTTCGGTCGCATTCGAGGCGGTCTTCGCGGCGGTCGAACGCGGCATCGATGTCGCCGTCGCCAACAAGGAGCTGATCGTCGCGGCCGGCGCGTTGCTGGTCGAATCGGCACAGCGCACCGGCGCGCGCCTGCTCCCGGTCGACAGCGAGCATAGCGCAATCTTTCAGTGCCTCGTCGGCGAGGATCGTTCGAGCGTCGAAACGATCGTGCTGACCGCTTCCGGCGGACCGTTCTGGCGCATGCCGCGCGAAGCGATGGAGCATGCCGAGGTCGCCGCCGCGCTCGCGCATCCGACCTGGCGCATGGGGACGAAGAATACGATCGACTCGGCGACGATGATGAACAAAGGGCTCGAAGTCATCGAGGCGAGCCAGCTCTTCGGCTTCCCCGGCGAGCAAATCTCGATCGTGGTCCATCCGCAATCGATCGCACACGGGTTCATCATTTTTACCGACGGCAGCGTCAAGGCGCAGCTCGCCGCACCCGATATGCGCGTGCCGATCGGGTACGCCCTGAGTTATCCCAAGCGCTTGCCCTCGTTCCCGGAACGAGGCGGCGCCGCGCCGGGGGAGCGGGATGTGCTTCAAGCGCTTGGGCGCAAGCAGGCCGAGGAGAGCCTGCGCTACGATTTCGAGGGGCCGGATCCCGAGCGTTTCCCATGCGTGCGCCTGGCCTACGAGGCGCTCGCCGGCGGCGGGACGCTTCCGGCCGTGCTCTCGGCTGCAAACGAAGTCGCCGTCGATGCGTTTGTCGAAGGGAGGATAACCTTCGGCCGGATTCCCGATATAATTGAGGAGGCGATGAACCGGGTTCGAGCCGGAGAGCTTACCCTGCGCGGGGTCAGGGCAGCCGACCGGGAGGCTCGGGAAACCGCCGAAGCTATCGTGGAAACCGTCGAAAGGCCGTCGCACCCTTGATACTCTTAGCCGCCGTTACCCTGGTCGGACTCGGGAAGGTCGTCACGTTCATCGTGATGCTCTCGGTCCTGATCGTGTTGCACGAACTCGGTCACTTTTTCTTGGCTCGTCGCAACGGCGTCCACGTCAACGAGTTTGCGATCGGCTTCGGCCCCAAGCTCGCCGGGTGGACGAGCCCGCGGACTGGGACGCAATACTCGCTGCGCGCCCTGCCGATCGGCGGCTTCTGTGCGATGGAAGGCGAGGACAACAAGGTCTCCGAGGCCGAGGCGCAGCGCGAGTTCCGGTCGCAAGAACGCGCGGCGGAGCACAACTTTCAATCGAAATCGCCGTGGCAGCGGCTGGCGATCATCCTGGCCGGGCCATTGGCGAACTTCCTGCTCTGCTACGTGATCCTCTTGGTCGCGGCGCTGACTTTCGGCGTTGCGAGCGATCGAACGAATCAGCCGGTGGTCGGTGAAGTCCTCGCGGGCTCGCCGGCAGCGATTGCCGGAATCCGCCCAGGCGACCGGATCGTCGCGATCGACGGCAACCCGATCGGCAGCGGCCGCGGCCTCGTCGACAAGATACACGCGTCCTTGGGCAAGCGGCTCGACTTGGTCTACGAGCGCAACGGCGTGCGCAACGAAATCTACGTCTCGCCGCGCGCGTGCCCGGCGCCGGTCGGCAAGAATCTCGGCTGCATTGGGTTTTCGCCGGTTCCAGCCTACGAGCGCGTCGGTTTCGGCCGCGCCGTTCGCGAGAGCGGCGAAGAGTTCGTTGCGATCGCCGATCAGACGCTGGGGAGCATCGGGTTGCTCGTCACGCAGTTTGCCAAGTACGCGCCGCAGATTGCCGGGCCGATCGGGATGGGCCAGGTCGCGGCGACGGTGCAAGATTGGGGCTGGGGACCGTACTTTTCGCTTGCGGCGACCATTTCGTTTGCGCTGGGACTCTTCAACCTCTTGCCGATTCCCGCGCTCGACGGCGGGCGCGCGGCATTCATTATCGCCGAGCTCATTCGCGGCCGGCCGGTGGATCCGGAGAAGGAAGCGATGGTTCACCTTGCAGGGTTTGCCGCATTGATGGCGCTGATCGTGCTGGTGGCGTTTCACGACATCGCGCGCATCGTCAGCGGCCAAGGAGTGATGTAGTGCTTCGTTTGCGCCGCAAGAGCAAGCCGGTTTTTCTGCAGAACAAGACCGGAAAAGAGGACGCGAAGGGCGTGTGGATCGGCGGCGAGCATCCGGTCGTCGTTCAGTCGATGACCACGACCGATACCGCCGACGCCGACAAGACTCTCGAACAGGTCTATGGGCTTGCGATGGAAGGGTGCGAAGTGGTGCGGGTCACGGTAAAGGATCCGCCGGACGCCGCCGGGCTGCCCGCGATCGTCTATCGCTCGCCCGTTCCGATCGTCGCCGACATTCACTTCGATCACAAGATGGCGCTGGCTGCGATCGAAGCCGGCGTCGCAAAGCTGCGCCTCAACCCCGGCAACATTCGCGATCCGAAGAAGGTCGTGGAAGTCGTGACGGCGGCCAAAGCGCGCGGCATTCCAATCCG
The DNA here is from genome assembly GCA_049792675.1 of Vulcanimicrobiaceae bacterium. Lineage (GTDB taxonomy): Bacteria > Vulcanimicrobiota > Vulcanimicrobiia > Vulcanimicrobiales > Vulcanimicrobiaceae > Cybelea. The sequence goes on along the minus strand of JBARBD010000019.1, from coordinate 19,625 downwards.
CGTCGGGGTCAATATGGGCTCGCTTGCGCCGGATCTCGAGAAATCATTCGGCCACACCGCCGAGGCGATGGTGCTCTCGGCGCTGCGCCACGTCGACATGCTGGAGGAGCACGGGCACACCGATATCGTGATCTCCTTGAAGGCGCACGACGTCGCGACGACCGTCGCCGCCTACCGGCTGATGGACGAGCGGCTGCGCGAGCGAAAGACGCCGTACCCGCTCCATCTCGGCATCACCGAAGCGGGGCTGCTGCGGGACGGTACGATCAAGTCGTCGATCGGTCTGGGAATCTTACTCTGGGAAGGAATAGGCGATACGTTGCGGGTCTCGCTCGCAGACGATCCGATCGAGGAAGTCCCGGTTTGCTGGGGGATTCTCAAAGCGCTCGGGCTGCGCGAAAAGGGCTTCGAGATTACGGCCTGTCCGTCGTGCGGCCGCGCCGAGATCTCGGTGCTCGAACTCGGCCGCGCGGTCGAGGCAATCGCACGGTCGTATAGCGCGCCGGTCAAGGTTGCGGTGATGGGCTGCGTCGTCAACGGCCCGGGAGAGTCGAAGATGGCCGACGTCGGCGTCGCCGGCGGCAAAGGCAAGGGCGCGATCTATCGGGCCGGCGAGCTGGTCGGAACCTATCCCGAGAGCGAACTGCTCGGCATGCTGCGCCTCGAGATCGAAAAGGTCATCGCCGAGAAGTATCCCGCCTATCTCGACGAGATCGGCGGCGCGGGCGTGGTCGAGTCGGCCGTATGACTTGGCGCGAGCTGGCGCTGGTCGGCGCCTGCGCGCTCGTCGTTTCGGCGCTGCTCGCCTTTTCGCGCCCGATCGTGATGCTCGTGGACGGTCAGCGGATCGACAGCGACGTCGCGCCGGTCACGACCACGAGCGAGAAGGCCTACGTGCCGCTGCGTTCGATCGCCGACGCGCTCGGCGCCGAAACGCAGACGGATGCGAAGACCGGGACGATCGACGTCGTGCTCGGCCCGCAAACGCTGCACGTGAAAGTCGGCGAGACCCGCGCAACGCTTAACGGCGTACCCTTGACGCTCAAGCACGCTCCGTTTCGCGTACGCGGCCGCGTGATGATCTCGCTGGACGCGATCGCCCAAGCCCTCAACGTGCGCGCGAAGTACGATTCGCGCAACGCCCGCATCGAAGTGACGACGCCCGGCGTCGGCGAGGCGCTCACCGCGGGCGCGTCGTCGACGCAGTAGCCGCCGGCCTGCGGGTTAGGCGTATTCGCTGAGTCCCTCGGGCTCCTCGACGGGGACGACGTCCGCGGGATTCGACTTTCGAAAGCCGTAGGCGAAGAAGAAGATCAGTCCGGCGACCAGCGCGATCGCGAACCAGGTCCAGGTCGCGCGCGAGAGCCCGAAGACGGCCAGGAAGAGCGAGCAGACGATCCCCAAAATAGGGAAGAGCGGGACGAACGGCACGCGGAAGCTGCGCGGGAGGTCCGGCCGGCGCTTGCGCAAGTAGAGCACGCCCGCGCACACGACCGAGAACGCGATCAGCGTTCCGATGTTGACCAAGTTCAGCAGGTTGTTCAGCGGCACGATCAGGGCGAGCATCGCGACGACGACGCCGGTGAACATCGTGGTGACGAGCGGCGTCTTGAAGCGCGGGTGCACGGCGGCGACGGCGGGCGGGAGCATGCCATCGCGCGCCATCACGTAGAAGATGCGCGATTGGCCGAGCAGCGAGGCGAGCGCGACGCTCGTCGTTCCGGCCAGAACGCCCACCGTGATGACCCAGGTCAGCGCTGGCACGTGGAGCGGTGCGAGCGCGTAGACGAGCGGGTTTTTGATCGGGACGTGGTTCCATGGCACGGCGCCGACCAGCACGATCGCCGTCGCGCAGTAGATCAAGGTTCCGATCGCAAGCGCACCGATCACGCCGACGGGAACGTCGAACTGGGGATTCTTGCACTCCTCGGCGGTCGTGGTCGCGGTGTCGAAGCCGATGTAGCTAAAGAAGACGTACGCGCCGATTGCGATGATGCCGTACGGCTGCGCCGACGACGAATAGTCGGCCATGCCTCCAAACGGATGGAGCTTTCCCCACCCGACCGGGTTGAAGTTGTGCAGGTTCGCAGCGTGAAAGAGAAAGAGCCCCGCAATGACAAAGACCACCAGCGCCGAGATTTTCAGGACGACGAAGACGTTGTTGACCGTTGCCGACTCCCGGATGCCGACCGAGAGCAGCATGCTTAGCCCGATAACGAAGATCGCTGCGACGAAATCGCACTGCGAGTGGGCGAGATCCCAGCTCGACGGGAGCCACCACGAACCGTGGACGACCAGGTTCGATTCTTGCGCCCACTGGGGCAACGCGATGCCGATGCTCTTGAAGACGTCCTGAATCGCCGCCGAGAACTGTTGGGCGACCGGCGCCGCACTGATCCCGTACTCGAAAATCAACGCGAAGCCGATGATCCACGCGAAGAGTTTGCCCATCGTGGCGTAGGCGTAGGTGTAGGCGCTCCCGGCGACCGGCACCATCGCCCCGAGCTCGGCGTAGCAGAGCGCGGCGAAGAACGACGTGAGGCCGGCGAGGAGATAGGAGACGATGACTGCCGGTCCCGCGCCCTTGACGCCGGTGCCGATCGTCGTGAAGATGCCGCCGCCGATCATCGTGCCCAGGCCGATCGCGATCAGATCCTTTGCGGTCAGCGCGCGGCGCAGGATTTTGCGCGTGCCGAGCTCGCGCAGCTTTTCGACGTCGGTCGTCGCGAAGAGCCGGGAAAGAAACGACATTGAGGCGTCCGGTTCGGACTACGAGGCAGCCGGACCTACGGGCGGGACGCTCGTCGGATTCCACAGATGTTCGGGAATGCCGAGCGCGTCGTTGATCCAACGCGCCCATACGAAGAGCGCGTCCGAGAGCCGATTCAGATAGCGCATCGCCTCCTCCGACACGCTGCCATCTCGCTCGAGCAGCGAGACGCCGAGACGCTCGGCTCGACGGCAGACCGTGCGCGCGTAGTGGAGGTCGGCCCCGGGCGGCGATCCGCCCGGGTGGATGAAGTTTGCCAGCGCGGGGAGTTCTTGCTGCGCCTCGTCGATGGCGCGTTCGAGCGCGGCGACGTCGGCGCCGGCGATCGCCGGCCGATCGGGGCGCCGGTCCGCCGGGAGCGTTGCGAGCTCGCTGCCGAGATTGAAGAGCGCATCTTGCGTCCACGAGAGCCACGCGTCGAGGCGCTGCGCGCGCGCGACGCTCTCCAGCAACGGTCGCAGCGCCGCACGCGCCAGGCCGATCGCGCTGGAAAGCTCGTCAACCGTCCCGTAGGCCTCGATCAGCAACGCGTTCTTCTTGACGCGCTGGCCGCCCACGAGCCCGGTCGTACCGTCATCGCCGGTGCGTGTGTAGATTCGGGTGAGTTTAGGCATGACCACTCTCTCCTGTGCGAACTCTGCGACTAACGGCGATGAAGATCGGGATCGCGATGAGCTGGCTGACGACGCAGAAGGCGATCAGCGGGCCGAGCGAAGCGCCGTGGTGCCCGTAAAGAACGCCGATCACGATGCTGCCGGCGAACCACGCGATGCCGTAGGATCCGGTGAAGATGCCGTACGCGCTTCCCCGGCGCTGCTGCGGGACCATGTGCGCGACGGCAGCCGGAATGAGTGATTCGTGGACCCCCATCCCGAGTCCCCAGAGCGCCGATCCAAACAACGCGAGGCCGAAACCTCCCATGAAGACCAGCGGCGCGAACGCGGCGGCGACGAGCGTCAGCGGCACGAGCACGATCAGGCCGAAGCGGTCGAAGAGCTTTCCGAATCCAAGCGAGCCGAGCCCGCTGACCGCCATCGCGACGGCGTAGAAGACCGGGAGCCACGCCTGCCGATCGTGCAGGGCGCCGCTCTGCAGGTGAAACGAGATCAATGGGAAGTCGGCAAAACCGGCGGCGACGAGCATCGCGCCGACGAGATAGAGCCAGAAGACCGTCGGGAATCCGTCGCGCGCCGGCAGCTGGTTGTGCGGCGAGCCGGCGTCATGCGGGTTCGGGTAGGTTAGCCGTGCGATCGCGAGCAGCGCCAAGGTTATCACCGCCGGGATGACGAGCACGGCGAATGCTTGATTGAACTCGTGACGGAAGGCGAGGACGGCGGCCATCGCCAGCGGGCCGCAGAGCGCGCCGAATTGGTCCAGTGCCTCGTGCACGCCGAAACCCCACCCGTAGCCGATATCGCGCGCTGCGTACGAGAGCATCACGTCTCGCGGCGGGTTTCGGACCGCCTTGCCGACGCGCTCCAGCACGATCAGGAGAGCCGCGATCTGCCAGTTCGTCGCCAGCGCGAGAAGCGGAACGGCCGTCATCTGGATTACGTAGCCGGCGATCGTGATCGGCCAGAAGCGTCCGCTTCGTTCGGCCCAAGGACCCGAGACGAGGCGCAAGCCGTAGCCGAGAAACTCGCCTAACCCGGCGACGATGCTGACGATCACGCCGGTGGCCCCGAGGACGCCGAGGAACGGCCCGGTGATGCTGCGCGCGCCTTCGTAGACGAAGTCCGCAAAGAAGCTCAGGACGCCGATAAGGAGTACGAACTTCATGGCATTCGAGAGCTTGCGGCTGCCGCGCATGCGAGCCGTATGCGGCATCGCTATCGCCGACTCATGCGCCGACGAAGGCCGTTTCGGCGCTGCGCGCGAAGCGGGGCCGGTCATGTCCGAAGCTCTCGCCCCGGGCGCCGTCAAGGAGATTCCTCCCAAGGCGGCCGACCTCTCCGCATGGTACACGGCGGTTTGCCTCAAGGCCGAGCTGGTCTCATACTCGCCGGTGCGCGGATGCGTCGTGCTCCGGCCCTACGGGTTCGGTCTGTGGGAGAATCTCCAGAAACATCTCGACGCGCGCTTCAAGGCGACCGGACACGAAAACGCGTACTTTCCGCTCCTCATTCCCGAGAGTCTGTTGCTGCGCGAGGCCGCGCACGTCGAGGGCTTCGCCCCGGAGGTGGCTTGGGTGACGCAGGGCGGCAGCGAGCAGCTGACCGAGCGGCTCGCCATTCGACCGACCTCCGAAGTGATCGTCGGAACGATGTACGCGCAATGGGTCGAGTCGTATCGCGACTTGCCGATCCTGATCAACCAATGGTCGAACGTCGTCCGCTGGGAGAAGGCGACGCGCCCGTTCCTGCGCACGATGGAGTTCCTTTGGCAGGAGGGACATACGGCGCACGCCACGGCGCGCGAAGCGCGCGAAGAGACGTTGAGCATTCTCGATCTCTATCGCGATTTCGCCGAGAACGTTGCCGCGATTCCCGTGTACGTCGGCCGCAAGAGCGCGAGCGAACGCTTTCCGGGGGCGGTCGAGACGTTCTCGATCGAGGCACTGATGCCGGACGGTAAGGCGCTCCAGTCGGGGACGTCGCACGACCTCGGCCAGAACTTTGCGAAGGCCTACGATATCAAGTTCGTCGACGCCGATCGCGCGATCAAGCACGCGTACACAACGTCGTGGGGCGTCTCGTGGCGGATGCTGGGCGGCTTGATCATGGTCCACGGCGACGATCGCGGCCTGCGCATCCCCCCCAAGATGGCGCCGATCGAGGCGGTACTCGTGCCGATCGTGCGCTCCGGAGACGGGCGCGCGGTCGAGCTCTGCGCCACCGTCGCCCGCGAGCTGACCGAGCGCGGACATCGCGTGCGCGTCGACACGCGCGACGCGCAGCCGGGTTGGAAGTACGGCGAGTGGGATCTGCGCGGGGTTCCGGTTCGGATCGAAATCGGACCGCGCGACGTCGACGCGGGGACTGCGATCGTGGCCCGGCGCGATCGCGCTCAAGGCGAAGAAGGACAGCGTCAGAGCGTGGCGCTCTCCGAACTGGCCGGCAAGCTGCCGTCGCTGCTCGACGAGATTCAGCGATCGCTCTACGAGCAAGCCAAACATTTTCTCGATACGCACACCTTCCGAACCAGCGATCGCGCGGAGTTTTTCGAGCTCTGCAAGAGCCGAGCCGGTATGGTCGACATCGCGTGGTGCGAACGGCCCGAATGCGAGGCGAAGATCAAGACCGAGACGACGGCAACGACGCGCGTCCTGCGGCCGCTCGAAGCGGGCGACCTTACGTGCACGGCTTGCGGCGAGCCGGCCACTGCGAGGGCGTACTTTGCGCAATCTTACTAAGACGTTCTTCGCGGCGGCGCTCGCCGTGACGCTTACGGGCGGCATCGCTCCTGCGTACGAGCCGAGCGTTGCAGATTTAGATGCCGAGGCCCGCGCGGTCGGCAATCGGCGCGACGTGGCCGAACATATCGGTGAAGCGATCTTCACCAGCCGATGGGCGGCCGAGGTAAGCCAAGTTTCCGCCAACGAGCTGGACGGGCACTTGATCGTCGGCTTGCGCGTTTGGGGCGTCAAGTTCGAGAGCCCGATCACGCGCGAGGCGTTCGTCTCGGAAGTCGTCGCGTTGGTCTCCAAGGCGTTTGCCGCGGCGCCGGCGGCCGAAGAGGTCGACCTCTGGACGAGCGTTCCGGTCGCGGTCAGCAAAGCGACCGTCGTGAACGGCGACCTGGCGAAGCCCACCACCGTCACCGTCTTCAGCATCACCGTCCGCCGGGACGAGGCGTCGGCGGCGCTCGCCGCGCGCGCGGCCCGCGACGGCAACGGCGTCTACTGGGACGAGGAGTGGGCGCGAACGGCCTTCAAGCGGGCCACGTAATGTACCGAAAGACGACGCTTCCCAACGGGCTGCGGATATTGACCGAGGCGATGCCTGCGGTGCGTTCGGCGACGGTCGGGATCTGGGCCGACGTCGGCTCATCGCTGGAAGTCCACGAACGCCGCGGCATCTCACATCTCGTCGAGCACATGCTCTTCAAAGGGACGCAACGCCGGAGCGCGCGGCATATCGCCGAAACGATGGACGGCGTCGGCGGAAACCTCAACGCTTTTACCGACAAAGAGACGACCTGCTACTACGCCAAGGTCATCGACCGTCACGTCGGGCTTGCGCTCGACGTGCTCGCCGATATGTTCCTCCACTCGACCTTCGATCCGGCAGAGCTGAGCAAAGAGCAGAAGGTCATCCTCGAAGAGATCAAGATGTACGAGGACTCGCCCGACGAGCTGATTCACGACGTCTTCTTGCAGACCATGTGGAGCGGATCGAGCCTGGGCGAGCCGACTATCGGCTTCGCGGACTCGGTCGTGCGCGTCACGTCCGACGACCTGCGGGCCCATATGCGGGAGCACTACGCGCCGAACTCGGTCGTGGTGGCAGCCGCGGGCAACGTGGAGCACGATCGTTTCGTCGAGCTCGTCTGCGAACAGTTCGCGTCGTTCGAAGGCGCCTGTCCGCGCCCCGAGCCGGAGCGGCCGACGGCGACCCCCGCCGCGCACGTGCAATATAAGGATAGCGAACAGGCACACGTCATCGTGGGGACCCGCGGTATCGACGTGCGGGACGACCGCCGCTACGCGCTCTCGCTCCTCGACACGGTCTTGGGCGGAGGCATGTCTAGCCGTCTCTTCCAGGAAATCCGCGAGCAGCGCGGCTTGGTCTACAGCGTCTACTCGTTTCAGGCCGCCTACCGCGGCGCGGGGCTCTTCGGCGTCTATGCCGGAACGTCGCCCGCGAACGTGCAAGCCTGCATCGACGTGATCGTCGATCAGTTCGGCCGCGCCCGCGCGACGCCGCTCGGCCCGGACGAACTCCAGCTTGCCAAAGAGCACATCAAGGGCAATCTCACGCTCTCCCTCGAGTCGACCTCGAGCCGGATGATACGTCTGGGGCGCAACGAGTTCGCATTCGGCCGCCACGTCACGCCCGAGGAGATCGAGCAGCGAATCGACGCGGTCACCGCAGCCGAGGTGCAGAATATCGCGCGCGACCTCTTGCGGGAGGAGAACCTCGGCTTGTGCATCATCGGTCCGGTAGACGAATCGGCGATCGCGTGGAGCCGCAGCGCCGCGTAAGTGCACCCGATCGTTGGCGTGGTTTCAGCAGTGCCGCACCTGTGGAACGGCAAGCTGCTGGGCGCGATGGCGATCACCTTCATCGTGCAGGGCGTCACGATCGGCGCGTATGCCGCCCGGCTCGCAGGCGTTCAAACCAAGCGCATCGCGACCTCGATCTCGCTCTTCAACCTGTTCGTCACGGCCGGACGGCTAGCCAACCTCTTGATGGTCTTCTTCGTCGGACCGCTCTCGGACGAGGCGGGCAACGCCGTCGGCAAGTTGCAAGCGGATCCGGCGGCGGCTGCGGCCTGGCACCACGTCTTCGAGATGCAGCTGCGCTTGATCGTCTTGGCAGGCACGCTCGGGATGATCGTTTTTGCGCTCTTCCTTCCGGTCTTCACCTACCTTTTCCGGCGCGGCGTGCACTCGTTCGAGGCGCGCGGGTCGGTCCCGCACTCGCTGGCGCGCTTGGCCTCGCCCGCGGTCATCGCCGACGTCTTTCGCGCGGCGCGCGTCCCGCGGCTCGCCGAGCTGCGCGGCTACGATTGGCGGGTGCTGCCGAAGCGGCTGCTGGTCTTCAATACCATCGTCATGTGCGTCTACGCGATCGGCGTTCAAGCCTCGTACCTTGCCTCGGTTCTCAACGTCGCCGTCGCGCGCACCGCGATCGGGCTTTCGGGGATCATCAACGGGGTCGGAACGGTCGCCTTCACGCTCTTCGTCGATCCGACGTCCGCGATCATCACCGACCAAGCGATCCACGGAAAGCGCAGCATCGAGGAAGTGCGTTCCATGGTATTCTATCTATCACTCACGGCCATCGTGGGGTCGCTGCTCTCGCAGGCGATTCTCCATCCGGCCGCGGTCATCATCGAGGTAGTGGCTCAGTTTGCAACGCACGTTCACATGTAGGTTTATTGCCGCCATCTGCGGCGCGATGCTCTTGAGCGGATGCGCCGGTTCGATCGAGCATTGGATCGTCGACACGCGCGTCCACCAGGGCGACGTAGCGCTCGCCCGCGGGAACGTGCGCGATGCCGCGCTTTCGTACCGTTTGGCGCTTCGCGTCGATCCGAATGACGGGCCCGCGCGTGCCGGATTCGTGCAGGCAGCGGCGGCGCTGGCACACGTTCAGTACAGCAAAGGCAACTTCGACGACGCGCTGGAGACGGTCGAGGGCGGCTTGCGCGTGGATCCCCAGGGCGCGGCGCTGGCGGCGCTCAAAGCGACGATCGAGCAGGCCAAGCTCAAGCGAGAGATCGTCTTCTCGAACTATCCGACCTATCACGCCACGGGCCTCGAGATTCAACGAGCCTATCAGCAGCTCAACGTCACCAACGCGCTGCTGCTGCGCAGCCTCAAGCGCTTCGGATATACGTTCGACGGCGACGACCTCACGGCCGCGATCAAGCGCAGCTACGAGCTGCAGCTCGACGTCGCAAAGGACACCAACCGCTTGATCGTCTACCGGCAGCTGGTCAACTCCGGCGTTCCCGAAGAGCCGGCGCAATCGACCGGTTTTGGGGCGGCCTCGCTCTTACCGCTGCCGTGATGGAAAGCGCCGGAGCGGCGATCTCCTGGCTAGAGAGCCTGCCGACGCTGCTGGCCGGCGTCCTCGTCGTCGGAGGATTCGTCGGCTCGACGCTGTTCTTTGGGTTTCTCGTCGCGCGATTTACGTCGAGCGAGATTCGCACCGCGCACAACGATCGGGCCGGCTTCATCTTGGCGGTCATCGGCGTCATCTACGCGGTCCTGCTCGCATTCGTGGCGATCGGCGTGTGGGAGCGATTCCAGCAAGCCGAGACGCGCAGCTACGAGGAGGCCGGCGCGCTCGCCACGGTCTTCCGGGACTCACAAGCCTTTCCGAACTCGCAGGCGTTGCGCGCATCGCTTCACGCGTACGTCCGCTCCGTGATCAAAGACGAGTGGCCGCGCATGCGCCGCGGCGACCAATCGCACGACGCCGACCAGCTGCTCGAGTCGGTCGCGCGCGAGATCCGAGCCCTGCCGGTGACCTCGCGGGGTCTCGAGGACGTTCACTCGCAGATGCTCTCCGCGGTGGATACGGCCTTGATGGACCGGGAGACACGCCTGACGGTGGACGCCACCGGAATAAACAAGATCATGTGGCTGGTGCTGATCACGGGGGCCTACGTGACGGTTGCCTTTACGTATCTCTTCGGTTTCGACCGCACGCTGATGCAGCTGCTCATGGTCGGCGGCCTCGCCTTCCTCATCGGCCTCGTGCTCTTCTTAGTCCTGGCGCTCGACTATCCGTATCGAGGCAGCATTTCCGTCGGGCCGGAGGCTTTTCGCGCGCTGCTCGACAGCGCGCGCGTCAGCTACTGACGCGGCAACGGCCGGTGGCGTCGAGGAACGCGCGTCCGGCTCCGATTCGCTCGGCCTTGCGGAATGCGCGCCAGAAGCCGTCGGCTCCGGGAAGCTCTTTGGCCGGATCCGTCAGGTAGACGGGCCACTGCGCGGATGGGCCGAGCAGCGGAAAGCGCTGGAGCCACGCGCAAAGCTCGAGGTTATGGCGTAAGCGGTTGTCCTCGATCGAGATGAAATAGCGCGCGCCCTTGCGGATCGCGCTCTCCTCGTCAAAGGGAGTCCAGAGCGCGGCATCTTCCTCCCAGCCGAAGCGGTCGACATAGTATTGCACGTCGGGACCATAGTGGCCGATCACGACCAGCGCGTCGCGCGGAAGCGCGCGGTCGAGGGCGACGGCGTCACGGTAAGCCTGTTTGTTATACGCGTAGTAGGGTGCGATCGCGGCGCGGCTCTGCACGACGGCCGCAATCGCCACAGCCGTTAACAAACCGACGAAACCGTAGCGGACTGCCGGCGCCGCGTCCGCGCGCGCGAGGGCAGCCAGCGCGTAGGCAATCGCACCGCCGAGGACCAAAGCGCAGAGCGGCAGCAGCGGGTACATGTAGTAGTCGACGCGCTCGACGGTGACGACGACGAAGACGTAGGCGAGTCCGCCGGCTAGCCAACACCAGAGCAGGGCTTTGCTGCGCGCGCCGATCCAGGGCAGCGCGACGAACGCCGCGACGCTGCAGAGAAATGCGGCGCCTCCAAGCATCGTTTGGCGCAACATCCCCAAAACGATCCGAAACTGCACGAGCTTGTCGGCGAAAGCGCGCGGGCTCTCGAATGCGGCCACCAGCGCGGGGAGGACGTGAAGGCGCATGATCCCGCTCGCCCAGTGCCATTCGGCGTGCGCCGCGACGGCGCGGCCGTAGAGCCCGAGCACCAGCAGGGGCGCGGCGAAGAGCACCGTGGTTGCGACGGGTTGCAACGGCCGCCCGCGCCGCAGGCGCTCCCAACAGAGTCCGGCCAACGGCACGAGCGCGACGACGGCGACGGGCTTGGCGAGGTATGCGAGCGTCAAGAGCGCGGTGGTCCACGCAGGCGCCCGCCACGAAGCGCGATCGCCGGTGAAATAGCGCGTCGCGGCGTAGAGCGCGGCCGTCAGGAAGAAGACCATCGCCGCGTCGGGCATGAACGTTCGGCCGTAATAGATGCTGCCGGGAAAGATCGCGTAGCAGAACGCCGCCGCGACGCCGGCGAGCGCGCTATCGAACAACCAGCGGCCAAAATAGCCGAGCGTGGCGATCGTTAGCAGGCTAAACGCGAGCGCGATCCCCCGCCCGAAGACCTCGTGTACGCCGAAGAGCCTGTAGAGCGTCGCGGCCACAAATGGCACGATCTGCAGCTCCAGCTCCACGTAGTTCGGCGGCGGCCCGTTGTACGTCGTCTGCGGGTAGAAGACGTTGTACTGTAGGCGCGCGAAGTTGCGCGCGATCGCGGCGGTGTCGCCTTGGCGCCAGCCCGGGTGGTCGAGCAGCGGGTCGTGGATGCCGTGCAGCCGCAGCGCCAATCCCAACAGGAGGACCGCCGCGAGAGCCAGCTCCCAGCGCCCGACGTTTCTCAATTCAGGTGGCGAAACGTCCAGTACTTATTGAGAAAGAAATTGATGAAGACGCCCGACATCGTAGCCACGAACCAGGTCGTCGTAAAGTGGTGGAATCCCGTTCGCCCAGCGATCTCGAAGACGACCTTCCCGATGAGCAGCGCCACCGCCGAGACGGCGAGAAACTGAAGGCCCTCGACCAGCGGGTTGCGGCGAGAGCCGAACGTCCATATGCGATTGAGGACGTAGTTCGAGATGCCGCCGAGCATGAAGCCGATCGCAAAGCAGGAAAACCACGAGAGCGTCGTGGTCTTCTCGAGCACGTGCGCGGTGACGAAATTGACGACCGTGCCCGAGGCGCCGACGATCCCGAACTTGAGGAACTGCCGCACGCCGCGGCGGCGGCTCAAATCCCGCACGAAACCCTGCGCCGCATCGTTACGCAACCCAGTACCAATCTGCAAAGAGGACGGTGAAGAGCCCGAGCAGCGGGAGCGAGAAAGCGAGGATGACGTTGTTTACCCACGGGCGCTGTCCCCAACGGGCCAAGATCGCGAACATTGGGAAGAGCACCAGCGCGAAGCGCGGCATGGACATCAGGTTGGAGGTCGACATCGGCACGAGAATCGAGAGCGCCATATAGGCGATATAGGAAGGGCGCAGCGTGTGCCACCCGCCCAGCAGCACGCCGATCATGAGCAGCGTGAAGCCGATCTCGAGCGACTGATTGGCGACGAGCTGCGACCCGGTCGCGTGGGCGATCTTCTCGAAGGCGTTGACGAGGCTAACCCACGGCGGCGCGAGCGAGCGGTTCCAGTGGATTTGGACGTGCGAGAAGTAGAGCGGGTCGGCCCGCAGCACCCAAAGATAGCCCATGAAGAGCACGAGGCCGAGCGGGATCAGCAAAGCGGGCACGAGATCCCGCAGAGCGCGCAGATCGATCGGCCGCTCCTGCGCAAACCATTCGATGACGAACGGCACGACGAGCAAGATGCCTTCCACCCGCGTGAGCGCGGCAAAGAAGCCGAGGATGCCGGCTAGCCACCAGCGCCGGCCGCGCATATAGTAAAACGACGCCACGGTCAGCATGAAGAAGAGCGACTCGGTGTAGACCGCGGTGAAGTAGACGGCGGTCGGAAAGATCGAGACGTAGAAGATCGCGCGCCGCGCGACGGCCCGGTCGTATTCGCGTTCGAGCAGCTTATAAAGGTAGAGCAGGCCGAAGAAGAACGATGCGTTGGAGATCAGGAGCCCGGCGATGAGGTGGTTCCCCGCCAGGGGTCCGACGATGCGGATCAGGGCCGGGAAAAGCGGAAAGAAGGCCATGTCCGTCCCTTGGTACCCCTGGGTTGCGATGTTCAAGTAGTGCACCGCATCCCAGCGTCCCCAGACCGCCAGCAGCACGTGCTGCGACTCCTGGACGTGCGTGCCCGCGCGCTGGCCGATGATCACCGCCGCCAGCTCGGCGATCACGACGATCGCCACTCGCGTGGCGGCGAAGTCGATTGCGACCTCGCGCACCGTTTGATTGAAGCGCGCGGCGATCAAGAGCTTGCCGAGGCAGAAGAGGATCAGAGCGACCAGGAAGAGCCGCGCTCCGTGCGTGAGCTGCGGGGCGAGGACGAACGTAAACCAGAGCAGCAGAAACGGCGGCCACGTGAGGGCGTCGTACTGCAGCGAGCGAACGAGCGTGATGCCGGCTCGCCGCGAGAAGTAGCGCGCGTACGCGTTCCAGAGGGCGAGCGCCGCCGCGACTCCGCCCAACGCTCCCACGAGCAGCCCCAGCTCGCTCAAAACCGCGCTGTGTCGCGGGACGATGAGCGCGTACCAGGCGAAGAAACCGAGCGTGAGGCCCGCCGACGCGACGGCAATCAGCGCCGCCCATCCCGCGGCCAGCAGATCGCCGGGACGCAAGAGGCGCAACGGGAGCGGTTGTGAGAGATCGGTACCGGCGGTCACGCGGTCACACTGTTTAAGAGGAAATGAGCCGCTTCCCTTTGTACGCTCCAAGGGAGGTTCCCTAAGAAATGGCTCGCTCTATCATGCGTACGGTCCTGGATCACCCGGTTCACTCCCTCGATTTCGTCAAGGTCACCGAAAGCGCGGCGCTGGCAGCCTCGCGCTGGATGGGGCGCGGCGAGCGCGACGCGGCCGACAATGCGGCGGTTGAGAAGATGCGCGAGTCGCTCGGCGAGATGGAGATCACCGGTCGTATCGTCATTGGGGAAGGGGAGCGCGACGAGGCCCCGATGCTCTATATCGGCGAGGAGGTTGGATGCGGGGGTGAAGAGGTCGATATCGCCGTCGACCCCGTCGAAGGAACCAATCTCGTGGCGAACGGGCTGCCCAACGCTATAGCCGTGATGGCGATCTCGGAGCGCGGCGGACTGCTGCACGCCCCGGACACCTATATGAAGAAGCTAGCGGTCGGCCCGAAGGCGGCGGCGTACGTTCACATCGACGCTCCGGTTCGCGAGAACCTCGAAGCGGTTGCCAACGCGCTCGAGAAGCCGATCAACGACGTGTGCGTCATCATTCTCGATCGACCGCGTCACGCCGATCTCATCCGCGACGTGCGCGCCGCGGGCGCGCGCATTCGGCTGATCTCCGACGGCGACGTCGACGCATGCATCGCGACCGCGATCGAGTCGACCGGCATTCACGTCGCCATGGGAACCGGCGGCGCGCCGGAGGGCGTGCTCGCGGCCGCCGCAATCAAATGCCTCGGCGGCAACTTCATGGGGCGTCTCGAGCCGCGCAACGAGGAGGAGGCCAAGCGTGCCGTCGAGATGGGATTCGGCGATCTCAAGCGCGTGCTGGAACTCGACGATCTCGTCATCAGCGACGACGTCATCTTCTGCGCGACCGGCATTACCGACGGCGATTTGGTGCGGGGCGTGCGCTTCTTCGGAAACCAGGCGCGAACCCACTCGATTCTGGTTCACTCGAGCGGAACCGTGCGCTTTATCGAATCGACTCATCGGCTCGGTGCTCGCCCAGCCGGGCGTTAACGAGGCCCCGTAAACATGGAGCGTCGTCGCCACGATGTCGTCGTGGTCGGTGCCGGTTCGGGCGGATACGCCGCCGCGCGCACCGTCCTGGACGTCGGCTGCAACGTGGCGCTCGTCGATCCCGGCCCGCTAGGCGGCCTCTGCATCCTACGAGGCTGCATGCCGAGCAAAGCCCTGATTGCATCGAGCGACGCGCTCTACGATGCGCGCGAGGCGCGCGCGCTGGGTATCAACGTTGGGGCGATCGACGTCGACGTGCCCTATATCGCCGCGCGCAAGCGCGCCCTCGTCAGAGATTTCGCCGACTATCGCATCGCGGGCATCGAGGAGTTTCCACTTTACCATGGCGCCGCGCGATTTCTCTCGCCCACGGAAATCGCCGTCGGCGACGAGGTCGTGGTAGAAGCGCCGACCTTCGTGATTGCGACCGGGAGCGTCATCTCGCCGGGCGCGCTGCCGGGGCTCGATGAGGTCGGGTACGTCGACAGCGACGCCGTCCTCGATCTCGAGAGCATTCCCGAGTCGGTCGTCGTGCTGGGCGGCGGCTACACGGCCTGCGAGCTCGGGCAGTTCCTCTCTCGGATGGGAGCGCGCACGCAAATCTTGATCCGTAGCGACCACTTGCTGACGCAGAGCGACGACGACGTGGGCACGGCGCTCACCGAGTACTTCATAGATGAAGGGATCGAGGTTCGGACTCGAACGAAGCTGCTGCGCGCGCAGCAGCGCGGCGGGAAGAAGGTCGTCACCTACCTTCACGAAGGCGAGGAACGCGAGGCGGTCGCCGACGAGATCTTCTACGCGCTGGGCCGGACGCCGAACGTCGCGGGGCTCGACCTCGAGAAAGCGGGCGTCGCATACGGGCCGGTCGGCATCGCCGTCGACCGCATGCTACGCACGACCGTTCCAAACATCTATGCCGTCGGCGACGTCACCGGGGCGTATATGCTGGTGCACGTGGCGATCTATCAGGGTGAGGTTGCGGCGCGCAACGCCTGCTTGCATCTCGGCGAGGAGGCCGACTACCGTCTGATCGGCGCGCATGCCGTCTTCACCGATCCACAGGTTGCCGTCGTAGGCATGAGCGAGAAGGAACTGCGTCGCGGCGGCATCGAGTACGTGAGCGGACGCTACGACTTCGCCGAGCACGGCAAGGCGCAGTGCTTGGCCAAGACCAAGGGTTTCGTCAAGATGATGGCCGATCCGCAGAGCGGCGTTATTCTCGGCGCCGCGGTGATTGGCCCACAGGGCTCGGAACTGATCCACGAAGTGATCGTGGCGATGCGCTTCGATGCGACGGTCGAGCAGTTCATGCGGATACCGCATCTGCATCCGACGCTCGCGGAGATCTGGACGTATCCGGCCGAAGCCTGCGCCGGACAACTGGGGATGAAGATCCCCGGCGACGATCAGGTCGAGCTCGCGACCAGCGTGGCAAGTGACACGCGTGGGTGAGTCGACGAGCCGGCTGCGCGTCGCGATCGTGCAGACCAAGCCCGCGAAGGGCCGATACGAGGAGAACCTGCGCGGCGCCGGCGAGGCGTTCGCTCAGCTCGCGACGGAGTCGCCGCGGCTGGTCGTCCTTCCCGAAGGCGCGCTGACCGGTTACTTCCTGGAAGGCGCGGTCTACGACTTGGCGCTCCCGGCGGAGCGCTTTGCGCGCGACCTCGCACGAACGTGGCGCGAGGCAGCCGGATCGAGGCGCGTCGACATCGTTTCGGGGTTCTTTGAGAACGACGGCGGGACGTACTATAACAGCGCGGTCTACGTGCGTGTCGACGAGGAAGGCGAGCGGATCGTCCATCTCCACCGTAAGATGTTTCTCCCGACGTACGGCGTCTTCGACGAGGAACGATATCTCTCGCGCGGCCGGAAGTTGGGGGTCTTCGACACCGAGTACGGCCGGGTCGCGCTCTTGATCTGCGAAGACTCCTGCCATGCGATCGTGCCGACCTTGGCCGCCGTAAAGGGCGCGCGCATCCTGATCGTACCGAGCGCTTCGCCCGGGCGCGGCATCGACCACGAAGGCGAGCTCGCCAGCATCGCGCAGTGGCGCGAGATGCTGCGATTGGCGGCAATCGAGCACGGCGTCTTCATTATCTACGCCGGACTCACCGGGTTTGAAGGCGGGAAGGGCATGACGGGATCGTCCTGCATCATCGATCCGCGCGGCGCGATCGTCGTGCAGGCGCCGCCGTCCGAGGCGTGCATCGTGCGGGCGGATCTCGATCTGCGAGAGATCGAGCTGGCGCGCGCCGGTCTGCCGCTGCTGGGCGATTTGGGTGCGGTCCTACCCGATCTGCTCTTAGATGACGAGCTTCCGCTGCCGCGAGGCCGGCGTGACACTGCCGATCGTTGAGGCGCCGGCCGGGCTCCCCGAGCCGCCCGGGATCGATCCGGCCGTTACCGCAACCTGGCTCGAGACGTTCTTGCGGGACGAGCTGATCGAACGGCGCGGGATCGCTCGCGCCGTCATCGGGCTTTCGGGCGGCGTCGACTCCGCGGTGACTGCTTTTCTCTGCGCGCGCGCGCTCGGTCCGCAGAGCGTTTTCGCGCTGCAAATGCCGTATCGTACGTCGAGCCCTTCGAGCCTCTCCGACGCGCGGCTCGTCGTCGATGCGCTCGGAATCGACGCGCGCACGATCGAGATCACCGCCGCAGTCGACGGCTACCTGCAGTTCGAGCCGGACGCCGACGCGCGCCGTCGCGGCAACGTCATGGCCCGCATGCGGATGGTCGTGCTCTTCGATCAATCGGCGAAGCTCGATGCATTGCCGATCGGCACGGGAAACAAAACCGAGCGTCTTCTGGGATACTTCACGTGGCACGCCGACGATACGCCGCCGGTGAATCCGCTCGGCGATCTTTTCAAGACGCAAGTCTGGGCGCTTGCGCGCTACTTGGGCGTCCCGCAGGCGCTGATCGAGAAGGCGCCGAGCGCCGACCTCGAGGCGGATCAGACCGACGAAGCCGACCTCGGCATTAGCTACGCCCGGGCCGACGCGATCCTCGCGCAGCTCCTGCTCGGCTACAGCGACGCGCAGCTCGTCGAGCGCGGGTTCCGTGCCGGCGACATCGCCCTGGTGCGCAACCGCGTCGACGCCACGCACTGGAAGCGTCATCTCCCGACGACCGCGATGCTCACCAACACCGCGATCAACGAGTTTTATCTGCGCCCGGTCGACTTCTAGCCGGGGAACTGCGCGTGGACGTCTTCGAACGAAAGCCCTTTTTCCCGGTCGGTCTCAACCTCGACGGGCGCTCCTGCGTCGTGGTTGGCGCGGCCGACGACCGCGAAGCGATCGAGAAGACCGCGGCGCTGCGAGAGGCGGGCGCGCGCGTGCGCACGATCCACGATCCGGCGCTACTGCGCGACGAGGACGTGCGCGACGCGTTCTTCGTGATCTCGACGCCCCAGGACGCGGCGCTCTCCGCGCGGCTGCGGGAGCTTTCCGATCGTCATCGCTTTCTGCTCTGCTGCATCGATCAGCCGCGCTACGGATTCGTCGCGATGGCCGCGATCGCAAAGGCGGGACCGGTCCGCATCGCGATATCGACCGCGGGCCTCGCGCCGCGCGTCGGGAAGATTCTCAAAGGAGCGCTGCAGACGGCGATGGACGCGACGTTCGTGCGCTTCATCGAGCGCCTCGCGGAGCGGCGGGCCGGCGCGCACGAGGCCGACCCCGGGCCGGAAGGCTCGAACGCCCGTCGCAGCGCGATGATCGACGCCGCTCGCGGCTTCGAGGCAGACGTTTCGTTCAAGTACCCGGCGTGGTTCGAAGAAGCCGATGGCGAGCGTTGAGCTGATCGCCGTGGGCACCGAGATCTTGCTCGGGCAGCTCGTCGACACCAACACGCCGTACGTTGCGCAACGCCTCGCCGCAGCCGGGATTGACCTCCACGCCACGCACGCCGTCGGCGATAATCGCGAGCGGATTGCAAACGCGATTCGCGCCTCGCTCGAGCGTGCTGACGGCGTGATCACGACCGGCGGGCTCGGCCCGACGATCGACGACCTAACTAAGGAGGGCGTCTGTGTGGCGCTCGACCTCGGCGTCGAGCTCTACGAGCCGGCGCTGCGCCACATGGAGGCGCTCTTCAAATCGTTCGGGCGCCCGATGCAGCCGAATAATCGCAAGCAGGCCGAGCTGCCGCGAGGAAGCCGCCCGCTCGACAATCCAAACGGAACCGCTCCCGGCTTCATCGCGTTTGCGCCGGACGGGAAATTCGTTGCCTGCATGCCGGGCGTGCCGCGCGAGATGAAACCGATGCTCGACGAACGGCTCGTGCCGTTTCTACGCGAGCGTTTCGGCGCCGACGAGGCGATCTACACGCGAATCCTCCACACGATCGGCGTCGGCGAGTCGGAGATCGACCACCGCATCGGCGATCTTTTCCGCGCGGGCGAGAATCCCAAGGTCGCGGTACTGGCGCACGAGTATCGCGCCGACGTCAAGTTGATGGCCAAAGCCGCCTCCGAAGCGAGCGCAGAGGCGATGATCGCGCCGCTCGAGGCCGAGATCGCGCAGCGTCTGCGCGGATACGTTTTTGGGGTCGACGCCGAGACGCCGGCGAGCGCGATTCACGCGCTGCTCCAGACGCAGGGCCTGCGGGTTGCGGTCGCCGAGTCGTGTACCGGGGGCTCGCTCTCGACTGCGCTCACCAGCGTTCCCGGCGCGTCGAAGAGTTTCGTTGGGGGGGTCGTCGCGTACGACGATGCGGTGAAAGTGCGCGAGCTAGGCGTGAACCCCGCGGCGATCGCGTCGTTCGGAGCGGTGAGCGAAGCGGTTGCCCTGGGGATGG
>JBARBD010000018.1:0-9798 GCA_049792675.1 Vulcanimicrobiaceae bacterium | reverse complement strand
GAGCGCCGCCGACGCGCCGTCGCCGGCGGCCGCACGCGCGGCGCGACGACGAGTAAGGGCGCGAGACTCCGCTAACGCGCGCTGAGTCGGAGACCGGCATCGACGAAGGTCTGTCGCATCCGGTCTTCGACCCCCGCGTACCAGCGCAGCCGGCTCGAAATCGGGCCGGAGATCGCTCCGTCCACGTGATAGAAGGGCTGCGCGTCGAGCAAGTCGCGCCGGTAGATCGCGTCGATCCGCACCGCCCCGCCGTTTTCGTAGGTTAGCCACAGCGCGTTGACGGTCGGCGCGATGCCGTCGTACGGCAGGCCCACGCCGTAGATCGGCGCGGTGTCGTTGACGTGCATCGTCCACGCGCGCAGGGATATCGCCGGCGCGACCTGCCAGGCCGCCGAGAATCCCGTCGACGTTACGAGCCCGGACGTGGCGCCGGTCACGTTCTGCGACGCCTGCTCGAACGAGAGGCGCAGGCGCGCGTTATCGGTGTAGGTGAGCGATCCCGCCCGCAGCGAGTTGCGCTGGAAGTCGACGGTGCTCGAGTACCGCTGCGGAACGCCGTACTGCGCGACGAACGTCGGGAGCGTAAACGAACCGCTGCCCTGCAGATTGACGTTCCACTTTCCGTTTGGGAAGAGCCGCGCGTCGATCGACGGCACCGCGAGCGCGGTCTTGACCGGCGACGAGAAGCCGTAGGTCCCGCCGGCGTAGTCTATCCAGAACGCCCCCACGCCCGCGGTCAGCACGTACTCGCTCCCGCTCGCGACGATGCCGGCGTCGGCGCGCGTCTGCGCGAGCATCGCACCGATGCGCGGCGGCCCGTACGGCAGCGCCTGCGCGTCGTAGAATCCGGTCGACGATCGTACCGCGGCGTCGGCGAACGCGGAGACCGCTCCGTCGGTGTGAATCCCCGCCGAGAAGCCGCTATCCGACCACGCCGCACCGATCGGGTACTCGCCGTAGGTTACGCCGTACGATCCGCGGTCGGCGAGCGCGCCCAGCGTCAGGTTGAGGAGGTGCGGATCGGTGAACGCCGCGTTTCCGAACGAAAAGCTGCTCGCCAGCGACGATCCCGGGGACTGATAGATGCGCCCTTGTTCGGTACCGCCTGCGACCGAAAGCGTTTGCTGGTCGGCGAGCGCCCACGTCGCCGCAAGGTCGGTACGCTGGCGCGACTCTTGGTCGTTGCTGAACGTGCCGGCGGCAAGCGACGCGTCGTCGGATCCGATCTGCACGCGCGCGATCGCGTCGTCCCCGAGCGTTGCGACCTCCTGGCTCGAGCCGGCCAGAAACGGCGTAAGCTCGAGGATCCCGCCGGCGGCTTGATCGCCGTAGAGAAACGCGTTCGACGCATTGCGAAGATCGGCGCTCTGTTGGTAGTTCGCCGGTATCGATACGAACGGCGACGAGCCGTCGACGATGTCGTAGTTCGGCGTGCCGTTGTCGACCAGCAGCGAACCGGTCGACGAAAGGCCCCGGTCGCTCAGGCGCGAGCCGGGATAGATGCCCGTGCTCTGCGAGAGGAGCGTGAACGGACGCAGCGCGACCGACGACTCGACGTGCGCGTAGGGCAGGTTCGCAAGGTCGCCGGGCGTCGGCGAATCGGCGGCCAATGCGTCGTAGCGGCGAACGATCGCGATCACCGGCTCGCCGGCATTCACCGCGACCGACGTGGGCTCGCAATACCGACATTTGATGACGATCGATGAGATGCCGCCGCCATGCAATGCGAAGGTTCCGGCGCCGTCGGTCGAGGCGGCAATCCAGGCGCCGCTCGGCGTACGGGCGGTGATGTCGGCGCCGGCAATCGGCGTTCCGTGCTGATCCCGCACCGAGCCGACGGTCAGTGGAGCCTGCGCGCGTGCCGGCGCCGCCAGGAGCGTTACCAGCAGCAGCGCCCGGGCGCCGTCAAGCGTGCGATTCACGGATTCTTTAGACTCTCGGCTATAATGAGGGGAGTGTCAAGAACCCGAGTCCTCCACGTCCTCGCCATCGTGCTCCTGGCCGCCTCCATATTCTGCGGCCGGTTCGCGCTGGCCGACGCGGCTTCGCTCGAAGACCTGCTCGCCGGCGCGCTGACGCCCTCCGCGTCGCCCGCGCTGTTAGGGCCGATTACGTCGGCCGGGCGTGTCGGCTGGGCGTGCAAGCCCGAGCGTGCGGCCGCATCCTCGGGATGGCGCGAGGCCGAGCTGCCGCTTGACCCTAGCATTCCGTGAGCGATGCGGGCTCTGCTTCTCGGCGCCCTGCTCACCGCGTTCATGGCCGCCCCCGGCTTGTCGCAGACCTATCCCGCCCAAACGCCGCTGCCGCGAACGACCTCCGCTCCGGCGCTGCGCGCGTTTGCGACCCAGCGTGAGGTAGAAGAGCGCTTCAAGATCGGCATCGACGCCGAATCTAGCGGCGACTGGAAGGGAGCGGTTGCGGAGTTCGAGCGTATCGTCGTGCTGAACCCGCCCGAGCCGAAGGGCTCGACCGCGCGCTACGATCTCGCGATCGCGTATGCAAACCTTCAGCGGAACGACGACGCGGCACGCACCCTGCGCGCCGCAATCGCGCTCGACCCCGGCTTCCTCGCGGCTATTGCAAACTTGATCTCGGTCGATCTCGCCCGGGGCGACCTGCGCGAAGCGCGTGCGCTCGCCGACCGCTACGTGGCGCTCGACCCGGACTCCGCGCGCGCGCTCTACTCGCGCGGAATCGTCGCGCTGCAAGCCGGTGACGCTGCGACGGCGCGAGCCGACTTCGGTAAGCTCCTGCACGCCAATCCCTCCTATGCCGTCGCCCACTACGATCTCGCGCTGGCCGAAGAGCGCCTCGGGCGTTACGATGCGGCAGAGCGCGAGCTGCGCACCGCCCTTACGCTGGTGCCGGGCTAC
The DNA here is from genome assembly GCA_049792675.1 of Vulcanimicrobiaceae bacterium. GTDB lineage: Bacteria > Vulcanimicrobiota > Vulcanimicrobiia > Vulcanimicrobiales > Vulcanimicrobiaceae > Cybelea. The sequence goes on along the minus strand of JBARBD010000018.1, from coordinate 6,925 downwards.
GCGCGCGCTCGATTCGCCCTCGGCGTGGTGCTCTTCCGGGAAGGAGAGCACACAGCGGCGCGCAATGCCTTCGCTCAGGCGACCCTCGACGCCGCCGGCGACCCGGCCCTGCAAAACATCGCGGCCGCCATGCGCGACTCGATCAAGATACCCTAGACCGAAGTACCGTCTTTACACTTTTTTCATCACTCGAGGTTAGGGTATCACCCATAACCCGCACACTCACTTCGCTGGAGGTATCATGTTTAGGAAAGTAGCAGCGCTCTCCGTGGTTCTTGCCGCTGCCGCACTCGCGGCATGCGGCGGTCAGGCCGGCGGCAATGCAGCCACGAGCAGCGCCACGGGCGCGCTTCCCGGTATGCCGGAGCTCATCTTTACCGCACAAATGCCCGACGGCAAGACCGGCACCGCGATGGAGGAGCTCCCATCCGAAGGTCTCGGAACGATCGCCGACCCGTTCTGGGGCGCGACGCTCGGCGGTTACACGCAGCAACAGTTTTCGCAAGCGCTGGGCTTCCCGCCCGGCACCGTGCTGACGATCAAGAACGTCTCAAAAAGCCTGCACCATACGTTCAACGTCGTCCTGAAGATCAAGGGACCGCCGGCGCAGTTCCCGACGAGTCCGACGCTTTCGCAGCAGGCCTCGGGCGGCCCGCTCAAAGTCGGTTATGCAAGCGGCGTGATCAATCCGGGATCGTCGGTGAAAGTCAAGCTGAAGAAGGCCGGCATCTATCTCTTCGGCTGCGCCTTCCACTATCACATGGGGATGCAGGACGTCATCGTGGTCGCGCCCGGCGCGACACCCGGACCGCAAGCGACGGCGCCACCGGCCAAATGAGATACAGAGGTCCGGCGGCCGGACTCCTGATGCTGATCGCCTGCGCGATCGCCGCCTGCACGAACGGCGGCGGGTTGAGCACGATTGGGGGAAATGGCGGCGGCGGAACGCCGTCGCCGCTTCCTTCCCAAGCGATCGGCGTAGCAATTCCGACCGGTAAGATCGGGGTCGTGAACGATCCGACGTGGGGAACGGTGAGCGGGTACACGCAGAATCAAACCTCGCAGGTGCTCGCCTTTCCGCCCGGCGCGAAGATTACGGTAACGAATCTTTCGTCGGTCGACCCGCACACGCTCAACGTAATCGCCGTGGCCTCCGCTCCACCGGCAAACTTTCCGCCCAGCCCGAGCATCTCGTTCTATCCCAACGGACACGGCGTGCTCGGGCCCGGCTATGCCAGCGGTACGCTCAATCCCGGAAGTTCGATTACCGTCACCCTCAAGAACCCGGGCATCTACCTGATCGGGTGCGCCTACCACTACGTCGAGTTCGCGATGCGCGACGTGATCCAAGTCGTCGCCGGCGCGACGCCCGGACCGACCGCATCGCCGGGCAAGGGCGCATACGCGATACCGGCACCGACGTCGCTGCCGACGCAGCGCCGGACGATCGTGAGCCGCCCGCGGCTGGTCGATCAGCTGGGGCGATCGTTCGAGCTCTCGTCGATGCGCGGCACGCCGTTCGCCGTGACGTTTATCTCCGCGCACTGCAACGACGCATGCCCGCTGATCAACGGTCAGTTCGCCTCCGCGGCTCGCCGCATCGAAAGCGATCGTCTCCCCGGACGATTGCTCACGATCACGCTGGATCCGGAGCACGATACGCCGAGCTCGATGCGCGAGCTGGCTCGCCGCTTCGATGCAAATCCGCGCTACTGGCTGCTCGCGGCCGGAAAGCGTTCCGACGTCCACGAGGTGATGCGCGAGTTCGGCGTCGTCTCGGTCGAGGGTAAGGACGGGCGCGACGATCGCCACACAACCTTCGTCTACCTCTTCGACGCGAGTGGAAACTTCGTCAAGACCATCCTCGCCTCGAGCGTGCTCGACGACGCGATCGTCGACGCGCTGCGCGACCATTCACTGGCAGCCAAGAAATGATCCGGGGATCCGTCATCGCCATCGCGTTGGCGCTGTTGGCGGCCTGCACCAACGGCGGCACGCCGACGTCGACCGGCGGGAGCGGCGGCGTCACGATCAACGTCAACTTGACGCTCAACGCGCCGGTCTCGACCCCATACGGCCAGAGCGGCGGCTACTCCCCGCCGGTCACCACGGTCGCGGTCGGGACGCAGATCCATTTTACGAACACCGATAGCTTCGCGCACACCGCAACCATTATTCCGGGTGCGACGACTTTTCCGAGCGGCTCGCCGTTCGGCATCTCCGCGCAGCAGCAGCACGGTACGACGCTCTCGGGCGGATTCAGCAGCGGCGTAATGCAAGCCGGTTCGGGCTCGCAATCGATCACCGCCGACCGCGCCGGAACCTATCTCTTCGGCTGCTTTTTCCACTACGGCGCACCGATGCGAGGTGCGATCGTTGCGCAATAGGGCCCTGGTCGCCGCGATCGCTGCGGCCCTTTTCATGCTGGCCTCGGCGCCGGCCTCGGCGATTCCGATCTTCGCTCAGCGCTACCACCTACGGTGCGGGCAGTGCCACAGCGTGCTGCCCGAGCTCAACGCGTTCGGAAACTACTTCCGCTCGCACGGCTATCGCTTGCCGCTGCCGGAACACGGCACGACGATCTTCGCGATCCGCTACCAGCTCGAGTACGACAAGCAGCCGGCCGCGGGATCGCGCGAGTTCACGCCCGGCGGCATCGTCCTGGGCAGCGGTAACATCGGACCGCTCACCGCATTCATTCACTATAACTTGGGAGCCGGCGGCGGGCCGGCCGCGACCTATCTCGCGTTTCTCGCCACGTACAACGCGCACACGCAGAGCCTCTATCGCGGCGGCCTCTACGAACTTCCGCTCGCCCAATCTCCGGGGCAGCGCCTCGACGACCTGACGCAGTACGGCTACTATGGCGCGCACGTCGGCCTGAACAATTTACCGCTCTCGTCGCCGCGCTGGGGCATCCAGGCGACCCGGACGATCGGCAATCTGACCGCGACCGGCACGGTGAGTTTCGGATTCTATCAAGGCTCGGCGTACGGCGGAAAGCCGATCGCAACCGGCGAGACGACCTGGATGCGCAGCCCGGAGTTTGCGATCTGGCTCCGTCAGACGCTCGCGCAGAGCAAACACGGCGAGCTCGACGTCGGCGGGACCGCGCTCGGCGGTACGCTCGGAATCCAGCCGACCGGACGTCTTCCGTTCGCGGACCTCTACGAGCGCTATGGCCTGCTCGCCCACGCCAGCTACGGCCCTTTGGATTTGCAAGCCGAACAGTGGTACGGCGACGACCACGATGCCGACGGCTTCCTCACCAACCAGCATTCGTCGGGCGGATACGTGCGGCTGAAGTACTATCCGATTCCACACGCCTACGTCGGCTTGCGATACGACGCGTACGCCAACCCGTTCATCAACCGTGATTTCGTCTATTACGCCGCCGTCCAGATCGCGCCGTGCCGCCTGCTCTTCCAGGAAGTGCAGCCGCCGGGCCAGCACCCGTACTTTAGCTCTGCCTTGACAGTAGCTTTCCCCGGACCGTTGAAGTACTAAGGACCTCTACCATGCGAGTGTTAGTCGTCGAGGACAATCCCCCGGTAGCAGACTCGATTCGAGCCATGCTCGAGGCGCGCAACTTTGCCGCCAGCGTCGTATCCGACGGCGAAGCCGGACTCGACCATCTCATGAGCCACAGCTACGACGCTGCGATCGTCGACGTCGGTTTGCCGGGCTTCGACGGCTTCACGCTCGCGCGGCGCGCCCGCGCCGAAGGCGTGCAGACCCCGATCCTGATGCTGACCGCACGGGATGCCGTCGAAGACCGCGTCGCCGGATTGAACTGCGGCGCCGACGACTACCTCGTAAAGCCGTTCGTTGAGGAGGAGCTGATCGCAAGAGTCGCCGCGATTCTCCGCCGCGCCGACCGGCCGGTGCTCGGATCCGTCGAGGTCGGTCCGTTACGCGTCGACCTCGCCGCCCGCACGGTAACCTGCGAGGGACGCCCAGTCGCGCTGGGCGCAACCGAGTTTCGGCTCCTCGAGTTCCTCGCGCGTAATGCCGGCATCGCGCTCTCGCGAGCCCAGATCGTCGAGCGCATTTGGGATTACGATTTCGACGGTTCCAGCAATATCGTCGACGTATACATCAGTCAGCTTCGCCGAAAGTTCAAGGTTTTGGGCGCGAGCGGCGTGATCGAAACGGTCTGGGGTATCGGTTATCGCTTGAGATCCTAGGGAACCTGTGAAGCGTTGATCGCGCGCGCGGCCGCCTTCTATCTCAGCATCTTCGTCTTCGTGCTCGTCGCGCTCAGCTTCGGCGCTTACGCGTTCATGGCGCGCGAGTACGCGTCGCTGCTCGCGCCGGCGCTGGCCACGCCCGAAGGACAGAGCGCGCTTGCGACCGCGATGCGGCGGGTGGTCGTAACTCTCGCCGCGATCGACGCACCACTGATCGCCGTCGTCGCGATCGCCTCGTATCTGCTCGCCCGCGCGACGATCGCTCCGCTCGATGCCGCGCGCGAACGCGAGCGCGTCTTTGCCGCCGATGCGGCCCACCAGCTGCGCTCGCCGCTGGCCGCGATCGCAGCGATCGCCCAAGCCGCGCGCACCGGCGCGACGGACCAGAGCCGGGATGCGTTCGAGGCTATTACCCGCAGCGCTCTCGAAGCTTCGCGCGTCGTAGCCGATCTGCTGACGCTGGCGCGCGATCCCGCGCGGCCCGCGCTGCAGTGCGAGCCCGTCGACCTCGGCGCGGTCGTCGCGAGCTCGTCGCGCGAGACCGAGCCGGTCGCCACCGCGCGCGGAATACGTCTCGAGGCATCTGCGTCGAGCGCGATCGTCGACGGCGACGAACGCCGCCTCAAAGAGCTCGCGCGCAATCTTCTGGACAACGCCGTTCGGCACGCCAAAGGCAACGTTCGCATCGCATCGCGAAAGAACGGCCGGCTCTGCGAGATCGTCGTCGAGGACGACGGCGAGGGCATTCCGCCGGAGGAGCGGGAGCGCGTCTTCGAGCGTTTCTATCGCCGCGCGAACGATGGTTCGGGGAGCGGCCTTGGCCTCGCGATCGTGCGCTGGATTGCGTCTGCGCACGACGGAGAGGTGACCGTCGCCGACGCGACCGGCGGCGGCGCTCGGTTCGTCGCGGCGATTCCTTCGCGCACGGAGTAATCGCCCGTTCCAGCGCGTAAGTGACCGGCGATGCCCTTTCGGTCGCTTCGGGATTTCGTCGACGCACTGCGCAAGGCCGGCGAACTGCACAGTGTTTCGAGCCGCGTCGACCCTCGGCTGGAGATCAGCGAAATCACCGACCGCGTGGTCAAGGCGGGCGGGCCGGCTCTACTCTTCGCCGACGTCGCCGGCTCGCGCTTTCCGGTGCTCACCAATCAATTCGGAACGCGGCGCCGGATGGCGATGGCCCTCGACGCCGGCAGCCTCGACGAGGCGGCCGCGCGCCTGCGAAAGCTGATCGAGCTCGCGCCGCCTTCCGGGTCGCTGGTCCAGAAGGTCTCGGCCGCGCTCCGCTTTGCGCCGCTGGCCAACGCGGTGCCGAAGATCGTTCGCAGCGGCAGCGCCCACGACGTCGTCGTAACCGAGCCCGATCTCACGCAGCTTCCGATCCTGACGACCTGGCCGCGCGATGCCGGTCCGTTTATCACGCTGCCGCTGGTAATTACCAAGCATCCGCGTACAGGACGCCTCAACGTCGGTATCTACCGCATGCAGCTCTTCGGTCCGCGGGAGACGGCGATGCACTGGCAGCGGCACAAGCACGGCCGCGCGCACGCCGACGCGTGGGGGTCGAAGGTTCCCGTTGCGGTGGCGATCGGTAGCGATCCGGTCGTGACCTACGCGGCGACCGCACCGCTGCCGCCGCTGCTCGACGAGTTCGGCTTTGCCGGCCTGCTGCGCGGCAAGCCGGTCGAACTGGTGAAGGCGCAGACGCTCGACCTCGTCGTGCCGGCCGACGCCGAGTTCGTGCTCGAAGGCTACGTCGACAACGACGACCTTCGGCTCGAAGGGCCGTTCGGCGACCACACCGGCGTCTACACGCCGGCCGAACGCTATCCGACCTTTCACGTCACCTGCATCACGCATCGCCGCGATCCGATCTACGCCGCAACCGTCGTCGGAAAGCCGCCGATGGAGGACGCGTGGCTCGGCAAGGCGACGGAACGGCTCTTTCTCCCAATACTTCAAGCGATGCTTCCCGAAGTCGTCGACATGAATCTCCCGGTCGAGGGCGGATTTCACAATCTCGCGATCGTCTCGATACGCAAGACGTATCCCGGCCAGGCCAAGAAGGTGATGAACGCGCTTTGGGGGCTCGGGCATATGATGATGCTCACGCGCGTGCTGGTCGTCGTCGACGACGACGTGGACGTGCAGGATACGCGTTCGGTCGCGTGGTTCGTCCTCAACAATCTCGCGCCCGAACGCGACGTCGTGATGATGCCCGGGCCGGTCGACGACCTCGACCACGGATCCTATAGCGTCGCTTACGGGACGAAGATCGGCATCGACGCGACGCGCAAGGACGCATCGGAGGGCTACACGCGCGAGTGGCCGCCCGAGACGCTGATGGACGCCGCGACGAAGGCGCGCGTCAGCGAACGCTGGCGGAGTTACGGCCTCAACCGCATCGACGAGGCACTCCACCCCGATACCTGGTCTGGCCAGGGAGAGCGCGCCGCGGCCCGCCTCGCTGCGTCGCCGTCGGACGACGCGCCGTGAGGGCGCTCGCAATCTTCCTCAAGGAGATTCGCATCGAGCACACGCTCTTTGCGCTGCCGTTCGCTTACGTCGGCGCGATCTTAGCGGCGCGCGGCATCCCCTCGGCGCCGGCGCTGGGATGGATAACGCTGGCCGTGCTGGGCGCGCGCACCGCCGCGATGGCGGCGAACCGCTTCTTCGATCGCGAGATCGACGCGGCAAACCCGCGCACCGCGCGGCGCGCCGTCGCGAGCGGCGCG
>JBARBD010000017.1:0-4537 GCA_049792675.1 Vulcanimicrobiaceae bacterium | reverse complement strand
AGACGATCGCGGCAAAGCCGCGATAGGCAGGGCTTACGAAGCGCACTACGCGCCGAAAGCGCGGCTCAGCGTTCTCCATTCTTCCCTAATGCCATGCCCTGCCGCCCTACGCAGGCGGCGCCGGGGAGTTAGAGCTGCATCTGTTTGAGGGTTGCGGTCGCTACCGCCTGCACGTTCTCGGGCAACGGTACGTAATCGACCGACTTCGCGTTGGCCTGCCCCTGCGGGCCGACGAGCCACATCAGGACGCCGTTGAGCGCTTTGCCGCGCGTCGCATCGGCCGGCTTCTTGTACAGAACGACCCACGAGTATCCCGAGACCGGATACGAGTTCGCCCCGGCTGCGTCGACGATCGAGAAGTTGGTCGGACTCACTTCCGGCTTGGAGGCGGCAGCGGCGGCGACCGTCTCGGGCGAGATCGCGACCCACTTGCCGGCCTTGTTTTGGAGCGTCGCGGCGGGCATGTGATTCTCGACGACGTAGGCGAGCTCGACGTAGCCGATCGAACCCGGCGTGCTCTTGACCTGGCCCGCGACGCCTTCGTTGCCCTTCGCGCCGACGGCGCTGGGCGCGGGCCACGAGACGCTCTTACCGGTACCGACTTTAGCCTTCCATTCGGGCGAGACGTGGCTCAGAAAGTCGGTGAAAATGTAGCTCGTTCCCGAACCGTCGGAACGGTGCACGACGATGATCGGCATGTCGGGAAGCTTCACGCCGGGATTCGTCTTGGCTATCGCGGGATCGTTCCACTTGGTCACCGTGCCCAAGTAGATATCGGCGACGGCCTGGCGCGTCAGCTTGATCGGAGCCGTCACGCCGGGGAGATTGTAGGCGATCGCCGCGCCGCCCAGGGTTACCGGAACTTGGAGCACCGGCTGGCCGGCGCGCGACAGCTCGTCGGCGTTCATTGGAACGTCGGTCGCGCCGAAGTCGACGTTCTTGGCGATGAACTGCTGGATGCCGCCCCCGCTGCCGATCGATTGATAGTTGACCGTAACGTTCGGATTCTTCTGATTGTAGACGTAGAAGGCTTTCGAGAAGAATGGATAGTCGAAGCTCGATCCGGCGCCGGTCAACTGCGTGGCGGCTGCCGCCGGAAGGGTCATCGCGGCCACAACGGCGAGCGTCGAGAACCGGCGAACGAACGATCGTATCACGAAGAAACTCCTTGTAGCGAAGGCAATCTGCCCCTCGATGCGGTTCGTCGAAGGGTCCGTTCTAGTTGTAATCTAGCCCGATTAACGTGACGTTAAGGTGTATGACCTTTGTCATCCGAGCGGGGCGCCGCGAGCCGGTCGCAAGGCGCGCAGCCGACGGGCCGAGCGGAGTCGCAAGGCGACCGGCGAAGGGGGGCGCACCATGAGCGCCCACCCAGGGGTTAACGGCCCTCGGCCTTCGCTTGCCGAGCTCCGCCACACGGCCGCGCACGTGCTGGCCTACGCGGTGCAGGACCTGTTTCCCGATGCCAAGCCCACGATCGGGCCGGCGATCGAGAACGGCTTCTACTACGATTTCGACCGGGCCGCGCCGTTCACGCCCGACGACCTCGAGCGTCTGGAGCGCCGCATGGGGGAGATCGTCGCAGCCGATTTCCCGATGACCGGCCGGGAGGTGGACCGGAACGAAGCGATCGTGGCCTTCGAGGCCAACCCATATAAGGTAGAGATGGCGCGCGAGATCCCGGAGGGCGAGCCGATCACCCTCTACACTATTGGGGCCTTTACCGATCTCTGCCGAGGGGGGCACGCTGCCTCGACCGGCGAGATCGGCGCCTTCAAGCTCACCAACGTGGCCGGCGCCTACTGGCGCGGCGACGAGCACAACCCCATGCTCCAGCGCATCTACGGCACCGCTTGGTACGATCGCGACGAGCTCGACGCCTACCTTACCCGGCTCGAGGAAGCGCACAAGCGCGACCATCGCAAGCTCGGGGCCGAGCTCGATCTCTATTCGATCGAAGAGGACGCCGGCGGCGGGCTCGTCTTCTGGCATCCCAAAGGCGCCGTCGTGCGCGGCATCGTCGAGAACTTCATTCGCGAAGGTTTACGCGAACGCGGTTATCAGCCGGTCGTTACGCCGCACATCGCGAGCGAGCGGCTCTACGAGATATCCGGCCACCTCGAGAACTTCGCGCAGAATATGTTCGGCCCGATCGAAGTCGAGAATCAGCGCTTCCGGCTGAAGCCGATGAACTGCCCCGGTCACATTCTCATCTATCGGAACCGGCTGCGCAGTTACCGCGACTTGCCGTTGCGTTTCTCGGAGTTCGGCACGGTCTACCGCTTCGAACGCTCGGGCGTGCTCCACGGTCTTACGCGCGTACGCGGCTTCACGCAAGACGACGCACACCTCTTCTGCACCCCCGAGCAGCTGCAGAGCGAGTTCGAGCAGACGCTCGACGAAGCGATGCGGCTGATGCACGCCTTCGGATTCACCGACGTCGGGTACGTGCTCTCGATCCGTGCCGCCCACGAACGCGGCGAAACCGACGCGATCGCCGAGGACGCGATTAGGAAAGCATTAGAACGCCACGACCTCCCGTTCGAGGTCGACGAGGGGGGCGGTGCCTTCTACGGCCCTAAGCTCGACATCAACGTGCGCGACGCACTCGGCCGTCCGTGGCAGCTCGGCACGGTGCAAGTCGACTTCGTCCTGCCTGCTCGCTTTGAGCTCCGATACCGCGGAGCCGACGGTCAAGACCATCGTCCGGTAATGATTCACCGCGCGCTGGCGGGATCGCTCGAGCGTTTCTTCGGCATCTTGATCGAGCATTACGGCGGCGCGTTCCCCGCTTGGTTAGCGCCGGTCCAAGCCGTCGTTACGCCGATTTCTGAGCATCAGCTGAGCTACGGTCGCGAGGTGGTCGCTCGGTTGCGCGAAGCGGGCTTTCGGGCCGAACTCGACGAATCGAATGAGAAGCTCGGATATAAGATCCGACACTGGAAAACGCAGAAGGTCCCGTACATTTTGGTCTGCGGTAATCAAGAGGTCGCTGACGGAACGGTAAACGTCAACGAACGCGGCATCGAGCAGAAGCGAACCATTTCGGTCGGGTCCTTCGTTGAAGAGTTACACGCAATTATAAATGCAAAACGGTAAGACGATGAAATTCGACGTCCGCGCTTTGTTCGCGGCGCTTGCACTGATGCTCGCCTCCTGCCAGGGTTCGGGGCTCGACAGCGGCATGGGCGACATGGGTCCACCGGTTTCGCAGCCGGGTCCGATCGGCGCGAATGGAACGATGGGCGGTATGGGGAACGGCCAAATGGCATCGGGTCCGAATATCGGCGCCAACGGTCAAGCCGAGCTCGCCAACCCCGGCGCCACGCTCGCGCCCAACGAAGCGCAGTACTCGATCTCGCAAGGTCCGGGCGGAATGAAGTGCCCCAACGTGACGCAGCAGAACGAGCAGTTCGGTTGCAACCTTGCGTTCAACATTCCGACGCCGTCCGCGAGCGGTTCGCCCAGCGCCGGAGCGAGCGCAAAGCCGACGCCGACCGCGAGCCCGACGCCGACGCCGCAAGCCACCGCCTCGTCCGACAGCGACGATAGCGACGACAGCGACGACACGCCGACGCCTTCGCCCGGACCGCTCGGCACGCTGACGATGCAGATGGAGCCGCTTCCCAAAGACATGCCGGCCATGACCAACCCGGATCCGCGCCTGCTGCGCGTCACGCCGCTGGTCGCGATTCGCATGCAGAGCAACATGGACTTCACGCTGAACGGCGGCGCAACGGTGCAATACACGCTGCCCGCGATTCAGTTTGCCGGACGCGTCTTCGGGTTGCAACTTTACAATGAGACGTATCTTCGCGGGAAACGCACCGACCAGCTGATCGCGAACTACGGCAAGTGGAATTCGCCCGGCAACTCGACGGTGCAGTTCTCGTTTACCGTGCCCAAGGTAACGGTCCGACGCTCCCAAATCTGGCTGCTGGCAATGTACGGCGCGCAACTTCCGCCGGGCAGCACCCCGACCCCGTCGCCGTCGCCGTCGCCGTCCGCCGCGGCAAGCGCCTCGCCCAGCTCGTCGCCGTAGGGTCCGCAAAAGGCTCACCCTGCAGGGCCTTTGCCTCAAGCGGATCTCGCAGTTTTGCGGGATACTATGAGGCATCTAATCTCGGATCGGTGGTGGGGTCACTTTGCAACCTGCTCGGATTTTCACGTTTGTCATCGGGGCGCTCGCACTGGGCGCGTGCACCGGTAATGCGGCGATCGCTCCGGCCGGATCTGGGGCGCTCTTGCCGGCCACAGCGACAATTCAGCCGCCACCGCAGCTCTCGCAAGGGCGCGGCGGCCGCAACCTCTACGTCACGTCGGCCTCGCCATCGTTCTTCAACGAATATCGTTTGCCGTTGCGCAGCGACGAAGCCCCTACGTTGACCGAGACGGGCATCAACGAACCGGTTCCGATCGCCGACAACGGCCGGAACCTCTACGTCGCCAGTTTCGACGACTCGGAGGTCTTCACGTATAAGCTGCCGCTCGTGAGCGGACCGCCGAGCCAAGGTTTCTTCGCGGACGTCGCCGACCC
>JBARBD010000016.1:0-19610 GCA_049792675.1 Vulcanimicrobiaceae bacterium | reverse complement strand
TCGTAGAACTGTTCGGCCTCGGTCGAGTCGCGCAGCGCCGTCGTCGAGGCGCGTCCCTCACCGATGACGTTCGCGACCTCGTCGAAGTACCCGGTGCCGACCTCGCGCTGGTGGCGCGTTGCCGTGTAACCGGACGCTTCGCTTGCAAACTCTTCCTGCTGAAACTCGGCGTACGCCGTCATGCCCCGCGTCTTGAAATCGTGGGCGAGCTTGAAGAAGGAGTGGTTGAGCGCGTGAAAGCCCGCCAGCGTGACGAACTGGAACTTGTAGCCCATTGCGTTGAGGCGCTCGCGAAAGACCGCGATCGAGGCGGCGTCGAGCTTTTTCTGCCAGTTGAACGACGGGGAACAATTATAGGCAAGCAGCTTACCGGGAAACTGCGCGTGGATCGCTTCGGCGAAACGCTGCGCTTCGTCCAGATTCGGCTCGGACGTCTCCATCCACAGGAGGTCGGCGTACGGAGCGTAGGCGATGCTGCGCGCGATGCACGCCTGGATGCCGGGCTTGGTGAAAAAGAAGCCTTCCGGCGTGCGCTCGCCGGTTAGGAAACCGCGATCGACCGCGTCGACGTCGCTGGTGACCAGCCGCGCCGCGTTTGCGTCGGTGCGCGCCACCACGATCGTCGGAACGTCGAGGACGTCGGCGGCGAGACGCGCTGCGAGCAGATGGCGCACCGCCTGTTGCGTTGGAATCAAGACCTTGCCGCCAAGGTGACCGCACTTTTTCTCCGAGCTGAGCTGATCTTCGAAGTGAACCCCGGCCGCGCCGGCCTCGATCATCGCTTTCATCAGCTCGAAGACGTTGAGCGCGCCGCCGAAACCGGCTTCGGCGTCGGCGACGATCGGCAGGTACCAATGCGCGCCGCCGCGCCCTTCGAGCGATTCGATCTGATCGAGCCGGGCGAGCGCGTTGTTGAGGCGCGCGACCAGCGCCGGAACGCTGTTCGCCGGATAGAGGCTCTGGTCGGGGTACATCGCGCCGGCGAGGTTTGCGTCGGCGGCGACCTGCCAGCCGCTGCAGTAAACCGCGTTCAGGCCGGCGCGCGCCGCCTGGACCGCTTGGTTCCCGGTAAGGGTTCCGAGCGCAGCCGTCGGGGCTTCCTCGTGCAGGCTGCGCCAGAGGCGCTCGGCTCCCATGCGGGCGAGACTCTGCTCGACCACGACGCTCCCTTGCAGCCGCACCACCGCATCCGCGGCGTAGCGCCGCTCGACGCCCTTCCAGCGGCTCTCGGTCGCCCAGCGTCTCTGCAGTGCCTCGGCGCGTGCGTTCGCGTTCACTCGTTCCTCCTTCGTCTCACAAAATGGACTGCTCTGGTCCACCCGTTGGCAAATATTGGATGGTATATCAATAACCGTTGGACGGTATAAACGGTATACTAAAGAGCAGGTTGGTCTGTCAAGCGCTTCGCTACGGAGCGATCTCGAAGAGCTCGTGATAGTTGTCGAGCTTGGCGTAATCGCGCGCGCCGGGAAGGCTCGTGACGCCGTTGGGATCGACCAGAACGAAGACGCGCCGGCCGCGGGCCCAGCGCCGGTAGAGCTCGCCGCGCAGCTTGTCGTCGGAGACGACGATCCGTCCGGGCAGCGAGCCGTCGGCGTACGCACCGTAGGCAAGCGATGTGGCGTCGAGCCAGTCCGTAACGACGACGCTTCCGGGAGGAACGTACGGACGAACCGCGTCGATGATCCAGCGCCCGCCCTCGCCCGGAACGTGGTGGAAGACGCCGCGTTGCTGGTAGAGCGCCAGGCCGGCGCCGCCGGCGAGAAAGAGCAAGAGCGCGACGCGCGCGAGTGCGGCCGGCGCTCCGCGCAGCGTCTGAGGCGTCAGGGCGCCCACGAGCGGAACGGCGAGCCACGAGACGAGCAAACGATAACGCGCGACGTCGCTCTCGTTCGGGTAGACGACCGAGAAGATCAGCCCCGCGGTGCATGCGATCGTTACGAAGAGCGTCGTTCGCCAATCGCGTCGCCACGAGATCGCAAAGCCGATGAAGAGCAGCACGACCGCGAGCGCGCCGTATTGAGACTCGATCGTGGTGATGAGCGCCCAGAGCGCGTCCTGCACGTGCGCCGGCAGGCGCGTCGGATAGAAGGCGTCGAGAAGGTACTGCGGCGTCTTCGATTCGGTGCCGGTGAGCTCGGCCGCGAATCCGGGCAAGGTGTGCGGATCGTTGTAGTTCCAGAATATCCCGCCGCCGGCACCGGCTAGCGGGGCGGCCGGATCCGCGCCGTGCGCGGTCACGTACGCCGAGCGCAATGGGAGGTAGAGGTAGAGCAGCAGCCCGGCCAGCGTCAGCGCCAACGCGCCGGCGATCAGCCGCGGCGAGAGGCGGCGTCTCGTGACGATCGCGCCCGCGATCAATGCCGGGAGGAGCCAGAGGGCGTTGGGATGGGCCGCCATGCCCAACCCGTACAGGGCGAATGCCGCCGCGAACCAGCCGGCGCTCGCGCCTTTCATCCAACGCACGTACGCGTAGATCGCGAGCGCCTGGCACATCACCGCGAGGTCCTGCGCCTCGGCGCGCGACGCGTGCTGCAAGACGTTCGGGCTAAAGGCAAACCAAAGCGTCGCGGCGAGCCCGATCGCGGGACTTGCGCCGAACTCGATTGCGACGCCGTACGCCGCGGCGGCGGCGATCGCCATCGCGAAGCCGCTCATCGCGTTCATCCGCAGCGCGACCGAACCGAACGGAAGCGCGTGCGACCACGCGTATCCGAGTAAGACGTAGAACGGGAATCCGGTCGGATGCGAGATGCCCAGGATATACGGAACGCCTTGCAACTCGGCGGTATCCCACGAGGCAGGCTCCCACGATGCACCGGCGAGGTAGACGATTGCCGGCACGAGGAAGGCAGCAAGCCAGAAGCAGCGCCCCGCCGCGCCGGTCAGCCACGCGGGGCGCGCGATCACGCCAGCGTCGGCAACGGTAAGGACGGACGCGTCGAGAGATCTGGGCGCAATTCGACGTAGCCCTCGAGCGCGCGATCCATCAGCTCCAACGCGAGTTCCAGCTGCGGGTCTTTGCCGTCGCGATAGTCGTGCGGCGCGATGTCGACGTCGTAATCGGGATCGGTTCCATAGTTCTCGACGCCCCAGCCGACGTCGACGAACCAGAAGGAGAACTCGGGCTGCGTCGTCAGCGTGCCGTCGACGAGGTGATGGTAGGGATCGATGCCGATGACGCCGCCCCACGTCCGCTTGCCGATAAGCGGCCCGAGCTTGTAGAGCTTGAAGCAATGGCTGAAAATGTCGCCGTCGGAGCCGGCAAACTGATTGGTCATCGCGACGATCGGCCCGCCGACCGACTCGGGCGGATAAGGAAGCGGCGATCCGTAGCGCGGCGCGTCGTAGCCGACGCGTTTGCGCGCGAGCTTTTCGAGCAAGAGCGGCGAGACGTGGCCGCCGCGGTTGTAGCGGACGTCGACGATCAACCCCTTACGATCGAACTCGCTCAAGTAACCGCGGTGGAACTCTGAGAAACCCCACGGCCCCATGTCGGGGATGTGCAGGTAGCCGACGCGCTCGCCGGTGCGCTCGTGGACGATCCGCCGGTTGGCTTCGACCCAAGCACGGTATCGCAGCGGCGCTTCGGTCGCAAGCGCCTTCACCAGCACGGTGCGCTCGTCGCCTTTCTTAGGGCGGATGGTTATCGAGACGTTGCGTCCCGAGGCGTTGACGAGCAGGCGATCCGGCGAGACGTCGCGGGTCAGGCGCGTGCCGCCGATTGCCACGAGGCAATCGCCTGCGCGCACGTCGAGCCCCGGCTCGGCGAGCGGGGAGTCGATGTCGCGATTCCACGAGTCGCCGCGGTAGATGCGCTCGATGGCATAGCCGCCGCGCTCTTCGTCCCAGGACAGGTCGGCGCCGAGGAATCCGCGTTGGTACTGTGGCGGCTCGCGATAATCGCCGCCCCATTCATAGGCGTGCGACGTGCCCAGCTCGCCTTGCATCTCCCAGATCAGATCGGAGAGCTCGCCTCGCGTGCGCACCCGCGGCAAGACCGCGGCGTAGCGTTTGTAGACCTTGTCCCAGTCGATATCGCTCATATCTTCGACCCAGAACTCTTCGTTCTGCAGCCGCCACGCTTCACGGTACATCTGCGCCCACTCGTCGCGCGGGACGATCTCGACGCTCGCCCGATCGAGCTCGATCCATCCGCTTCGGCGACCGGGCTCCGTCGATGGCTTCTGTTCTTCGCCTTCTTCGGGCAGGTCGGCCAGCGTATCGATCGCGCGCAGGCGATCGCGCGAATGATAGACGAGCGTCCGGCCGTCCCAACCGAGCCGGATCTCATCGCATTCGGTGGCGATCGTCGCCAAGCGCTGCTGGTCGAAGTCGTACGCGAGCAGCGTGCCGTGACCGTCATCTTCGACGTCCTCGCGGCGCGCCGGCTTGATGCCTTTGACCGGCAGCCGGGTGAAGAGCACGCGCTCGCGCGCGGCGACGATCTGATGGTACTCGCCCTCTTCGACCGGAAAGCCGAGGACGCGGCCGGCGATGCCGTCGAAGTCGATCTCGACGTGCACGGCCTTCTCGGGCTTGTTGTTCGAGCGTTCGCGCTCGCGCTCGTGGTCGTGATGGATTGGCTTGGGCTTCGGCACGAACGGCGACGGGACGTCGGCGCGCAGCGTCGCGACGAACGGCCGGCTCGCCTGCGGAAAGCTTAGATCGAACTGCAGCGCGTCGTAGACCGGATTGAAGTCGCGGGTCGAGATGAAGTAAAGATAGCGCCCCTCGGGATCCCATGCCGGAGCCTTGTCGGTACGCAACGGCGAGGTAACGTCGTGCACCTTGCCGGAGCGCACCCGCACGATGCGGATGATCGACGTGCCGCTCGCGGGCCACCACACGTAGGCGATGAACCGTCCGTCCGGCGAGAAAGCGAGATCCTCGATGCGATGCGACGGGCAGGTGTCGAGGACGCGCACCTTTGCGTCCTCCAAGTCGAGCACGCAGAGTTCGTGGCGGTGGTTGGCAAAGGCGATGACGCCGCCGGTCGGCGAGCAGTCCATGTCACTAACGCGACCGATGTCGCCGGTCGTCACGAGCTGCGGTTCGCTGCCGGCGTCGGCGCGATAGAGCGCGATCTGCTCGTAGCCGTTGACGTCGGTGACGCACGCCAAGTGTTTGCCGTCGTGCAGCCATTGAGTCAGGCGCGTGCGCGCGCCGCTCCCCGGACCGTAGCGCACGACCGCGCCCTCGAAGAGGGGCATCGTAAACTGCTGGCCGCGTGCGTCGAAGGCCAGCTGCGTGCCGTCGGGGTGGGGAACGAAGTTGCCCAGCGACTCCGATGCGGGCTCGAAGCGGCGCGCGGTCTGAGGCGCCGGCGAGTGGGTGGAGATCGAGATGCGGGCCGCCTTATCGGCGGCAAGATCGTAGACGCCGATCTCGCCGCCGGCCGAGTAGACGATCCGCTTGCCGTCGGTGGCGGGGAAACGAACGTAGTACTCGTTTTCGTGCGTGTGCCGGCGCAAGTCGCTCCCATCGAGCGCGCACGAGTAGACGTTGCCGATCCCCTCGTGGTCGGCTAAAAAATAGATGCGTTCGCCGATCCACATCGGCCAACACGGATTCCCATTCGGAAGCGGAAGGCGCACGAACGCACCCGAGCCTTGCGGGTCGACCCAGATTTCGCCGGCGGTTCCGCCGCGATAGCGCTTCCAGCGGGCCGGGTCGCCGGCGTTGCGCCCGATCGCAAGCCGGCCGCCCGAACCGAAGGAGAGCGAACGAGCGTGCCCGAGGTTGAGCTCGCGCGGGACGCCGCCTTCGCGGGCGATCGCGAACGGGCGCGTCTCGTTCTCGTACCACGACGCCGCGTTGGCGACGAAGTATATCTCGCTTCCGTCGGCGCTCCAACCGTTGGTAAAGACCGCGGTCGCGCCGAGAAAGGTCAGGCGGCGCGCCTCACCGCCGCGCGCCGGCATCACGTAGAGCTCGGGGTTCCCCTCGTCGGTCGAAACGAACGCGATCCACGCGCCGTCGGGCGAGAGGCGCGGGTACGAGCAGGTGCCTGAGGTCGCGGTCAGCCGGGTCGCGTCGCCGCCCCCGGCTCCGACGCTCCAAAGGTCGTCTTCGCAGACGAAGACAATGCGGTCGCCTGCTATCGACGGAAAGCGATAGTATCCCTGATCCATACGAGGAAGCTTGGCGAGAAGCGCCGCGTCCCCTCGTTACGAGTGTCGGGGAAGGCCGCCGTTGACGTGCAGGAGGCGCCCGAGCGTCGACGTGATCTCGCCGGCGTTTCGGAGTTGCGTGAAGATCGGAACGAGCGTCGGCGTGCGCGAGCGCCGCTGCAGCGGAAGGATCGGGCCGTTCCACGAGAACTGCGTCGCGGGCTCGCCCGCCAAACTGCGAAAGAAGAGTTCGGCCCCGAGCGCGTTCGCCCAGCCGAACTCCGGGCGCGTGAAGCGCCAATAGCCGTCCGGATAGAAACTCTCGTGGATCATCCCGCTCTCGCTGTCGGTTTCGGCTAAGGTCGTGATCGCGGTCGCAACTTCGAGCGACGACGTTGCGGTCAGCGCTCGCCCGATGATGCCGAGCGGCCAGACGTAGTCGTACGGCGTGTGCGGACTACCGAGCCCCTGCGCGTAGCGTCCCGAGAAGAAGAACGGATTGTCCATGCTAAGCGCGAAGCGGCGCGTCGCCAAGTAGGTCGGATCGAATGCCGAGCACCAATCGATGTACGGCAGGGTCGTGAGATTGGGAATGTTCGCGTCGTCCATGAGGTTGTACCGGCCGAAGCCGTCGGTCTCGTAGGCGTACATCCACACCCGCCGGCGCGAATCGAAGACGCGACCGTAGCGCTGGACGCCGACCTCGACCCTGGCCGCAAGCGCCCGCGCCTGCGCGGCGAGCGCCTCGTCGCGATAGCCGTCGGTCGCCAGTTCCCCGATGTTTTCGAGCGCGACGACCGCGAATGCGTTCTGCGGAATGTTGAACCGATACTCGACGGCGTCGTCGGAAGGACGGAAGGCCCCCCAGATCATGCCGGTCGCTTCGTTGTACGCATCGTGGGAGTAGACGCGATACGTGTAGCGATAGCGATTGCAGCGGCTGTGCCGTTCTTCGCACGCGTACGTCGCGACGATGCGGCGCAGCGACTCGTGCAGGTCGGGCGTAAATATCGTTGCGTCGCCGGTCGAACGCCAATAGACCGAGGCGAGCACGACCGGCCACGCCAGCGAATCGACCTCCCATTTGCGCTCCCAAGGGTGATAATCTTCTTGGAGCGCGTTGGCGTAGGGATCGGTGAGGATATTGCGCGCGTTGCGCTCGATGACGCCGGCGAAGCGAGCCCGCAGGACCGGATAGGTGCGCTGATAGCGGATATACGGAATCGTCTGCGCCGACGAGTCGCGCAGCCACATCGCCGGGATATCGCCGCTCTGCACGTACGTGGTCGTGTCGTCCTCGAGAAAGAAGTCGCGAAAGAGCGTGTGGAAGAGCGACGACGTTTGAATGTCGCGGACGCGCTGGCCGGTCAGCGGAACGACCAGCGTCTCGCCTGCGGCCGGAAGCGCGCCGATCGCGATCGCGGCCAGTGCCAGGAGGGCGGCCCAGCGTATCATCGCCGGTCCGGCTCGAACGTCAGCGACTCGATCGCCGCGTCGTCGCGATAACCGAAGGTCATCCACCATTGACCGGTGGCGAACGTGAGGCGATACCGGTCGTAGACGAGACCGCCTTCGAGCCGGCGCTCGGTGAACTCGACCGACGCGAGCGGACCGAGTGCGGCAAAGCCCGGCGTGCTCGCGATTGCCCGAACCGCAGCGGTCACGCGCGGATTTTCGTTTTCGGCCGGCTGCGACAACCCGGCGTAGAGGTTCGCGTCGCGCGGCGGTTCGACGATCGCGACCAGGCTCTTGGCGAGCGGGCGCAGGTCGAGCCGGTCGGCGTTGCTCAGCACCGCCAGCTCGAGACCGTCGTCGAGCACGAGCGCGTCCTCGCACGAGAAACCGTCGATGTCGCCTCCGTGATCGGCGACGCGATAGCCGTACCAGTTCCCCGCGTAGAAGCCGAAGCCGTAACCGGCCGCGATCCCGTCGTTCAAGCGTACCGAAGCGGTCATCGCCGTCACGTACGGCGCCGAGACGACGCGGCCGGCGCGCAACGCCTCGAGCCAGGCGAGCAGGTCGAGAACGTTCGACCTCATGCCGCCGGCACTGAACGCGACGTCGATCGTTCCGCGACTCATCTCCATCGGCGAGAGGACGCCGTTCCAGGCGTAACCGCGCGCGACGTCTTGGCCATGCTTCGCGAGGCCGTAGGCGGTCGCGCTCAGGCGCAGTGGTGCGGCGATGCGGTCGCGCAACAGCGCCGCGTATTCGGTCGCGGTCGCGTTCTGCAGCGCGATGCCGAGCAGGAGATAGTTGCTGTTGCTATATTGCCACGCGCTGCCCGGCGCAAAGAGCGGCGAAGCCCCGGCGACGAGCTGCCACAACGCTTGCGGCGACGGATCGGACTGGGCCAGTTGCGCCAGCTCCGCCTGCGGGCGATCGGTATACGACGGCAGGCCGCTGGTCTGCCCGAGCAACTCGGCGACGGTGTACCCGCCGGTGCCGCCGGCCTCCGGAACGTACCGCCGGATCGGCGCGTCCAAATCGAAGGTCCCGCGCTCAACCTGCTGCAGGACGAGCGCCGCGGTGAACTGTTTGGTGAGCGAACCGACGTAGTAGACGGTCGTCGGATCGGCCGGCAGCGCCCGCGCGACATCGCGCTCGCCGTATCCTTTGAGATAGAGCGGCACGCCGGCGCGCGCGATTCCAAGCGAAAGACCGGCGATGTGTTCGCCGCGCATCGTCGTTGCGACGATCGAGTCGACCTTCGCGGCCTGCGCGGGCGTGAGTGCCATCATCGCCGCAAGTAGCAGCTGCACTATGGAGGAGACGGCTTCGCCCCGCCGCCGCGGAGGCCCCGCGTGAAGGTCCGTACTTGCCGCAAGCAGCAATCAAGTGAGTGCTTTGACGCGCGCAGCACTCGAGGAACTCCTACGCGATTTCGATCGGCGCAAGCCGCGGGCGCTCGCGCGCGCGATCTCCTTTGCCGAAGCCGGTCGCGGCGGCGAGCTGGTCCGCGCGCTCTACGCCAAGACCGGGCGTGCCATGACGCTCGGATTGACGGGACCGCCGGGCGTCGGGAAGTCGACGCTCTCGAGCGGCCTGGTTCGCAAGGCGCGCTCGCTCGGTAAGAGCGTCGGCGTCGTCTCGGTCGATCCGAGCTCCCCGTTCTCGCACGGAGCGTTGCTCGGCGACCGCATACGCCTCGCGGAACACTTCACCGACCAGGACGTCTTCATTCGCTCGATGGCGAGTCGCGGCCATCTCGGAGGCCTGGCCGGCGCGACCGCCGACGCCGTCCTGTTGATGGATGCATTCGGTTTCGACGTCGTGCTGATCGAGACGGTCGGCGTCGGCCAGAGCGAGGTGGCGATCGCCGAGCTCGCGCAGACGACGCTGGTCGCGTTGCAGCCCGGAAGCGGCGATTCGATTCAAGTGCTCAAAGCCGGGATCATGGAGATCGCCGACGTCTTCGTCGTCAACAAAGCCGACCACCCGATGGCCAATCAGCTCCAGCGTGAGATTCGTTCGATGATGGAGATGCAGCAATGGTCCGGCTGGATCCCCGAGCTGGTCATGACGCAGGCGCTTGCCGGCGACGGTATCGACGAACTGTGGAACGCCATCGAGCATCACATGGCGTACCTAAACGAGACCGGCGAGATCGCACAGCGCCGGCGAGAAGCCTTCACGCACCAGGTGCGGCAGCTCGCGCTGGGGCGGTTGGAGCGGCGCCTCGATCGCGCGATCGCCGACGAGAACGCCGACGGCATCGACCCGTACGAAGCGGCCGATCGCGTTCTCTCGACGTTTTAGGGAGAATTGCGCGCCGGCGTCGAAAAGCTCGGCCGCAATGGCGAAGATGATCGAAGAGGCTCCGGCCAAGGTCGGGCGGCGCAAAGGGCCCGGTTCGGGCGCCCTCGACCGCACGATCTCGGACGTGCCGCTGCAGACGGTCTACGCGCCGCAGGACGTCGCCGGGCTCGACCTCGAGCGCGACCTGCCGTTCCCCGGCGAGTACCCCTATACGCGCGGCATCCACGCCAACGGTTACCGCGATCGCCTCTGGACGATGCGCCAGTTCGCCGGCTTCGGCACCGCGGCGCAGACCAACGAGCGTTATCATTTTTTGCTCGAGCACGGACAGCACGGGCTCTCGGTTGCGTTCGACATGCCGACCCTGATGGGTTACGACTCGGACGCGCCGCAGGCGCGCGGCGAAGTCGGAAAGTGCGGCGTCGCGATCGACTCGCTCGCCGACATGGAGCTGCTCTTCGACGGCATCGACATGGGCGAGATCACGACCTCGATGACGATCAACGGACCGGCCTGCATCGCGCTCGCACAATACATCGCGGCGGCCGAGAAGAAGGGCACTCCGCGCGCGAAGCTGGGCGGCACGATCCAGGCCGATATCCTCAAAGAGTACATCGCGCAGAAGGAGTGGATATTTCCGCCGCGCCCGCACATGCGCATCATCGTCGACATGATCGCGTTCTGCACGCGCGAGATGCCGAAGTGGAACACGATCTCGATCTCGGGCTATCACATTCGAGAGGCCGGGTCGACGGCGGCGCAGGAGCTGGCGTTTACGCTGGCCGACGGTTTCGCCTACGTCGAGGCGTGCATGGCGGCCGGCATGGACGTCGACGAGTTTGCCCCGCGCCTCTCGTTCTTCTTTAACTCGCACATCGACTTTTTCGAAGAGATCGCGAAGTTTCGCGCCGCCCGCCGCATCTACGCCCGCCACATGCGCGAAAAATACGGCGCCCGCAATCCCCGCTCGTGGCAGCTGCGCTTCCACACCCAGACGGCCGGATGCAGCGCGACGGCGCAGCAACCCGAGAACAACATCGTGCGCGTCGCCTTCGAAGCGATGGCGGCGGTGCTGGGCGGAACGCAATCGCTGCACACCAACTCTATGGACGAAGTCATGGCGCTCCCGAGCGAGAAGTCGGTCGAGATCGCGCTGCGCACGCAGCAGGTCTTGGCGTACGAGACGAACGTCACCAACGTCGTCGACCCGCTCGGCGGCTCGTACTTCGTCGAGGCGCTTACATCCGAGCTCGAGCGCGAAGCCGAGAGCTACTTCGCCCAGATCGCCGAGTTCGGCGGCGTGATCGAGGCGATCGAGGCCGGATTCTTCCAGAAAGAGATCGCCGAGGCCAGCTACCGCTACCAACGTTCGATCGAGACGCGCGACCGGGTTATCGTCGGCGTGAATGCCTTCCAGCGAGAAGAGAAGCGCTCGGAAATGGAGCTGCTCAAGATCACCGAGGAGACCGAGCGCGGCCAAGCGCGCGCGGTCCAGACCGTGCGCGCGAATCGAGACGCTGCCGCGATGGGTCGAGCGCTCGAGCGGCTGCAGGCAGCCTGCCGCGATCCGCACGACAACTTGATGCCGCACTTGATCGACTGCGTCAACGCTTATTGCACCGAAGGCGAAATCGTCGAAGCGATGGCGACGGTATACGGCCGCTACACCGAGCGGGCCGTCCTCTGATGCGAGGCACGCGTTGGCGGACCGATATCGAACTCTATCGAGCGCGCCGCACGCTTTCGGAGGTCAAGCAGAAGCTGGAAGAAGCACTACGCTTGAGCCGGCATCGGGACGAGAGAGAGAATGAACGACCGACCGCTACGCATCATCATCGCTAAAGCCGGCCTCGACGGACACGACCGCGGGGCAAAGGTGATTGCGCGCGCGCTGCGCGACGCCGGGATGGAGGTCATCTACACGGGGCTCTTCCAGACGCCCGAGCAGATCGTGCAGACCGCGATCCAAGAGGACGCCGACGGCATCGGGCTCTCGATCCTGTCGGGCGCGCATATGACGCTCTTTCCGCTCGTCGTCGTGCAGCTCGAAGAGCAGGGCGCCGGCGACATCGTCTTTTTCGGCGGCGGTACGATTCCGCCCGAGGACGCGGAGCGGCTCAAGCAGCTCGGCGTCCGCGAGATATTCACGCCGGGAGCGCCGCTGCAGGAAATCGTCGACTTCGTCCAGCGCGAGTGCGGTAAGCGAAGAGCGCTGGTCGGTTAACGGCGCCCCTCAACATGCCAACCGTTCGAACGCGCGTCGCGCCGTCGCCGACCGGCGATCCGCACGTGGGTACGGCCTACGTCGCGCTCGTCAACTACTGCTTCGCCCGTCAGCACGGCGGCGAGTTCGTCCTGCGCATCGAGGATACGGACCAAGCGCGCAGTACCGCGGAGAGCGAACGCACGATCCTCGAGACGCTGCGCTGGTGCGGCCTGGAGTGGGACGAGGGTCCGGACGTCGGCGGCCCGCACGGGCCGTATCGTCAGAGCGAGCGCTCGAGCCTCTATCGCGAGTACGCCGAGAAACTGCTCGTCGCGGGCCACGCCTTCAAATGTTTCTGCACGCCGCAGCGGCTCGAGGAGATGCGCGTC
The DNA here is from genome assembly GCA_049792675.1 of Vulcanimicrobiaceae bacterium. Lineage (GTDB taxonomy): Bacteria > Vulcanimicrobiota > Vulcanimicrobiia > Vulcanimicrobiales > Vulcanimicrobiaceae > Cybelea. Next base: position 7,143 of record JBARBD010000016.1, on the reverse strand, counting down.
GCGCAGCGCGCCGCGGGGCAACCGTCGCGGTACGACGGGCTTTGCTTGCGTTACTCGTCCGAGGAGGTCGCGCGGCGCGAAGCCGCCGGCGAACCCTACGTCGTGCGCCTGCGCGTTCCCGACGAAGGCGTCTGCGTCGTCCACGATCTCCGGCGCGGGCCGATCGAGTTCGATTACAAGAGCGTCGACATGCAGGTGCTCATCAAATCCGACGGTCTGCCGACCTACCATCTCGCCAACGTCGTCGACGATCACCTAATGGAGATCACGCACGTCTTTCGCGGCGAGGAGTGGGTCTCGAGCGCTCCAAAGCACCTGCTGCTCTACTCGTACTTCGGTTGGGAGCCGCCGGTGCTGATGCACCTCCCGCTGCTGCGCAATCCCGATAAGAGCAAGCTCAGCAAACGAAAGAATCCGACCAGCATTCTCTTCTACGAGGCGATGGGCTACCTACCCGAGGCATTAGTCAACTTCTTAGCGTTGCTGGCGAACGCGGTTCGCGACGGCGAAGACGAGCTGATGGACCTTCCGGCGATCGTTCGTCGCTTCCAGCCCGAGCACGTTCCGATCGGCGGCCCGGTTTTCGACGTCGCCAAGCTCGACTGGCTCAATGGGCGCTACATACGCGAGCGCCTCGATCCGGCGACCTTCGTGCGGCGCGTGCAGGCGTGGACGGCCTCGCCCGCTCGTCTGACGCGCATCGCGCAGCTGGCCGCTCCCCGCATCGAACGGCTCAGCGACTTGGGGCCGCTCTTGGCATTTCTTTTCGCGGGCCGGCTCACGCTGAGCAAGGAGAGGTTCGCCGGCACGAAGCTCGACGAGCTGGCGACGCGCCGGGCGTTCGCGCTGGCGTTGAGTGAGTTCGACGCCCTTCCGGCCTGGAACGCGTTCGCGGTCGAGACGGCCCTCAAGCGCATCGGCCAGGCGCTCGAATCCAAGCCGCGCGACCTGGCTCGGCCCTTCTACGTTGCGATCACCGGATCGCCGACATCGATTCCGCTCTACGATTCGATGGAACTGCTCGGTCGCGATATCGTGCGCGAGCGCCTGCGCAACGCGCTCGATCTCTTGGGAGCGCCGAGCAAACGCGAAGCCGAGGAATGGCAGCGACTGCTCGAGCCGTCTGAGGTGGCGGTATGATCCGCGCGGTCGTGCTCGCCGCCGGCAAAGGAACGCGCATGAAAAGCGCTCGCTCGAAGGTACTGCACGAGATCTGCGGGCGCCCGATGCTCTGGTACGTCTTGCGCGCGCTGCGCGGAGCCGGGATCGAAGAGATTCTCGTGGTGACCAACGAGGAACTCGAATCGCATATCGGCGGCTTCGGCGTTGAGAGCGTCGTGCAGCCCGAGCAGCTCGGCACCGGCCACGCCATGAAGATCGCGCTCGATCGTCTCGATCGCCGTCCTCGCGGACGCATCGTCGTCGCCTGCGCCGATATGCCGCTGGTGACCGAAGAGCTCTTCGCCGGCACGATCGGCTCGCTCGACGGCGACGGCGGCACGGCCGCGATGGCGCTGGTGACCGTCAAGATGCCGCTGCCGTCGAACTTCGGACGGGTCGTTCGCCGCGGACGGCTGATCGAACGGATCGTCGAGGCGCGCGACGCAACCCCGGCGGAGCTGGCGATCGACGAGATGAACGCCGGCATCTACGCGTTCGACGAGGACGAGCTGCGCGAGGCGGTCGCCCAGCTGCGCAACGAGAACGCACAGAAAGAGTATTACCTTACCGACGCGGTCGAGTATTTCGTCAACGCCGGCAAAGCGGTGCGGCCGGTCGTGGCCTCCGACCATCTCCACGTTCTCGGCATCAACGATCGCGTCGAGTTGGCCACAGCCCGTCGCGAGATGAACGCGCGCCTCTGCGCGCAGCATATGCGCGACGGCGTCACGATCGTGGATCCCGAAACGACCTATCTCGAGCCGGAGCTCGAGATAGGCGCCGACACCGTGCTCTATCCGAATACGACGGTTTCGCGGCTCTCGCAGATCGGGCGGTCTTGCGCGATCGGCCCGAACTGCCGGCTCTCGCACGCAACGCTCGGCGAACGCGTCACGGTCGCCGAAAGCGTCGTTCTCGACTCGACGATCGGCAACGATGCCACCGTCGGTCCGTTCGCGCACCTTCGCGGCGAGACGGTGCTGGGCGAAAGCGTGCACGTCGGCAATTTCGTCGAAATCAAGAAGTCGCGCTTGGCGCGTCGCGTCAAAGTGAGCCATCTCTCTTACGTCGGCGACGCGACGATCGGCGAAGAGACGAACGTCGGCGCCGGAACGATTACCTGCAACTACGACGGGGAGCAGAAGAACCCGACGATCATCGGACGCAACGTCTCGATCGGCTCGAACACGTCGCTCGTGGCGCCCGTCACGGTCGGGGACGGCGCACTCACCGGCGCCGGTTCGGTCGTGACCAGGGACGTCGCGAGCGGCGAGCGCGTCGCGGGAAATCCCGCCCGGCCGCTCTCTCCGAAGAAGTAGCGCGATGGCATCGGGAGTTCGGCGGACGCTCTTCGGATTGATGCTCGCGGCGACGTTCGTGCTCGCCGGCGGCGCCGCTTCGCCGGCAGCGACCCACCGGCCGAACCAGCTCGACCGCCGCGTCGACGAGCTCTCGCAGAGCGCGCTGCTGACCGAACCGGCGACCCTCTTGGTGGATCCGGCGCGTCAAACCGCGGCGATGCGGCGCGCCCACTGGACGCTGCCGGGACGCGTCTTGACGGCGCTCGTTCAAGCGATCGCGCTCTTCTATCTCTGGAGCTCGGGCGGTGCGGCCGCGCTGCGCGACCGGCTTCGCCGGCGCTTTCGCTCCGAGTGGAGCGTGCGGTTTCTCTTCGGTGCTACGCTTGCGTTGATCGCGCGGCTGGCCGGATTCCTTCCAGCCTTCTACCTCTATCGCGTCGATCGAACGCTGGGCGTCTCGGTCCAGCTCACGCGCTTCTGGGCGCTCTCCTGGGTCGAGCACACCTTGCTCGGCATGCTCGTCGCGGGGGTGATCGCGGCGATCGTCCTGTGGCTCGCCGAGCGCACGCACCAGTGGTACGTCTACACGATCCTCGCCATTCTGCTGGCGTGCGTCGGCTGGTCGTACGCGCGCCCGTACGTGCAATCGCCGGGATTGCGCGCGGCGTATCCGGTGAGCGGCGACCTGGGCGCGCGGCTGCACGACGTCTTGGCGCGCGCGGGGCTGCCTCAAATCCCGGTGCTCGTCGAGCGCGTGCCGAACTCGCCGATCGGTGGAGCCGTCTCGGTCGGGCTCGCGGCATCGCGACGCATTCTCCTCACCGACACGCTGATCGCCGGCGACACGCCGCAGGAGGTCGAGTATCAGGTCGCCTTCGAGCTCGGCCACATGGTGCACCACGATTTGCTCTCGATCGCGTTGATCGAAGGCGGCGTGATCATCGTCTTCTCCGCGATCGCCATCGTGATCGCCGACCGCATCCGCTTCCGGCGCGACGACGATCCGCTCTCGCGCCTCGCTATCGTCGGCGCGCTGCTCGCGCTGGTCTACCTGGCGGCGGTGCCGGTGCGCAACGCCGCGCTGCGTTCGTACGTCTTCGGCGCCGATCGCTACGCCGTGGCGCTGACCGGAGATCCGGCCGCAGCCGTGCGCGCCCTGGTGCGCGACAGCGACCAGCAAATGGAAGAAGTCTGCCCCGAGTTGACGGCGACGTTCTTTCTCTACACCCAGCCGGGGGCCGGCGCGCGCATCGCCGCGATCAATCGCGTGCCGAGCGGCTGCCCCTAACCCGCGCCTTCGCCCGCCTCCCACGTATTTACGAGTCGCATCGCGGCGTCGAGGCCGCGATCGAGCCAAAGCTCGACCCCGTCGGCTGCGGCCGAGACGATCGCCGGCAGCGCTTGCAGCTCCGGCTGGGTGAACGCCCCGAGCACGTGGTCGACGCCGTCGAACTCGGGTCGTCCGAGGCCGACGCGAATGCGCGGAAACTCTTCGCCGATCGTTGCGATGACCGAGCGCAGGCCGTTGTGTCCGCCGTGTCCGCCGCTCGGGCGCATCCGCAGCTTCCCGAACGGCAGATCCATATCGTCGCTCACGACGAGTATCTCACCGGGCGGCGTGCGGTACCACGACGAGATCAATCGCACCGGCGTCCCGCTGAGATTCATGAACGACGTCGGTTTGACGAAGACGACGCGATGCGCCGAGTCGACCGCCTGCAGCGCGCTGTCGCGCTTCTTCCATGCGGTAATGCCGTAGCGGCGCGCCATCTCGTCGACGACCATGAAGCCGACGTTGTGGCGCGTCGCGGCATACTCGGCGCCGGGGTTGCCCAACCCCACGACGAGCCTGCGCGCTCCCGGCTCGGCCAGGGGCTACGAGGCCTCGGGAGCCGCCGGCTCCGCGCCCACGATTTGCGGCTCGGGCTGCTCTTCGCCCGCCGGGGCCGCCTCTTCCAGCTCGTGCGCCGTCCGCGACGGTTCGATCGTGACGACGATCGTCTCCGGCGGCGTCAGCAGTTTGAAGCCGTCCGGCAAGGCGACGTCGGCCGCGCTCAGATGCTCGTGAATGCCGAGGGCGGTCACGTCGACCTCGAGATGCTCGGGAATTCGGCTGGCCGGCCCCTCGACGTCGAGCTCGCGGGTGATGACGTCCATCACCGCGCCCGAGTTCTTGACGCCTTCGGCGACGCCGGTCGTCACGATAGGCAGCCGCGAGCTGATCGTCTCGTCGGCCGAGACGCGCTGAAGATCGGCGTGCACGACGCGCCGCGAGAGCGGATCGAGTTGGATCTCGCGCACGAGTGCGGTCTGACGCTTCCTTTCGCCCTCGGCAAGCGTGACGATCGTATTGCGTCCGCCGCGATGGAGCAGCTCTTCGAACGCGCGGGCGTCGATGGCGATATGTTCCGGCACGGCACCGTGTCCGTAGAGCACGGCCGGAATTTTTCCGGCCGCCCGCAGCGCGTTCGCGCCGCCGGTGCCCAGGCGAGTACGCGACTCGACGGAGAGGATCGACTCTTTGGTGGCCACTGGTTCCTTTCTAAACCGCCGCGACGGCCTCGGCGGCCGGACCGATGACGACGTTTGGCGTTTCTTCGCCCGAGAAGAGTTCCGAGACGGAGCGGTTCGTCGTGATGCGAAGGATCGCGTCGGCGAAAATCTGCGCGATCGAAAGCTGGACGAACTTGGGGTGATCGGAGACGCCCCCGAACGGGATCGTGTTGGTGATGAGCACTTTTTCGATCTCGGAGCGTTCGAGCACGTCGACCGCCTCGCCGGCGAAGATGCCGTGCGAAGCGACGGTGTAAACTTTGGTCGCACCGCGCGCCTTGATTGCGCCCGCAGCCTTCGCGAGCGTACCGCCGGTCGAGATCATGTCGTCGACGACGACCGCAACCTTCCCGGCAACGTCGCCGACGATGTCCGTCACCTCGGCGACGTCGGGCTCGGGGCGACGCTTGAAGACGATCGCGAGCGAGCTATTGAGGCGCTTGGCGAAGAGCTCGGCGCGGTGCACGCCGCCGGCATCCGGCGAGACGACGACGATCTTGTCGTCGCAGAGCCCCTCTTTCTTAAGGTAGTTGCAGAGAACCGGCATCGCCATCAGATTATCCACAGGGATATCGAAGAAGCCCTGAATCTGGGCGGCGTGCAGATCCATCGTGACGATGCGCCTGGCGCCGGTGACTTTGAGCAGGTTGGCGAGCACCTTGGCGGAGATCGGCTCGCGCCCTTTGGTCTTCTTGTCCTGTTTGGCGTAGCCATAGTACGGGATCACCGCGGTGATCCGAGCCGCCGAGGCGCGCCGGAGCGCGTCGATCATTAAGAGCAGCTCCATGACCGCGTCGTTGACGCCCTTGCCGTTTGGCGCTTTGCAGATGGACTGGACGACGAAGACTTCGGATCCGCGAACGTTCTCGCCGATTTCGACCCGCGTCTCTTCGTTCCGGAACTCCGAAACGAGCGCCTTGCCGACGTGCAGCCGGAGGCGCTTGGCGATCTCTTCGGCCAGTTGCGGATTCGAATTCCCGCAGAAGAGAAGCGGATTATGACTCATGTCGCACAGAAGCTTCGCTGGCTGAATCGTTCGGCCCTCGGGGGCTGTTTGAAGGAAGGTAGTGGCTCAAGAGTTTACCCTCGTTTCGCCCTTTGCGTTGGCCGGCGATCAGCCCAAGGCCACCGAGGCGCTGGCCCGCGGCGTCGCGCGCGGCGATCGCGTCCAGACGCTGCTGGGCGTCACCGGCAGCGGCAAGACGATGGCGATGGCCCGCACCATCGAGCTCGCGCGCAAGCCGACGCTGGTCCTCTGCCACAACAAAACGCTCGCCGCCCAGCTTTGCGCCGAGTTTCGCGAGTTCTTTCCAAACAACGCGGTCGAGTACTTCGTCTCGTACTTCGATTACTATCAGCCCGAAGCGTACGTGCCCTCGACCGACACGTACATCGAAAAGGATAGTTCGGTAAACGACGAGATCGAACGCCTGCGACATTCGGCGACGCAGTCGTTGCTGACGCGTCCCGACACGTTGATCGTCGCTTCGGTCTCGTGTATCTTCGGTTTGGGTTCTCCGTCGGATTACATGGAGATGTCGGTCCGCGTGCGGGTCGGCGAAGAGGTCGATCGCGACGCGCTCTTGCGCAAGCTCGTGGACATGCAGTACCGTCGCAACGACGTCAACCTCGTGCGCGGCACATTCCGCGTGCGCGGCGATACGCTCGAGTTCATCGGGGTCGACGAGGAACTGGTCCATCGCATCGGCTTCTTCGGCGACCAGATCGAGTCGATCGACTTGGTCAACATGCTGACCGGCGAGTATCTTGAGCGCAAGGACGAGCTCCTAATCTTTCCCGCCAAGCACTTCATCACGCCCGAGGAGAAGCTGCGCCGCGCGATCGTCTCGATCGAAGCCGAGCTCGAGGAGCGGCTCGCCTACTTTCGTCGCCACGGCAAACTGCTCGAGGCGCAGCGCCTCGAGATGCGCACCCGTTACGACCTCGACATGCTGCGCGAGGTCGGCTACTGCAACGGCATCGAGAACTACTCGCGCCACCTCACCGGGCGCGAGCCCGGCTCGAGGCCCTGGTGCCTGCTCGATTTCTTCCCGAAAGAGTGGTTGCTCTTCGTCGACGAATCGCACGTGACGCTGCCGCAAGTGCACGGGATGTACGCGGGAGACCG
>JBARBD010000015.1:0-6324 GCA_049792675.1 Vulcanimicrobiaceae bacterium | reverse complement strand
AGCCAGTGTCCGGCATCGTTGACCACGACGACGGTGGGAGCGGCGGCGATGAGGCGCGCCTGTTCTCCGAGCGCGACGCCGAGCGATTGTTTGCCGCCGATCGACATCACCGGCATCGGCAAGCGCGTTTCTGCAAGCTTTGCAAACGCCGCGGCCGTCTCGAGAAACGCCGCGAAATACGCGAATCCGGCCGCCATTCTTCCCGGGCGCGCATACGCGGCCGCATACTCTGCTCGCGCCTTCTCTGGGATCGACTTGGTCTTGTCGGCGGCAAAGTCGTTCCAAAAATGATCGAAGTAGATTCGCTCCCGGCCGGCGACCAGCGCGAGCGGGGTGGGGCCGTAGAATCGAAAATGCCACGTCCCGGGAGCGTTATAGATCGGTTCCCAACCGTCGACGCCGGGGAGGAAAGCGTCCATGACGGCGAGGCGGTTCGCTTCGGTTGGATAGAGTGCCGCATACGCATACGCCACCATCAATCCGATATCGTGACCGACGAGACGGACGTCGCCGTACCCCAGTTTGCCGATAGCGTCGTGGACGCGCCGCGCCGACGTCACCATATCCAGCCCCGACGACGGGATCGACGAGTTCCCGATTCCCGGGAGATCCGGCGCAATCACCGTGAAACGGGAAGCAAGCTGCGTCGCCAGCGGTTTCCACATCCGCGAGTCTTCCGCGTACCCGTGCAGCAACAGCACCGCCGGCCCGCTTCCTCCCGTCGTTGCGCTTATGGTCGCGCCGTCGACGTCGACTCGTTTAGTCGCGAAGCCGGGGCCGAACTCGACCGGGAAGACAGCGTGGGTTTCCGTCATCATGTACTCTCCTGTTACTATTGCGTATCGACTGGTTGGCCGGAGGGCCGTTCGTGCTCGAAATAGATCGCCGCGCGCAAGGCGGGGATCTTCCTAAACGCACGCGGCTGCTGCGTAAAGTCGAAGCAGTCCAGGATGCTCGTCGCCCGCGCATCGGTCGTGCCCAGCGATCCGAGGCTCCACGTGTCTTCGATAAATTTGAGAATGCTTCCAAACTCGTACTGCGTGTGCGAAACGTAACCCGGCTGGCTCGACGACGTTTCGCGCGCGTAGGGAGAGACGACCATCATCGGCACGCGAAAGCCGAGCCCGCCCCAGTTGTCAAAGAACGGCGGCGGTTCGTGATCGTAAAAACCGCCCCAATCGTCCCAGACGATGACGATGGCGGTTGAGTTCCAGTACTGCGACTCACCGATCGCGTTGACGAGGTCGGCGACCCAGGAGGGCCCATCGTCCGCATCGCTGCTGGGATGATCGGAGTTCTCCAACTCGGGGATCACCCAGGAGACGGTCGCGAGATTGCCCGCCGAGATGTCGTTAAAGACGTTCGTTTCCGGCATGGAGATATTTTCCGTCCACTCGGGACCATAGCGCACCGGATAGATCATATCGAACGCGTTCCAGAGGCTGCCCGAACCGCGCGTCGTCAGCGGCGGCGCGTAGTATTTCCACGATATGGATCGCGCGTCGAGCAGATCGCGCAGCGTCTGATAGGAACTCCCCGACCCCGGGAAATCGTTGCTGCACGGAAACGGCCCCTTGTGGTACTCGAGCTTGAGCTTCTGCCCCATCTCTACGAGCAGCGACGTGACCGTTCCGGCCGGCGCGTCGCATCCCCAAGGCCCGTGATCGGGAAAGTCGACGAGGCTCTCGAGCTGTTGTTGATCGATCGTCGTGCCGCCCCGGATGAGATCTTGATGGGCGGTAAAACTCCCGCTCCCCTGCGTTTGAAAGAGGTGGTCTGCAAGCACGTACTGCTCGGCGATCTCCCAGTACGGTGCGATCTGCTTGGGGTTCACGTATTGATACGGCTCGCGGCCGGCGTCTTTCTTGGAACAGCTCGGGCCGCCGCTCTCTGAGTAAAAGCCGTTCATCTTCCCGTCGTTGTAATCTTTAAGGAAGCCGAGGCGCGAATGCCCGAAATCGCACGGCTCTTGCAGCGGCGCCTTGTGGAGCGGGATCGTCTTGCTCTTGAAGCGGCCGGTCGTGGCGCCGTCGGCGCCCGGGAAGGTCGCGAAGAGGTTGTCGAAGCTGCGATTCTCTTGGACGATCAGCACGACGTGTGCGATGTAGTTCGACGTGCCGCTTGCCGGCGAAGGCCTGACTTGCACCGCCGCGGCGTCGCGCGGGAACGCATATTGCGACCCGCCGCAGCTCGTCAGCCCGGCCGCCGCAAGCGCCATGCTAAAGGCGAGCAGCCTGCAAGTCACGCGCCGGCCTCCTTTCCTATTCTGCCGAATTTTGCGGAGGCTCCGGGGCTGACCTTCGAAAGAGAGGCGCGCGGCGCGCCGACCGCCAAGCGGGCACCATGTTGAGAGCGCTTCCAACGCTCGTCGCGGCTGCGAACCTGCTGGGAGGCTCGCTGCTTCCGGCCCGCGGAGTCGACTGGCCGGTATGGGGATTCGACCCGGCACGCAGCAGCTACAACTCGGCCGAGACGACGCTCACGCTCGCCAACGTCCACAACCTTCGCGAACGATGGCAGATACCGCTCGGCGACGTCGCGGACAGCGCGCCGATTCTCCTGCAGCGCGTTCGCATCGGGCGCTCCTATCACGCGATGCTCTTCGAGACGTTGCGCAACGGCGCAACGCTCGGAATCGAGGCGATGAGCGGGCGCGTCGCTTGGAGGTTTCGGACGAGCGGCCCGAACTACACGCATTCTGCGCCGGCGGCCGACCCTTCCGGCAAAGTTATCTACGCACCGGGAGTCGACGGCCGCGTTCATAAGCTCGATGCGGCGAACGGCCGCGAGATCCGCGACCAAGGCTTCCCGGCAGCGATTACGCTCATTCCCGAGACCGAGGCGAACGAGTCGCCGCTCAACGTCGCCAACGGCTTTCTCTACGCCACCATTTCGGGCTACGACGGCGATCGCGATCCATACGATGGGCACATCGTTGCGATCGATCTGAGCAGCGGGAAAAAGACGGTTTTCAACTCGCTCTGCAGCACGAAGCATCGGCTGCTCGGCGGAGCCGGATGTATCCAGGGGCGTTCGGGAATATGGTCGCGCGGCGGTGCCGTCGTGGATCCGTCTGCATCCATGAACGGACGGGTCTATGCCGCGACGGGAAACGGCGATTTTAATGCAAACCACGGTGGCCACAACTACGGCGATTCGGTGGTTTCGCTGAGCGCCGACCTTTCGCAGTTCTACGGCAACTACACGCCGGCCAATTACGATCAACTTCAGCACGGCGACGTCGACCTCGGCAGCACGTCGCCGGCGATGCTTCCCGAACAAGCATCGAGCCAGACGCCGTGGATGCTGGTGCAAGGCGGCAAAGACGCGGTCTTGAAGCTCGTCAACCGCGCCGAACTACCCGGCGTCGCGAACGAGCTGCAACTCATCGACTTGCCGGGGGAGCTCTTCTCGACGCCCGCCGTCTGGACGACCAACGCCGGGCAGGCGTGGATCTTCTTAGGTTTCCCCGGCGTCGTACAGGCCTATCGGCTCGAGACGAAGGCCGGCCAGAGCCGGCTCGTCGGCATATGGAACTCAAGTCCGGGCCAGACGGGCAAGGAAGGCACGACCCCGGTCGTTGCAAACGGCATGGTCTTCATCGCCTACGACGGCGCGATCTTTGCGCTCAACGCACTTAACGGCAACGTGCTGTGGAATAGCGCGAGGCACGGCAAGACGATCGGCAACGTGCACTGGTCGAGCCCAATCGTCGTCAACGGCTGGGTCTACTGCTCCGACGAGAGCGGTAATCTCACCGCGTTCGCGCTGCCCTAACGCGGCGCTGGGACCCAACGGCGCCGCGGCGAAGACTGACCTCAACTGACTCGCTCAGAGGAGGGAGGTACAGGCCATGTGGTCGCTTGGTTCTGTACGCTACGTTTTAGCTGCGGGCCTGATCGCCGCGGTACTCTCGGCTTGCGGCGGCAACAGCGTGCTACGCGGAATGCAACCCGAGGCGCCGGCTTTTACGTCGGCAACCGCATCTAGCCCGATCGCGCACGTCGTGCTGATCGTTCAGGAAAACCGCACGTTCAATGACTTCTTCGCGACGTTTCCCGGCGCGGACGGCACGACGCTGGGCAAGGTCGCCAAGAATCCGCAGTGCCATATCTACAAAGACAAGACGGTGCGGCTGCAAGAGAAGAGTCTGCTCGGCTTTATGGATTATAATCATTACTACCAGGCCTACCGCACGGCCAGAGACGGCGGCAAGATGGATGGCTTCGACGACATCATATATAAGAAGCGTGGTTCGGATTCGTGCTTAACTCCGTATCAATACACCGATCCGTCGCAGATTCGTCCGTACTGGGAGATGGCAAAGCAATACGCGCTCGGGGAGCATATGTTCACGCCGCAGGGCGGCGGCGGCTTTACCGGACACCAAGAGTTGATTACCGACGGCACGCTCGTCGCGCCCGGCGAGGAGATGGTGAACTTCCCGACGTGCAATGGACCGAAGTGCCATTGGGGATGCGACGCGCCGAGTGACACGCACACCTCTCTTATAAACGAGCACGACGTTCTCGAAGTCGGGAAGGGTCCATTCCCCTGCAGCAACGACTATGCGGTGAAATATCCGACGATCCGGGATCTGCTCGACGCCAAAGGCCTTTCGTGGAAGTACTACGCGCCGCACTCGTGCTGCAACGTGAACGGCAGGCTTTTCAACGCCTTCGATGCGATCTATCCGGTGCGCTACGGGCCTGAGTGGAAGACGAATATTTCTTCGCCGGAAACCAACATTTTCAACGATATTTCGAGCGGGTCGCTGGCCGCCGTTTCGTGGGTGATACCCAACGGCGTGGATTCGGATCATCCTGGCGCGAAAGTCGACGATGGGCCATCCTGGGTTGCCAGCATCGTGAACGCAGTTGGGGAGAGTCCGTATTGGCAGTCGACCGCGATCGTCGTTGTGTGGGACGATTGGGGCGGCTTTTACGACAATTTCGATCCGCCTCAGCGCGCCTACGGCGGCTTTGGTTTCCGCGTGCCGGCGCTGATCGTCTCGCCGTATGCGAAAGCCGGATACATCTCGCCGACCTATTACGAGTTCAACAGCATCCTCAAATACATCGAGCAGAACTGGAACCTCGGTTATTTGGGCAACGGCGACCGGAACGCCAACAGCCTGCGCGACTGCTTCGACTACTCGCAGACGCCGATCACGTTTTCGCCGATCCCGTCGGAGCACGACAAGTCGTACTTCATGCACCGCAAAGCGCCGGATCAGCCACTGGACGACGACTAACGGAGCGAGAGGAGCCCGGATTTTCATCCGGGCTCTCGGGGATCGTCTACATCGGCGGTTTCATCATGGTTGCGCCCATCGCGGTGGCCTGCGACTGGCACATCATCTTTACGTTGTGCGTCTTCATCATCGCTTGCTTTTGGGCGGTCGTCATGCCGGCCATTTTCGCCTTCATTTGGCTCTGGGTCATGTACATTTTTGTCGTCGTATTGACGCCGACAACCGGGTCTCCCGACGCGCACTTCGGCATCGCCATCATGGGAGCTGAGGTGGACATGCTGCTTTGTGCTTGGCTAGGCTGCATGCTTACCAGGAACATGCCCGTGGCCAGAAGCAGCCCCGCTGCGATAGTTTTCAATTTTATTCTCCTAGGAGGAGTGCAAGTTCGCGGAATCTACGCTTCCGCTACACTGCTGTAACGCCCGAAGGCGGCGATCGGATGATCCGGACTCCTACCTATCGCTCGCTTGCATCGCCTTTCGGTAGGAGGTTATGGCTGCGTAGGCACGTGCGCTAACGCGACTGCTTCCGAGCGCGGCTTGTACCGAGAGGTGCGGTGCACGCTATCTGCAAAAGTGATCGCAATGCCTTCGGTTAGCCGAACTGCGGTCGCGTTCTGCTCGGCCGTCGCGCTTGCGGGTTGTAACGCATCGCTCGTACAGCCCAGCCGAGGAAGCGCGACGCCTGTCGATGTCGCCGAAGGGGCAAAAAGCGAGACTCTCCTCTACCTTTCGGACGTCGCGACCAACAACGTCTACATCTATTCGTATCCTCAAGGAACGTTGGCCGGTAAGATCACCAGCATGGGCAAGCCGCGAAGCGAATGTGCCGATACGGCGGGCGACGTTTGGATCGCCGACGTTCAGGCGTTCCAGGTCGTGGAGTACGCGCACGGGGAGCGGCATCCGATCGCCGCGCTCAGTACTTTTGGTGCGCCCCGTGCTTGCTCGGTCGACCCAAAAAGCGGCGACCTTGCGGTCAGCGGCGGGCTCAACGGCACGGTTCTCTCCGTTTACCATCAGGGTAAACACGGCGTTTGGCGAGACCCTCGGCGATTCAGCGACGCGTCT
>JBARBD010000014.1:0-3324 GCA_049792675.1 Vulcanimicrobiaceae bacterium | reverse complement strand
GCGCCCGCCCGAGAGAGCGTCACGCTCGCGCCGCGATCAGCCGCCCGGCCGCGCCGAGAGCGAGGTCGGCGCCCAGCGCCAGCACCGCGACGGCAATTGCGCCGGCGAAAAGCAGCGTGGAGTCGCCGGTCTGCAGCCCGCGGACGATCTCGTCGCCTAGCCCGCCCGCGCCGATGAACGTCGCGAGCGTCGCGCTCGCAATCGTCTCGGTCGACGCGGTGCGCAGGCCCGTAAACGAGACCGGCAAGGCGAAGGGCACGACGACCAGGAGGAAGCGCTGTAGCGGCGTCATGCCCATTCCGGTCGCGGCGTCGAGCGCGGCGGCGGGGACGCCGCGAATGCCGAGATCGACGCTGATCACGATCGGCGGGATCGCCAGCAGCGCGAGGGCGATCACCGCCGGGGCGGTTCCGACCCCGAGCCAGGGGAGGAGCAGCATCAGCACGGCCAGGCTCGGGATCGTCCGGCCGATTCCCGCGCAGGCGAGCACGGCTGCGCGCAACGAGGGCGATTCGGCGGCGAGGATGCCCAAGGGAAGCCCGGCCAGCAACGCCAGCGCGAGCGCCGAGACCGAGAGGGTCAGGTGTTGGGCAACGTGCGTCCACAACTCGGCCATTGCGGGTGAGTTTTTGGCGGTCTGGGAGGCGAAACCCGGCCCCGAGCGCTAAGCAGAGCCTCCGCATGATCACGCAGCCGAAATCGGCGCGCCGGGCCGCAGAGCCGGTCGCTCTCGACGATCCTTCAAATTATATCAGCCGCGAGCTCTCGTGGGTCGAGTTCAACGATCGCGTCCTCGAAGAGGCGCTCGACGCGCGCAATGCGCTGCTCGAGCGGCTCAAGTTCGTTGCGATCTACGGAACCAACCTCGACGAGTTCTTCATGATTCGCGTTGCGGCGATCAAGCAGCAGATCGAAGCACAGGTCGTTCGCCGCTCCGAAGACGGCCGCGCGCCGACCGAACACCTGGCGGCGATCTCGGATCGTCTGCGGCTCTCGCTGCCCCAGCAGATGAAGGTGCTCAACGACGATCTGCTTCCCGCGCTCGAACGCGAGGGCATTCGTCTGCTACGCGTCGCCGAGCTCGACGATGAGACGCAGGCGGGGCTCGAGCGCACCTTCGACGAGAGCGTCTTTCCGGTGCTGACGCCGCTCGCGGTCGACAGCGGCCACCCCTTCCCGTACATCTCGAACCTCTCGCTCTCGCTCGCCGTCGAGCTCGAAGAGACGACGCGCGACGGCATCGAGCTCCACTTCGCGCGCGTCAAGATCCCGCCGACGCTGCCGCGGTTCGTGCCGCTCGACGGCGCGACGCCGGACGACCGCCGCTTCGTGCTGCTCGAGGACCTGATCGCACACCACCTCGACGGCCTCTTCCCGGGGATGCACGTGCGCGAGTCGTATCTCTTCCGCGTCACGCGCGACGCCGACCTAGACCTGCAAGAGGACGAGGCCGACGATCTGCTGCGCGCGATCGAGTCGGAGCTGCGGCGCCGGCGCTTCGGCGAACCGGTGCGCCTCGAGCTCGAGCGCGGCATGCCCGAGTATATGCGCGACCTGCTCTGCAGCTCGCTCGACCTAACCGCCGTCGACTGCTACGAGATCGAGGGGATGATGGCGTTGAGCGACCTCTGGCAGATTGCCAACTTGCCGGGGTATCAGAAACTCCGCGACAAGCCGTTCATGCCGTCAATTCCGAAGCGCCTGATCGGCGTCACCGATATCTTCGCGCAGATTCGCGAAGCCGACATCCTGCTTCACCATCCCTACGAGTCGTTCGATCCGGTCATCCAGTTCGTCCAGCAGGCTGCCGAAGACGAGAAAGTGCTCGCGATCAAGTCGACGCTCTATCGCACGTCGGGGAAGAACTCGCCGATCGTACGCGCGCTGCTGACCGCCGCCGAAAACGAGAAGCAAGTTGCGGTGGTCATCGAACTGAAGGCGCGTTTCGACGAAGAGAACAACATCGAGTGGGCGAAGCGGCTGGAGCGCGCGGGCGCGCACGTGGTCTACGGTTTCGCGAATCAAAAGGTGCACGCCAAAACGATGCTGGTGGTGCGCGAGGACGACGACGGCCTACGCCGCTACATGCACTTCGGCACCGGCAACTATAACGAGAAGACGGCGCGCCTCTATACGGATATGAGCCTCTTCACGTGCCGCCCGGAGCTCGGGACCGACGACGCGCAGCTCTTCAACGCGCTCACCGGATTCTCGAAGGTCACCGACTACGAAGAGTTGTGGGTCGCGCCGGTGACGTTCCACCGCGAACTGATCGCGCGGATCGACCGCGAGACCGAGCACGCTCGGGCCGGCCGCCCGGCCGGAATTCGCGCGAAGATCAACGCGATCACCGAGGGCGACGTCGTGCGCGCGCTCTATCGCGCCTCGCAGGCCGGCGTCCAGATCGACCTGCTCGTTCGCGGAATGTGCGTGCTGCGACCCGGCGTCCCGGGCGTGAGCGAGAATATCCGCGTGCGCAGCATCGTCGGGCGCTTCCTCGAGCACTCGCGCATCTTCGTCTTCGAGAACGGCGGCGAACGCGAGACGCACATCGCGAGCGCCGACTGGATGGGGCGTAATCTGGACCGGCGAGTCGAGCTCGCCGTTCCGGTGCTCGATCCGGTCATCGGCGAGACGCTCGGGTCGCACATTCTCAGCGTGCTGCTTGCCGACAACGTCAAGAGCCGCGAGCTGCAGCGCGACGGCACGTACCGGCGGCTTTCGGCCGGGCCAGGCGAGATGCCGATCGACGCTCAGCGCGTCTTCCTCACGCAAGCGCAAGCTCTCGGATAATCTTCCACTCGTGCGGCATCACCGGCTGCACCGAGAGACGTTGCCCGCGTTTGAGCAGCGCCATCCCGACCAGCCGCGGCTCGGCGCGCATGCGCGCGAGCGTCACCGGATGCGCGAACGCGTCGACGAAGGCGACGTCGACCATGAACCAAAGCGGCTTCCCGGCCTTGGCCCGGCCGTCGAAGTACTCGCTCGCGCGATCGAACTGGGTGAAGTCCGGGTAGGCGGTCTTGACGACCTTACAGATGCCGACGGCCGCCGGCTCGGCGATGCTCGAATGGTAGAAAAGCCCGAGGTCGCCGAGCTGCATCTCCATCATGTTGTTGCGCGCCTGAAAGTTGCGCACGCCGGTCCACGGCGTCGTCGCGGCTTTGCGGAGCTGCTCGAAGGAATAGGCGCTCGGCTCGGTCTTGAAAAGCCAGTAACGTGCCATCGAGCTCCTCGCCGGAGCGCTCCGCGCGCGACCGGCTAGCGGCTAGCGCCGGCGCTGACGGTGATCGCTTGCGTTGGTGTCGCCGGGTGCAGCGCTTT
>JBARBD010000013.1:0-5483 GCA_049792675.1 Vulcanimicrobiaceae bacterium | reverse complement strand
AGCGGCTTCTGGGTGAGCAGGAACGACTCGGCGCCGACCTGCGCTTCGAGCGAGCCGGACGGAAAGCTGCGCGCCGGGCGCCCCTCCTCCAGCGCCGCCCGCACGCGCCGGGCCGCCTCGAGGTACTCGCGCTGTGCCGGGTTGGCCCGCGCTTCGCGCTCCAGCTTCGCGACGCGCCTCTCGATGGTCGCGAGATCGGCGAGTGCCAGCTCGATGCCGATAATCTCGCTGTCGCGCGCCGGATCCGGCGTGCCGAGCACGTGCGTGACGTTCTCGTCGTCGAAGCAGCGCACGACCATCGCGATCGCGTCGGTCTCGCGTATGTGACTCAAGAAGGCATTGCCGAGCCCCTCGCCCGCGCTCGCGCCTTGCACGAGGCCGGCGATATCGACGAAGCGGACGGTCGCCGGGAGGATCCGCCGCGCGTTGACGAGGCGCTGAAGGACCTCCAAGCGCGGATCGGGCACCGCAACTTCGCCGACGTTCGGCTCGATCGTCGCGAACGGATAGTTGGCGGCGAGGGCTTGGGCCGAGCGCGTGAGCGCGTTGAAGATCGTCGACTTGCCGACGTTGGGCAGGCCGACGATACCGCACGAGAGTGGCATACTGAGCGGGGCCCGTTCGGCGGACCGGCAAGAGAATCCGGCGCAGGCGTCGGATACGTCGCATATGCGCCAAATGAAGGTCGACAAGCTCGGCATCGACCTCCTGACCCACGATCCGGTGGTCATCCTCAAGGACATGGACGGCTCGCACTACCTGCCGATTCTGATCGGCCCGTTCGAAGCGACGGCGATTGCCCTCGCGCTCGAAGGCGCGCCGGTGCCGCGACCGCTCTCGCACGACCTGATGCGCAACATCCTCGAATCGCTCAATTCCAATCTCGAGCAGGTCGTGATCCACGACATCAAAGACTCGACCTTCTTCGCCAAACTCGTGGTGCGCACCAACGGCGAGCTGCAAGAGATCGACGCACGCCCCTCCGACGGCATCGCGCTCGCCCTGCGCGTCCCGGCGCCGATCTACGTTTCCGACAAGATCGTTCTGGAAGAGGCGACCGCCGAGAGGCGTCCCGTTAACGACAACGACATGGCGCGCTTTAAGAAATTCCTCGACGACCTGAAGCCCTCCGACTTCAACCGCTAGCCCGCCATTCGGAGCCCGGGCGTTGGCGGACGCCGGGCTTGCTACGATCTGCTCCTAGCTCGAAATCGGAGGAGATCGTTATGCGCAGTTCATCGGTATTGTGGTCCTGTTCGGCCCTCGCGCTGATCCTGACGGGATGCGGCGCGGGCCAAGGCGGCGGAGGCTTCGCGCCGCAGCCGGCCTCACGCGCGGCTCAGCTCGCTCAGGGGGTGCAGCCCGACACGGTGTCCGGCATTGCCGAGTTCACGACGAACACCGGACAAGCCAACGGGATCGCCTCGGATGGCGTGGGTCACGTGTATGTCGGCTCCGAGGAGCCGGGTCCGTCGCTTCTTGCGTTCGACGAGGCGACGCACGCGATCGTGCAGTTCGACCTGCCCAAACCGGCTACTGGAATGTACGCGCTCGCCCCGCAAGGCAGCACCGCCATGTGGTTCACCGACGACAACATCGTCGGGTTCATGAACCTGTCGAACCATACGTTCCAGGAGTTCAAAGTGCCGACGCACGCTGCCGAGATTGAAGGCATCGCCGCCGGGCCCAGTAACACGATGTGGTTTACCGAAGCCCACGTCGGAAAAGTCGGGCGAATCAACACGAACAACCACGGGATCGCGGAGTTCACGTTGCCGTCGCCGAACTCTCCGTTTGGGATCACGCGCGGAAAAGACGGCGCCGAATGGTTTGCCAACTACCACTCGATCGACCGCATCACTTCAAACGGCCAGTTGACCGGTTATTCGCTCGGCTCAAACTACGCAGCCGGCGTAACCAACGGCCCCGACGGCTCGATCTGGTTCACCGGACAATCCGATCAGGGCGGCGCCATCGTCGGGCGCATCGACTTCAACGCGCACACGGTACACATCGCGAAGTTCGGCGCGGGCAGCGGCGGAGACATCGCGATCGTTGCGCGGGGCTCTCTGTTGTGGATGACCGCGCCGAACGCGAACAAGATCGATCGGTACGACCCGCAGGACCACACCATCTATCGCCGCTCGCTGCCCCAAGGTTTTACGCAACCCTTTGCCATGACGCTGGGCGCAGACGACCAGCTGTGGTTTACCAACAACGGAGCGCAGGGGAGCGCAATCGGTAAACTCTGCCCCGATCTGAGCTCGGACCAATGCGCGACGTCGCCGTAACCCGCTACGGAGGTTCCATCATGCGTTCTTTCTGGTCGTTATCTTGCCTGGCGGCGATCTTGGCGATCGCGGGATGCTCGGCGCAACAAACCGGCGCCGGCGTGATGCCGCCCAGTCGGGCGCCGCAGCAGCGAATGCACCCCAGCACGCTCGGAGGCCTGGTTGAAATTCAGGCCGGCAAGGACCTCACAGGTCAGATTGCCTCCGACCTCGCAGGCAACGAATGGACCGCTGGTGCCGATGCATACGGTGGAAACTTCATCGTCGGGATCAACGAACAGACCGACGCAGTTTCGACGTTCGACCTCCCGGGCGCAGGTGACGCGCTAGGGTTTGCTCTCGACCCACAACACGCCAAGATGTGGTTTACCGTTCCCAACTCGGCCCCGGCCTACATTGAAAATATCGATCTGGCGACGCATGTGTTCGCGCGATATCCTCTTCACCATAACGCCAATCCGGATGGGATCGCCGCTGGGCCGGATGATGCGATGTGGTTCACCGAACTCGGCAAGAACGAACACGCGACCGGGAGGATCGGCCGGATCGATCTAGCGACCTTCGCGATCTCGGAGTACACGCTGCCGACGCACCTGCGCCCGCGGGAAATCACACTCGGCGCCGACGGCGCGCTGTGGTTCAGTGCGACGACCGGAGAGGACCAGGGATCGATCGGCCGGATTACCACGGACGGCCAGGTTTCCGACTATGCCATTGGTGCAAACCGGCCGTACGGAATCACGACCGGGCCCGACGGTGCGATCTGGTTCGCCGGCGTTTCGGACGCTAATGGCTGTCTTATCGGCCGCATCGACCTCTATTCCCACGCGCGCAAACTCTACAAGTACGCCCCCAACAACGGCGGAAACTATGAAATCGCGACGAGAGACTCTTACCTCTGGACGACCGAGCTGGACGACGCCCGGATCGACCGCCTCGATCCATCAACGCACGCCGTCACGCGCCGCGCTCTTCCAAACGGATACTACAATCCATTCGGCATTACGCTCGGCCGCGATCACCAGCTCTGGTTCACGAACTACGGGCCGCGCGGCGGCGCGTTCGGCAAGCTGTGCCCCGACGAGTCGCAGCAGCAATGCTCGAGCGGTAGTTAAAATAAAACGAGGCGCCGCATTGCTGCGGCGCCTCGCGCATCGTTGGTATGATCGCAGACCTGACCAGAGCTTATTCTATCGCCTTATAAGCGCTCCCGCAACGGCCAAGCCGTGCGGCGGAGCGCCTCCTCTATGTCGACTGGGTCAACAATCGCGGCCCGGGCTGGCAATATGGAGGTCGCCGCGCGCGGCGGCGAGTAGAGCCTGCGTAGTGGCCGTAGAGAAGCGCTCGACCGTGGCATCGCCGCTTAAGCCGTTCCGATATCGAGTGTTCGCCATGCTCTGGATCGCTACGATCGTTTCAAACATCGGCGGCTGGATGTATAGTGCCGCCGCGGGCTGGCTCATGACGAGCCTCACGAAGGATGCGTTCCTGGTTTCGCTCGTTCAAGTAGCGAATAGCGCACCGCTGTTTCTTCTGGCGATTGCAGCCGGCGCACTTTCCGACATCGTCGACAAACGGCGCTTGCTGATCTGGGGTGAGAGCGCGACCGCCCTGCTTTCGGGCATCTTTGCGGCCTACGTGTGGCTCAACTGGGTTACACCGGTCTCGCTCCTGTGGTTCATGTTCCTTGTCAGCGTCTGCGGAGCGCTGACCTCCCCGGCGTGGCAGGCGGTCGTTCCCAGCCTCGTGCCAAAAGAGGAACTTCCCGGCGCGATATCTGCGAACAGCGTCGGTTTTAATTTAAGCCGGGCGGTTGGGCCGGCGCTAGCGGGAGCAATCATCGGCCCGCTCGGAATAGCCGCGCCGTTTGTCATCAATGCCCTGAGCAATTTTGGCGTCATCGGTGTGTTGCTCGGATGGCGCGAACCTAGAGTAGTGACGGACACGCTTCCCCGGGAGCGCTTCGGCAGCGCAGTCGGAGTCGGCCTGCGATACGCGATCAACAACACGGCCTTGCGAAAGACGTTCGTTCGAACGGTCGCGTTTTTTCTGTTTGCGAGCTCCTATTGGGCATTGCTCCCGCTCGTTGCGCGGCTGCGCGTGAGCGGAGGACCCGCGATATACGGCTTCCTGCTCGGCGCGATCGGCCTAGGGGCGGTGGGTGCCGCATTCGTGATGCCCTATTGGAAGAGGCGACTCGGTGCCGACGGATTGGTTGCCGCAGCGAGCATCGGCACGGTGATCGCGCTCGTGCTTTTCGCAATCGCACGCGAGCCAATCGTCGCCTTGATTGCCAGCATCGTGGCGGGAGCGGCGTGGATATCCGGCGTGGCGACCCTGAACGTGTCGGCTCAACTTGCGCTGCCGGACTGGGTGCGCGGTCGTGGGCTCGCGATGTATATGACGGTCATGTTCGCATCGCTGACGTTCGGCAGCGCGCTGTGGGGGCAACTCGCGACCCTCACGAGCCTTCAGGAAGCACTCTTTATCGCTGCTGCCGGAATGCTTGTGGCAATCCCGCTTACGTGGCGCTGGAAACTGCAAACCGGCGAACGGCTCGACCTTACCCCATCGACGCAGTGGCCTGCACCGGTCGTAACGCGGTCGATCGAAGGAGCGGATGGACCGGTGCTCGTGACGATCGAATATCTCCTCGCACGTCCTGACGACCGGCAAGCGCTTCTATCGGCTCTAGACGAGCTTCGGCACGAACGGTTGCGGGACGGCGCCAGTTTGTGGGGCGTTTTCGAAGATACGGCGCGAGCGGGCCGATTCTTAGAGACGTTCCTCGTGGCCTCGTGGGCGGAGCACCTGCGCCAGCATCAGCGTGTGACGAAAGCCGACTACGTACTGCAAGAGCATTTGACTAAGCTGCTCGAAGGGGAGCCGCAGATATCTCATTTCATCGCTCCCAAAGCATAGCCGGCGCTCCAGGTGCCAACGTTCAGCCGAGCGCTTACCGCGCAAGACTCAGAGTGCCGTCGATTCCGCAGCGACCCTAATTCAGCGAAGCGTTTAACAAAGGAGTACTCTGATGGCGGGAGCGATCATCCGTCGAAAGCACGTTGAAATCGAGCACGTAACCATCGAGTCAGCACGAACGTTCGACGAGGTCAGGTCGGCGCTCGAAAGTCTCCTGCCTCGACTCGACAGCCGCATTCCGGAATCCATGGACGCTCCCGATGCGGATCA
>JBARBD010000012.1:0-5470 GCA_049792675.1 Vulcanimicrobiaceae bacterium | reverse complement strand
GACGAGCGTTCTTACTCGGCGATGCCGGTCACGTCCACAGTCCGGTCGGCGGTCAGGGGATGAACACCGGCATCGGCGATGCGATGAACCTCGGCTGGAAACTCGCGAGCGTCGTGCGCGAGCGCGCGCCGGACGCGCTGCTCGACACGTACGAGCCCGAGCGCATCGCCTTCGCGCGGAAGCTGGTCGCGACGACCGACCGCGCTTTCACCGGAATTATCGCCGAAGGTCTGCCGGGCGAGGCCGTGCGCCGCTTCATCATGCCGATGTTTTTCACGATCGCGACGCGCTTCGCGTGGTCGCGTCACGCCTTCTTCCGCCTGCTCTCGCAGACCGAGATTCACTACGCCGAAAGTGCGCTCAGCGAAGGAAACTCCGGCGAAGTGCACGGCGGCGACCGTCTTCCTTGGGCGAGCGGCACCCGCGACAACTTCGAGCCGCTGCGCTCGCTCGATTGGCAAGTCCACGTCTACGGTACGGCCGACCCGGGCTTCGCCGCCGCGTGCGCCGAGCTCGGGCTCTCGGTGGAGAGCTTCGCATTCGACGACGCCGCCGAACGCGCCGGCTTCGAGCGCGACGCGGCCTACCTGGTCAGGCCGGACGGCTACGTGGGGCTCGCGTTGAACCGGCAGAATGCAGATGCGTTACGCGGGTACGCCCAGCGCCACGATCTTCGTTTCCCCTCGCTGGCTTAGCGCCATCGTGCCCGCCACGCGCAGCGATGCGGACATCGTCAACGACGCGATCGCGAGGTTCGAACCGGCTCTCGCGCGGAAGATTCGAGGCGTGCGTGCCGCGCTGCGCAAGCGCTTTCCGACTGCTTACGAACTCGTCTACGACAATTATAATTTCTTCGTTATCGGATACTGCGCGAGCGAAAAGCCGTCGACCTGCGTCGTCTCGCTCGCGGCAGACCGCAACGGCGTCGGCCTGGCGTTCTATCGCGGCGCATCGCTACCCGATCCCCTGGGCTTGCTGCAAGGCGGCGGTCAGCAGAACCGTTTCATTCGATTGACGGAAGGAGCACAGACGCTCGCGCGGCCGGAGGTCGTTGCCCTCGTCGACGTGGCCGAGCGGCTTGCGCCGGTAGCGATGAGGGCGAGCGGCAGGGTCGTGACGGTCCTGCGCTCGGTCTCCGTCAAGCAACGTCCGCGCCGCTTCGTCTAGTTAGTGAGCGAGGAAGCTCACTAACAGAAGCGCGACGATGTTGAGCACCTTGATCATCGGGTTAATCGCCGGGCCGGCCGTATCTTTGTAGGGATCGCCGACCGTATCGCCGGTGACCGCGGCTTGATGGGCGATCGAGCCCTTCCCACCGTAGTTGCCATCCTCGATGTACTTCTTGGCGTTGTCCCACGCGCCGCCGCCCGACGTAAATGAGATCGCGACGAAGAACCCGGTCACGATCGAGCCGACCAGGATGCCGCCCATCATCTGTGCGCCGGTATCGCCGGGGAGCACGTGAAAGTACGAGAGCAGCACGACGAGCACGGGAACGCCGACCGGTATGAGCGCCGGAACGATCATCTCGCGCAATGCGGCGCGCGTCACGATGTCGACGGTCGTGCCGTAGTCGGGGCGGGCGGTGCCCGCCATGATTCCGGGAATCTCGCGGAACTGACGGCGGACCTCCTCGACGACCGCCCCGCCGGCGCGCCCGACCGCCTCCATCGAGAGCGAGGCGAAGAGATAGGGAAGCAGGCCGCCGATGAACAGGCCGGCGAGCACGAACGGGTTCCCGACCGCAAAGAGATTGCGTACGCCTTCCACGCACGGTCCGGTCTGCATGCCGGGGCATTTCTGCCGCGTCAGTTCTTCGAGGAACGAGGCGAAGAGGACCAGCGCCGCCAGGGCCGCTGAACCGATCGCGTACCCCTTGGTCACGGCCTTGGTCGTGTTGCCAACTGCGTCGAGCGGATCGGTGACGTTGCGCACGTCCTGGGGCATGTCGGCCATCTCGGCGATGCCGCCGGCGTTGTCGGTGATCGGCCCGAATGCGTCGATCGCGACGATGATCCCGGCCATCGAGAGCATAGACATGACGGCGATGCCGACGCCGTAGACGTTGGCCATTGCGTAGCTCACCAGGATGCCGAGTACGATGACGATCGCGGGCAAAGCCGTGGATTGCATCGAGACGGCAAGGCCCGCGATAATGTTGGTTGCGTGGCCGGTGATCGAGGCCTTTGCAATGCGCTGAACCGGCGGGAACTGCGTGCCCGTGTAGTATTCCGTGATGAACGTGATCAAACCGGTGATCACGATGCCGACCAGCGCGCAGATGAAGACGCTGGTGGCGCTGATGCCGGTCGCATCGCCGAAGATGCGGTGGGCGGCGAAGTAGAAGCCGATGAGGGCGAGAACACTCGCGACGATCATTCCGCGATAGAGCGCCGCCATGATCTTCCCCTTGGTCACCGTTCCGACGCCAACGAAGAGCGCGCCGACGATCGAGGCGACGATCGAGATCGCGCCGAGCAAGAGGGGGAACGTCGTTGCGGCCGGGAGGGTCGCGCCGAAAATCAGATTGCCAAGAAGCATCGCCGCGACCGTCGTAACGCAGTAGGTCTCGAAGAGGTCTGCGGCCATCCCGGCGCAGTCGCCGACGTTATCGCCGACGTTGTCGGCAATGACCGCCGGATTGCGCGGATCGTCCTCCGGGATGCCGGCCTCGACCTTGCCGACCAGATCGGCGCCGACGTCGGCGGCCTTCGTATAAATGCCGCCGCCGAGACGAGCGAAGACCGAGATCAGCGAGCAGCCGAAGGCGAGCCCGACCATCGCGCTGAGCGAGCTGGTCGCGTCACCGCCGTTGATGCGCAAGAGCAAGCCGTAGTACCCGGAGACGGCGAGCAGCCCGAGTCCGACGACGAGCATCCCGGTCACCGAACCGCCGCGAAACGCGACGTTGAGCGCCGGCGTCAAACCGCCGCGCGCCGCTTCGGCCGTGCGCACGTTGGCGCGCACCGAAACGATCATCCCGATGAAACCGGCCGCGCCCGAAAGGATCGCCCCGATCAGGAATCCGACGGCGGCTTGTTTGCCGAGCGTCGGCGCGAAGAGAATCACCAGCGCGAGCACGATCGCGACGATGCCGATCGTGCGGTACTGGCGCTGCAAGAAGGCCATCGCCCCCTCTTGGATTGCCGCCGCAATCTCTTGCATGCGCGCGTTGCCGGCCGGCTGCGCGAGCACCCAAAACGTGAGGGCGACGCCGTAGAGCACGGCAAGCGAGCCGCCGATCAATCCGTAGAGAATCGCTGTCTGAGCCGTCATCGTCATCCTTGGTCCTAGCAAAAAGAGGGGCCCGGAGGGCCAACTCGCTTGCCTACTCCGACGAGGCGCGTGAGTCCTACCGGCAGCGCGTCTTGACCGCTGCGGCAGGCGCGTGGTATGGTTCGCGCCATGTCGATACGCGTGAGCGCGATGTTCTCGATGAGCCGCATGCCCGTGCATGGGGCAGGTGCGTCGTGAAGCGCGTTTAGGAATACTGGACAAGAACGCTTCTCGCGCCCCCGCCCACCGGCGGGGGCGCTTTTTTTGCTTTCCCATCGCAACAGGAGGCTTGAAGCATCGTGAACGGCAGGAGTTCAACCCTCGGTTTTGCCACGCGCGCCATCTGGGCCGGTCAAGAGCCGTGCCAGGCGACGGGCGCAACGATCCCACCCGTCTATCAAACCGCGACGTTTACTTTACCGCAGGTCGGCGTGACGCGCGGCTTCGACTACTCGCGGACGACGAATCCAACGCGCCGGGCGATGGAGCGTCAGTTGGCGGCGCTCGAGGAGGGCGCGTTTGCGAGCGCCTTCGGCTCGGGCATGGCGGCGGTCGCGGGTGCGACCTCGCTGCTCGGTTGCGGCGATCACATCCTGGCGACGCGGGATATCTACGGCGGAACGCACCGCCTCTTTACGCAGGTTTACGCGCGCTACGGTATCGACGTGACCTTTGTCGACACCGCGGACGAACGCGCCGTTTGGGCTGCGTTGCGGCCGCAGACCCGGTTGCTTTGGCTCGAGACGCCGAGCAATCCGACGTTGAAGCTCTGCGACATCGCCGCGCTCGCGGCGCGCAGGCCGCCCGGCGTGCTGATTGCCGTGGACAACACGTTCGCCTCTCCGTTCTTACAGCGGCCGTTGTGTCTGGGCGCCGACCTCGTCGTGCATTCGACGACGAAATACATCGGCGGGCACAGCGACGTGATCGGGGGCATCGTTGTGACCAACCAAGACGAGATCGCCCAGCGGATCGCCTATCACCAGAACTGCGTGGGGGCGGTGCCCGGCCCGTGGGACGCATACTTGACGCTGCGCGGCGCCAAGACGCTGGCGCTGCGTATGGACGCGCACTGCCGGAACGCGCAAGCGATTGCGGAGTTTCTAACCCAACGCGACGACGTGGACGAGGTCTACTACCCGGGATTGCCGACGCATCCGCAACACGAGCTCGCGAAACGTCAAATGCGTGGGTTTGGCGGCATCGTTTCGTTCCGTCCGAAGGGCGGGGCGAGCCGGGCACGCGCGATCGCGACGGCGACGTCGATCTTCAGCCTGGCCGTCTCGCTGGGAGGCGTCGAATCGCTGATCTGCAGTCCCGCTTCGATGACCCACGCCTCGTTGACCGCGGACGAACGTGCAGAGCTTGACATCAGCGACGATTTGCTGCGACTCTCGGTGGGCATCGAGGAGCTCGACGATCTCCTCGCCGATCTTGCCGGCGCGCTGGATGCGACGGCCGCTAATGTCGCGCAGGTGAGCGCGTGATGGCCGAACTCATTGATCGACGGCGACGCCGACGGCGTTGCCGTTAAAGGTTAGATTGATCTCGGGCGTCATGCTCGACATAAACGGCAAGCGGTACGCCAAGACGCACTGACCCGTCGTGACGAAGAGACGCTTATCTCCGATCGCGAGACCGAACGGAAGTCCGCCGGTTTCGGAACGCACGTCGAGGACTTTGGGCACGTCGCCGAGGGCGTACGGAAGCCGGTACGCGTAGACCTTGCCAATGCCGTATAGGGAAACGTAGAGCTGGCTGCCGTTTCGATCGACCGCAAGGCCGGTGGCGCCATCGCTCTGCTTTACCGTCGGAATGGTGTATGTGGGCTTTTCGTTGAGCTGTAGCGGCAGTGGGTACGCGCCGACGCTACCATCCGCGGCCGAAGCTACGTAGAGCAACTTGTTACGGGCCGTCAGACTGAGGAAGTCAAAGTACGAAAAACCGGAAACGGCGCCGGAGGGCTTCTCGTCCGCAACCAGCGGCAACTTGTATTCTAGCACTTCGAATCCGGTATCGCCGAGTCCGGCGACGAAGAGATAGCGCCCCTCGAGCGCAATCGCGGTTGGGTCGGCGACGTCCGCGAAGAAACCTTGGCTCGGCGGTCCGCTCACGAGCGGCAGCTTATACGTGAAGACCTCCGAGTCGTCGAAACTGGCGACGTAGAGGTTCCGGCCGTTGTCGGCGATCGGAA
>JBARBD010000011.1:0-37457 GCA_049792675.1 Vulcanimicrobiaceae bacterium | reverse complement strand
CAGCAAGAGGCCGTGGACGATCTGGCCGCGCTGGTCGCGCGTCTGAGCGTCGCGCCGTGCGATCCGGACGACGAAGCGATCGAGATCGAAGGCGCCCTGACGCCGCGTGCGGCCGCAGCGTTCGTTGCAGCCGGCGAACGCCGGCAAATCGTCGTCGGCGATCCGACGCAGATCGCGTTGACCGGCAAGGCCGCCGCGCAAGCGTTCGCGCAACTGCGGATACGATGCCGGCGGCCGCTGCGCGTCGTCGCGGCGACCGTCGCCTCGATCGGTCCGGAGCGCAGTTTCGAGCCGCATGGCTTCGCTCGAGCCGTCGCCGCCGCGACCGGTCTGCCGGCCTACGACGTCTACGCCGGCAGCGTCGCGGCGTGAAACCGCGCAATCTGCTCGACTCCTCGAGCGCGCGTCTCCTCGGCTTCGACTGGCTGGTGCGCGCCGTGGCGCCGGTCTCGCCGTACGGCGGCCGCCGCGCTGCGGAGCTGCGGCCATTTCTTCCCGGTGAAGAACCGGCCGCACGGGCCCGCGCCGAGCAGATCGCCGAGATCGCCGCGACGCTCCAGCCCGATCGCATTGACGCCTTGCGCAGCGCGCTCGCCGAGATCCCCGACGCATCCGGGGCGATCGCGCGCGCCTCGCTCGGCGAGGTGCTCGCCGACCCGAACCTACTTGAGCTCTCCCGGTTCTGCGAGATCGCCGAACGCATCGACCCAACCGCAAACGACGCCGTGCGCGGGGTCGGCGCCGCGCTTGCAGCCGGCCGGCGCGACGGCACGGGGTTTTATCTCGCCGACGCGTTCGCGCCGGAGCTGCGAGAGGCTCGCACGCGCCTCTCGCGGGCGCAGGCGGAGCTCGACGCGGCGCGCGGCCGCGAGATCGAGCGCATTGCGCGCAGTCTCGGGCGCGACGATCTCACCGGCGAGGAGTTCATCGTGATGCGCCACGATCTGCGCGGCGCGCTGCCGGCCGGCGTGCGCGTGCTGCGCGAAGCGCCGACCTATCTGCTCTGCGCGCTGGAGTACGACGAGGCAGCGCTGGCCGCGCTGCAGCGTCGCGACGCGGCCGCCGAAGCCGCTGCGGTTGCCGAGGAGCGCGTACGCGGCGCGCTCTCGTCGCTCGTGCGCGATCGCGCCGCGGAGCTCGATGCGGCTGCGCGCGCGCTGGGCGATCTCGACGTGCTCGTTTCCGCCGCGCGCTTTACGCAGCGCTACAACTGCGTGCCGGCGGATATCTCTGCGGACGCGGCGCTCGAATTCGAGCAGGCGCGCTTCCTTCCGTTGGCCGTCGAGCTCGCGGCGGCCGGACGGGAGTTTACGCCGCTCGATCTCGATCTGCGCGACGCAGCCGTGCTCACCGGCCCGAATATGGGCGGCAAAACCGTCTGCCTGCAAACCTGCGGCTTTCTCGCGCTCTGCGCCGCGTTCGGCCTCCCGGTGCCGGCGGCGCGCGCGCGCACCAGCCTGTTCGACCAGATCGCATGGCTCGGTATGGGGCGCGACGATCGGATCGGCGGACTCCTCTCGTCGTTTGCCCGCGAAGTCGTGCGCCTCAAAGATATCCTCGACCGCAACGCTTCGCGGCTGCTGGTTCTGATCGACGAGTTTGCCCGCACGACCACGCCGCACGAAGGCAAAGCTTTGCTGATCGCGCTGCTGGGGCGGCTACGCGAGCGCGGCGCCCTTGGCATGGTCGCGACGCACCTAGGCGGCGTTGCCTCGGCGGCAGGCGCTCGCCATTTCGCCGTCCGCGGCCTGCGCGGGATTCCCAAGCGCCCGGCGGCGCCCTCGTTGGAAGAGGCCTTGCAGGCTCTCGCGGCGTCGATGGATTACACGATAACCGAAGTGACCGGTGACGACCTCTCGCGGGCCGACGCAATCGCGCTGACCGCTCTGCTTGGCATCGACGACGAGTTCGTCGCCGCGGCCTATCGCGCGCTGGTAGAATGAGCCCATGGATCCGCTGATCGTCACCTGCGCGCCGGTCGGCGCCGAGATCAAGCCCGAGCAGACGCCCTACCTTCCTTACACCCCTGCGTTGCTCGGCGAGACGGCCCGGGCCGTGCGCGCGGCCGGCGGCTCGATCATCCACGTGCACTGTCGCAACGACGACGGCACGAATACGCACAGCGTCGCGCGCTTCCGCGAGGCCTACGAGGCGATCCGCGAACAGAGCGACTTGATCGTGCAGTTTTCGACCGGCGGCGCGATCGGCATGACGCCGGAGGAGCGGTCGAGCGTGCTCGAGCTTCGCCCAGAGATGGCGACCCTCACCTGCGGCAGCGTGAACTTCGGCGACGACATCTTCGAGAACAGCTTCCCGATCATGCGCGGCATCCTCAAGAAGATGCACGAGTACGACGTGCGCCCCGAACTCGAGATCTTCGACAAAGGCCACATCGCCAACGCCCGCAAGCTCGCGCGCGAGCGTCTCCTGCGCTTCCCGCAGCACGTGGATCTCGTGCTCGGCGTTCCCGGCGGGCTCGAGGCGACCGTTCAAAATCTCTGCGATCTGGTCGACGATCTGCCGCCGGAATGCACCTGGTCGGTTGCGGGGATCGGCCGCCAGCAGCTGCCGATGGCGATGGCCGCGATCGCGATGGGCGGCCACGTGCGCGTCGGCTTAGAGGACAATCTCCATTACAGCCGCGGACGCTTGGCGCGCAACGAGGAACTGGTCGCGCGTATCGCTCGCATCGCCGCCGAGGCCGGTCGACCGGTCGCTACGCCGGATCAGGCCCGCAAGCTCCTGGGCCTCCCGGCGCTCGCTCCCAGGGGCGAGGGCGTTTCCGTCCAATAACGCCGCGGGTTGTTCACCTATGTCGTGCGCCGGACTCTGCAAGCGATTCCGTTGCTGCTGGCCATCTCAGTCATCTTGTTCGGCATCCTTTACAACATGCCGGGCGGGCCCCTCGCGCCCTATTTGCAGAATCCGCACATCACGCCGGCCGACATCGAGCGCCTCAAGCACAACATGGGGCTCGACCAACCGGTTCCGATTCAATACCTGCGATGGCTCGGTCACATTCTGACCGGCGACATGGGCTACTCGACGAGCAACTCCGAGCCGGTTTTTCAGGCGCTGATCGAGCGTTTCCCGGCGACCCTGGAGTTGATGGGAGCCTCGCTGCTGATCGCCATCGTCGTCGGCATCAGTGCCGGCATCGTCTCGGCGGTCTATCGGTACACGGTGCTCGACTACGCGATCACGACCTTCGCCTTCTTTGGCCAGTCGATGCCGGTCTTCTGGTTTGCGCTGATGATGCAGTTGGCGTTCGCCGTCCACGGCATCCCGCTGCCCTTCGGCTATCAGCTCCAGTTGCCGTCGGCGGGCATCTCGTCGAGCGACACGTTCGACTTCGGCGACCGGCTGCAGCATTTGATCCTGCCCGCGCTGGTGCTCTCGCTGCTCTCGATCGCGCTCTTTAGCCGCTTCATGCGTTCGTCGCTGCTCGAGGTTCTCGGCACGGACTACATGCGCACCGCCGCGGCCAAGGGTCTCTCGTTCCGAACGATCCTCTTCAAGCACGGCTTGAAAAACGCGATGATTCCGGTCGTGACCGTGATCGCGCTCTCGCTTCCAGGCCTGCTGGCCGGCGCGATCATCACCGAGACGATCTTCGCCTGGCCCGGCATGGGGCGTCTCTTCATCAATGCCCTCAACCAGAGCGATCTCGCGCTGCTGATGGGCTATTTGCTGCTGGTCGCGTTCTTGGTTGTCTTTTCGAACCTGTTGGCCGACGTCGTCTACGCTTGGCTCGATCCGCGCGTGAAGTACGACTGAGGGCGACGTGGCTGCACCGACGCTTCCGCTCCCCGGCAACACCGTCATCGAAGAGGACCTGCACCTCACCAAGGTCACGTTCTGGACGCGGCTGCGCCGCCACAAACTCGCGATAGCCGGCCTCATCGTCCTCCTCTTGATGGTGCTTGCGGCGGCTTTTGCCCACCAACTCGCGCCGTTCGATCCCGATGCGATCGACAACGTGCACTGGCAAGGCACACCCTTGCCGCCGTGCTTCCAAGACGCGACCCTATGCGGCGGCCATTCATTGGGAACCGACGAGGTCGGGCGCGACCTGCTCTCGCGCCTGCTCTTTGGGGCGCGCATCTCGCTGACGGTCGGTCTCTTTGCCGTCATCATGGAGATATTGATCGGCGCGACGCTGGGTGCGATCGCCGGCTATTACGGCGGGTGGGTCGACTACGCGCTGATGCGCGTCACCGACGTCTTCCTCTCGATACCGCTGCTGCCGCTCTTGCTCGTGCTCACCGCGATCATCGCGGCCAGCTCTTCTCACGCCGCGCTCAGCTTTGGGGTGATCGTCGTGATCATCGGCGTCCTCTCGTGGCCGCCGGTCGCGCGTCTCGTGCGCGCCTCGTTCCTGAGCCTGCGCGAGCGCGAGTTCGCCGAAGCCGCAAAAGCGGTCGGCAATAACGACGGACGTATCATCTTCCGGCACTTGCTTCCCAACGCGGTCGCACCGATCGTCGTTCAAGCGACGCTGGACGTCGCCAACGTCATCATCCTCGAATCCACGCTCTCGTTCTTGGGCCTCGGCATCCAGCCACCGACGGCATCCTGGGGCAACATGCTCGCGAACGCGCAGAGCAATCTGCAGACGGCTTGGTGGGCCGCGGTCTTCCCCGGCATCTGCATTCTCGTGACGGTGCTCGCGATCAACTACATCGGCGACGGCCTCCGCGACGCCCTCGACCCCAACATGAACTAGCGGTCGCGCGGCTTTTACTTCAAGATCGAGACCGTCGGCTCGCCGATCGGATTGACGCTGACCATCGGGTCCCACAAGAGCCAAACTTTCCCGTAGGTATCGCTCATTGCAGCGAGCGCCTTGGCGGCTTCTTCCGGCGTCATGCCGGGCAGCGTCGCGTTGACCTTCGGGATTTCCACCTTGTGGTAATGCCAGAGCGCCTGCTCCGCCGGCGGGAACGAGTTGTAGACCGCCGGCGCGACGACCGTCTCGACCGCGACGAGGTGCGCGTCGGGGGCGTCGCTGTCGTAGATTTGGCACTCGACCAGGCCGCCGGCAACGTTCTTGCACCAGTGGTGCGCGATCTCGGTGGGGTGGGCGTCGCCGAAATGCTTCTCGGCGTCAATGTGGAGCGTCCATCCGTCGGTCGGGGAGGTCGTAGCCGCCGCGGCGGCGGCGGAAAGGGGGCGGTACCGATCGGCCGCAGCTCCGGCGACGAACGCCAGGACCAGGCCGAACGCGATGAGATACTTGGCCATGGTTACTACCTCCGCATAGCAGCGAGGCCTTGGCCGGAAGAGGGCCTTCTCCCCTTCGCCAGACCGCGGGCCGGTTTTCCGGGGTGGGCCGGAGAACAATGCCCGGCCCCGTGCGCAAGTGGCGGAATTGGTAGACGCACTAGCTTGAGGGGCTAGCGGGGGCAACCTCGTGGAGGTTCGAGTCCTCTCTTGCGCATTTTAGAGTATCGAGCGGGCACCGCGCAGCGTCGGGGCCGCTAGTCGCCGGCGAAGGGCCCTTGGCCGCTTGCTCTGAGGAACTTTTGAGCCGGTCCTGAAACAGAACTACGCCCCCCCGCGTAAACCAATGCAATAATGGAAATCGCATCGTGTGGTTGACCCGCTTCTCGATTAGCCGCCCGGTGATCACCGCGATGGTGTTCATCGCGCTCGCCATTTTCGGAACCGTCTCCTTTTATAAGATCGGGCGAAGCTCGAATCCGCCGGGGACCGACTTTCCGATCGTCGTCGTCTACTCGGCCTATCCCGGGGCCTCGCCTCAGGAGATGGAGCGGCTCGTCGTCAAGCCGATCGAAGACCAGCTCGACGGCATCGACAACCTCGACCAGCTCAGCGCGACCGCCCAAGAGGGCGTCGCGACGGTCATCGTCCAGTTCAAGCTCGGCACCAACCTCGACGTTGCGGCGATCAACGTCCAGAGCGCGGTCGACACCGCCCGGGTCTACTTGCCCGTCGACCTCGACCCGCCGACGGTCGAGAAAAACGGCGCCTCCCAGCCGTTGATGGACGTCGCGGTGAGCTCCGGGACGCTCAATCAGACGCAGCTCGCCGACTTCGTCAACAACAAGCTCGAGCCGATCCTCAAGGGCATTCCGAACGTTCAAGCCGTCAGCATCTACGGGGCGAGCGATCGGGAGTTCCACGTCGAGCCGATCCCGGAACGCCTCGTCGGGGCCAACGCGACCCTCAGTGATGTCTATGCCGCGGTCGCGGCCAACAACGCCAACCTGCCCGGCGGCATCTTGCGCCAACACACGTCGGAGACGAGCGTCTCGGTGCACGCCGAGATCAACACCGCCCAAGACCTGCTTGGGATTCCGCTCATGGTGCCCGGCAGCTCGAATAAGAACATGCGGGTCGGCGACGTCGCCTACGCCTTCGACAGCCACATCGAGCCGACGTCGATTTCGCACTACAACGGTCAGCCGCGCATCTACGTCGAGCTCGACCGGAACATCGCCGCCGACGAGATTACGTCGACTCAGATCGCGCGCGAGCACCTCAAGCAGATCGCGACGCAGTTTCCCAACCTGACCTTTAACGAGATCGACGCGCCGGCCGATTACACGCAGAAGTCGCTGAACGGAGTCTGGCAGTCGCTCATCGAGGGCATCGTGCTCACGATGCTCGTGATGCTGCTCTTCCTGCACGCCTGGCGGAACGCGATCGTGATCATGATCGCGATCCCAAGCTCGATTCTTGCGACTTTCATCCTGATGAAGATGTTCGGCTTCCATCTCGACATTATGTCCCTGATGGGGCTCTCGCTGATCATCGGCATCTTGGTCGACGACTCGATCGTCGTGCTCGAAAACATCACGCGCCATCGAGACCTGGGCGAAGATCCGATCGATGCGGCGATCAACGGCCGCAGCGAGATCGGCGGCGCGGCGGTCGCAATCACGATGGTCGACGTCGTCGTCTTCTTGCCGATCGCGTTTCTGCCGGGCATCGTCGGCGCCTTCCTGCGCGAGTTCGGCGCGGTCATCGTGATCGCGACGCTCTTCTCGCTGCTCGTCTCCTTCACGCTCACGCCGCTGCTCGCCGCGCGGTGGAGCGTCAAGCAGCGTTCGCAGGCGAAGCCCAAGTGGCTCGAAGCGCTCGGCTCGTGGAAGGTCAACCTCGCGCTCTGCGTGGGAGCGATCATCGCCTACTTTATCCCGTGGCCGATTGCCGAGCTGCGCCAGATTCTGCCGATCATGGTCGGCGCGGTTCTCCTGCTGAACCTCTTCGTGCAGCGCTACGACCGCATCCTGAACTGGTACCGGACGATCGCCCTGCCCTACGCGCTTTCGCACGGGCTTTTCGTCGTCTTCGTTTGCGTCGCGCTCGTCCTCAACGCGCTCACGCTGGCGATGGGCGCCGGCATGACGACGATCGGCCTAAACGTGGCGATCCTCGTCTTGGCAGCCTTCGGGCACGGCGTTGGCATGCTCTTCCGCCGTAGCATCCCCGAGGGGGATATCGCCTACCAGTGGTCGCCCTCGCGCAACGGTTCGCGACGTGGGAGATACCTGCGCTGGGGCGGAGACGCGCTCGTCAATAGCGTGCGCGTTGTCGTTCGTTGGTTCTATGCAATGGGCCGCGGCGGAAAGCTCACCTACGTGACGTTCGCGTTGCCGATCGCGCTCGCGATCCTGCTTTCGCTGCTCGGTCCGATTGACTTCGACTTCGTGCCGCAAGTCCAGACCGGCGAAATCTCGATGACGGTGACCTACCCGCCCGGAACGCCGCTGCAGGTGACCTCGAAGTACGTGACCGCGCTCGAAACCGGGATCATGAAGCTCGATGGAATCAAGTCGGTCAGCTCGACCGTCGGACGCAAGCCGCAAGGTTGGGGTTCGGCGATCGGCGACAACTACGCGCGGCTCGACGCGCAAACGCTCCCGGAGCGCCGTCACGACACCTACAAGATTATCGACCAGATTCGCAAGCTCGCCTACCTCGTGCCGGGCGGCGACTTCCAAGTCGCCGGCGACAGCGGCGGCGGCTCGGGAGCGACGATCTTCTACTCGCTCTCGGGGCCGGAGGACGCGATCGCGCCGGCGGCCGAGAAAGTAGCGCAGTTCTTGCGCGCCACGCCCGGAAGCGTGAACGTGCAGACCAGCAACGAGGCCGCCGCGCCGCGGCTCAACGTGAACGTCGACGCGCAAAAGGCCGAGATTCTCGGCGTCTCGCCGGCCGCCGCAGCTAACGCCGCGCGCCTGGCGATCGACGGAGCGGTTGCGACCCGCGTGCGCGCCGAGAACGGATTGGTCAACGTGCGCGTGCAGTTCCCACTCTCCGACCGTAAAACGGTCGACCAGCTCAAAGACGTGCGGGTGCGCGCCGAAGACGGAACGCTCGTGCCGATCGCCGACATCTCGACGCTCGAATGGACGAGGGCGCCGCTGCAGATCAAGCGCCTCAACCGCCAGCGCGTCGTCGACGTCTACGGCGGCACGCTCCCCGGCTACTCGTTGGGCGCGGTTACCGGTCCGCTCGAGAAGGAGCTGCGCAAGCCGGGCTTCCTCCCCGAAGGTGTGCAGCTCACCGCCCAGGGCGACACGCAATACATGATGGAGACGATGGCCAACATGGGCGTCGCGCTGCTGACCTCGTTCATGCTCGTCTATATGCTGATGGTCATTCTGTACGGCTCCTTCCTCGAGCCGCTGATCGTCATGTTCTGCGTGCCGCTAGCCGCGATCGGTGCGCTGGTCGCTCTCTCGCTCATGCACCGCATCGAGCCGAACGCCGGGCAGTCGCTCAACCTCATCTCGATGATCGGCATCGTCATGCTCTTCGGATTGGTCGCCAAGAACGGCATCTTGCTGGTCGATTACTCGAACACGCTTTGCCGCCGCGGCATGCGCGTGCACGACGCGGTCATTCAGGCCGCCGGCACACGCTTCCGTCCGATTCTCATGACGACGTGCGCGATGATCTTCGGCATGCTGCCGCTCGCGCTCGGGTTCGCCGAGGGCGGGGAATGGCGTCAGGCGATGGGCACGGTCATCATCGGCGGATTGTTCAGCTCGCTGATTCTCACGCTCTTCCTCGTGCCGATGGTGTACGAAACCTGGATCGGCTGGCTCGAGCGGCGCGCCGATCAGCGCGCGATCGCCGCCGAGATGTCGCAGCCGGCCGCCGAAGCAGCCCGAGCGTAGCGCCGTCGCTCTGAATCGACGCGTCCTCGTTACCGGAGCCGCCGGCGGTCTCGCCGCCGGCATCGCTCCCGCCCTTGCAGGCGACGGATTCGCGCATATTGCGATCACCTACCGTTCGACGCCCCCCGACGCGACCATCGCCGCGATCGAACGGGCCGGCGCCGGCGCCGCGGCGGTGCGCGTCGATTTTCTGGACGATCCCCTGGCCGTCGAGGAGGCGCTCGACGCAGCGGTACGCGAGCACGGTCCGTTCGACACGCTCGTTCACGCGGTCGGTCCGCTGGTCGTCAAACGCTTCGCCAACGCGACGCTCGAACAGTATCGCGAGGTGTTCGACGGAAACGTTCGCAGCGCGGTCTTGGCCGCGCGCGCGACGCTCCCGGCAATGCGGGCCGCGCGGTTCGGACGAATCGTCTTCTTCGGAATGCTCGGATCGAGCGAGACGCGCCCGTTCCGCGGCTTCTCGTTCTATCAGGGCGCGAAGAGCGCGCTCGTTGCGCTCGCGCGCTGCCTTGCCGTTGAAGAAGCGCCACACGGCATCACCGTCAACGTCGTCGCCCCCGGCGATATCCGCGAGAAGACGCTCGACCGCGCGCGAGCGCTCGAAGTGCAGGCGTCCAATCCGCGCGGCCGCAAAGGCAGCTACGAGGACGTGGCCGACGCGGTGCGATTCTTAATCGCTCCCGAACGCGATTTCATCACCGGCGCCGTGCTCGAAGTGACCGGCGGGCTGCAAACGGCGGCCGAGTAAGGGAAGTGCCCTCGGGGCGCGCAGTACAGGACAAAGCTTCTTTTTGCTCGTAAGGTCGGCCTGACACGATGGCCGACGCGACGAAAGAACATCACGCTTTTGCGCTCCCGGGAGCGCGCGCCCAATACGGGCCCGACAAGCTCGTCGCGGTCGAGGAGATCGACCTCCACCTCGTCCCCGACTTCGAAGCCGAGGCGCTCGAGGGCGTCTGCACGACGACGGTGCGCGCGCTGGACGAACCAGTCTCGCGCCTGACGCTCGACGCCGTCGATCTCGAGGTCTCGCGGGTCGAACGTCTCGCATCGGGCGGAGAGCGCCGCGCCACGCGCTTCACTCCGCGCGACGGCAAGCTCGAGATCGAGTTCGATCCGGCGATCGCGCCCGGACAAGAGGCGACGTTTGCGGTCACCTATCGGCTCTCCAAACCGCGCTGCGGCCTATTCTTTATCAAGCCGACGACGGCGCATCCCGAGAAGGTCGTCCACGCCTGGACGCAGAGCCAGGACCAGTTCGCCCGCTATTGGTTTCCCTGTCTCGACTACCCCCATGAGAAGCAGCGCACCACCACGACGCTAGTCGTCCCAAAGGGCACGTTTGCGCTCGGCAACGGCGAACTCGTCGAGCGCAGGGACGAAGGCGAGAAGACGATTTTTCGGTACCGCCAGGATACGCCGCATAGTACCTATCTGATGACGATGGTCGCCGGTCCGTTCGTCGAGGTTTCGCAAGGAACGGCCGGCAGCAACGGGGTTCCGGTCTACTACTACGTGCTGCCCGGCCACGAGAGCGACGGCGATCGCGCTTTCGGCAAGACGCCCCAGATGATCGAGCTCTTCGAGAAGCTGACCGGCGCGCCGTACCCGTACGCCCGCTACTCGCAGATTGCCGTCTCCGATTTCATCTTCGGCGGAATGGAGAACACGTCGGCAACGACGCAGACCGATCGAACGCTCCACGACGAGGTCGCCCACCTCGACTTCTCGAGCGATCCGCTCGTCTCGCACGAGCTGGCGCATCAGTGGTTCGGCGACCTGCTTACCTGCCGCGATTGGTCGCACGCCTGGCTCAACGAAGGCTTCGCGACCTTCATGGAAGCGGTTTGGCGCGAAGCCGATCTCGGTCACGACGAGTATCTCTACGATATCTTCGAGTGCCTCACGGCCTACCTGCGGGAAGACGCCGATCGTTACCGCCGTCCAATCGTCTGCAACACCTGGCGAGATCCGATCGAAATCTTCGACCGCCACCTCTACCAAAAAGGGGCGGCCGTGCTGCACATGCTGCGCGGCGAACTCGGCGACGCGCGCTTCTGGCGCGCGATCCAGGGCTACGTGAAGCAGAACGCGCAGCGCTCGGTCGAGACGATCGATCTCATCCGCGCGATAGAAGAGGCGACCGGGCGGAACATGCGCGGATTCTTCGACCGGTGGGTCTTCGGGGCCGGGCATCCGGTTCTGGACGTCGCGGTCAGCTGGGATCCGAAGCACAAGGTCGCGACGCTGACGATCGACCAGAAGCAGACGATCGACGCCGGCCATCTGCCCTTCGTCTTCGACGTCGACGTCGGCTTCGATCAGCGTTCGATCCGCGCGCACGTCGAGCGGGCGCACGAGACGATCACGGTTCCGCTCGAGGCCGAGCCGAAGCTGGTGCGGTTCGATCCCGGCGCCTTCCTCGTGGCCGACGTGAACTATCGCCTCGGCGTGGACCTGGCCGCCGCCGCGCTGATCGGCGATCCCGACGTCGTGGCCCGCATCCGCGCAGCGCGCGAGCTCGCCCGAGATGGGGGCAGCGTCGCCCGCGATGCGATCGCGAAAGCGTTCGAACGGGAACCGTTCTGGGGAGTGCTCGCCGAAACTGCAGCGGCGATCGGCGCGACGCACGCGCCGTGGGCGCGCGACGCGCTGATTCGCGCCCTCGCGCACCGCCATCCAAAGGTCGCGCGCGCCGCCGCCGAAGCGCTCGGCAACTTCCGCGACGAGCGGGCGGCAACCGCGTTGATCGAAACCGCGCGCGCGCAGCGGTCGTACTTCGTTCGCAACACGGCTCTGACGGCGCTCGGGAAGACGCGCGACGAACGCGCCTACGACGTGCTTGTGGCGGCCGCGCAGGAGCGTACGTGGAACGGCGTCGTCGAAGCCGGGGCGATCCGCGGTCTCGCCGAGCTGGCCGATCCGCGGGCATTCGCGCCGATCCTGGACGCATGCCGGCCCGAGCGCAGCGAAGGCCAACGCCGCGCCGGTGTCGCTGCGCTTGCGCGTATCGGGACGTTGGTCGAATCGGAGCGCACGCGCGCCGCCGACGCGCTGCTTCAGCACCTCGACGACGAGATGTTTCTAGTCGCCCTCGAAGCGATCGTCGGAGCCCAGGCACTCGGCGACGCGCGCCTGCTACCGGCGCTCGACCGCCTCGCCGATCGGGGCGTCGACGGGCGCATGCGGCGCCACGCGGCCGAGGCCGCGATGCGAGTCCGCGACGGCGCAAAGGTTCCGACCCAAGTCACCGCACTCCGCGACGAACTGAACGAACTACGTGAAGAGCAACGTAAACTACAGGAGAAGATCGAGGCGCTCGCGCGGACTTAGGCGCCGCGCGTTTGCGATCGGGCTGCCGCTTATTGCGGTGCTTGTTGTGCTGCTTCTAACAAAGCTACATTCCGTTTCGGGGCCGCTCCCGCAGGCCATCGTGGCCTGTGGGAGCTCATCTCAATTTTCGGGACAGCAAGCTTTGAAGAACACATCCTGTGTTGCCCGAAAATTGAGAAGCCCTTCGACGGAACGTAGCTTTGCTCCAGTACCCAGCGTTCCGTGGAGCGCAGCCGATCGCAAACGGCTTTTGAGTGAATTGAAAAATGCGTTTGCGCCTGCGGTCAGTGGGGCGCAGGCATGGAGCTTTGCCGTCGTTGACGGCGGCGGGAGCACGATTTACGACGCGCGCGCAGATCGCGCGGTCGTGCCCGCATCGGTGCAGAAGCTGATCGTCGCCGCAAGCGCGCTCGACGCGCTCGGCTCCGATTATCGTTACCATACGATCTTTGCGGCGCGCGATGCCGTTGCCGACGACGGAGCGCTCGACGGTAATCTCGGGCTCGTCGGCTCCGGCGATCCGTCGCTCGATTCGTCAGACCTCCGCGACGGCGTCGCGATGCTCGCGCGCTCGGGCGTGCGCCGCATCAATGGCGGCGTCGTCGTCGACGCGACGGCGTTGCGCGGACCGGAGCTGAATCCGCATTGGGATCGCGACGACGACGGCCAAGATTATGCCGCGCCGATCAGCGCGGTCTCGGTGGACGGTGACACGATCGCGGTCCACCAGGTCGTGGACGGCGTGGAGCAGACGCTTTGGGCTCCGATGCAAGGCGTCGCGCAGCACGTTGCAGCGCTGACGCAGGCGATGCTCGTCGCGCGCGGCATCGCGCCGGCAGCGCCGCCGCGCGTCGGCGCGGCCCCGCTCGATACGGTCACGATCTGGGACCACCGGTCGGCTCCGCTGCGAAACCTCGAGACGCACATGCTCTTTGTCTCGGACAATCACTACGCCGAGCAGCTGCTGCGAAGCATCCCGGGCGGAATCGAGGCCGAGCGGGAGTTCCTCGCGCGGCGCGCGATACCGACGCCGGGCCTGCGGCTCTTCGACGGCAGCGGCCTTTCCTCTGACAATCGCATTGCCGCCGTTACGCTGGCGCGCCTCTTGGCGGATTCGGAGCCCTCGCTCTATCTGCTGTTGCCGCTGGGCGGCCGCCAGGGCACGCTCGCCGGTTACGATTTTACGACCGCGCTCGGCCGCGTGCGCGCAAAGAGCGGACATCTCGCCGACGTTTCGTCGCTCGCCGGGTACGTCACGACGCCGCATCACGGGCGCGTCGCCTTCGCATTCCTGATCGACGGATCGCCCGGAAATCCCGACGCGGCGATCGTTCGTGCCGTCGACCGTCTGGCGGCCTTCTAAAAGCTATGTTCGACCAAGACCTGCTCTCCCGTTTCATCTCGCGCGCCCTGCGTCACGGCGGAGCCTTCGCCGACGTCTTCTGCGAGCGGCGCAGCACGCTCTCGTACCGGCTTCAAGACGGGCAGGTCCTCGACGCCTCCTATGGGGTGACGCTCGGCGTCGGTATTCGCGTCGTCGTCGGGGAATCGGCCGGCTATGCCTGTTCCGACGACTTGAGCGTCGAGGCCCTGATGCGCGCCGCCGACGCAGCTTCGCTGATCGCGCGCACCTCTCCGGACGGCGAGATCCGCGCAACGCCCCTGCGCGTCGAACCGGTCGCTTCGCTCTACGACGGCAGCCGAAACGGTCACACCGACGACGCACACTACGTCGCGCTGCTCGAGCGCGCCGACGCCGCGGCGCGGCGTTACGATCCGCGCGTCGTCGCCGTCAACGCGCACCTCGTGGACGAGCTTCAGGAGGTCTGGATCGCGACCAGCGAAGGTCGCTTTGTGGCCGACCGCCGTCCGCTCGTGACGCTGGGCATCCAGGTCGTAGCCAGCGATAAGAAGGAGCGCGGCTCGGGACACGTCGGCGATGGCGGCCGTACATCGATGGAGTACTTCGACCGGCAGACCCCCGAAGCGCTGGCCTCCGACGCCGCGCGCATCGCAACGGTCAATCTCGGCGCGGCGCCGGCGCCGGCCGGCGAGATGGAGATGATCGTCGGCGCGGGCGGGGGCGGCGTGCTGCTGCACGAGGCCGTCGGTCACGGCCTGGAGAGCGATTTCAACCGCCGCGGCACATCCCTCTACAGCGGGCGCGTCGGCGAACGCGTCGCCGCCGAGTTGGTGACGATCTACGACGACGGAAATCTTCCCGAAGAGCGCGGCAGCCTGAAC
The DNA here is from genome assembly GCA_049792675.1 of Vulcanimicrobiaceae bacterium. Classification (GTDB taxonomy): domain Bacteria; phylum Vulcanimicrobiota; class Vulcanimicrobiia; order Vulcanimicrobiales; family Vulcanimicrobiaceae; genus Cybelea. Next base: position 22,725 of record JBARBD010000011.1, on the reverse strand, counting down.
GTAGACGACGAAGGCGTGCCCGGTCAACACAAAGTGTTGGTCGAGAACGGCGTGCTGCGCGGATACATGCAGGATACGCTCAACGCGCGGCTGATGGGCGTCGAATCGACCGGAAGCGGACGCCGCCAATCGTTTCGGTTTCTTCCGCAGCCGCGCATGTGCAACACCTACATGCCGAACGGCACTTCGACGGTCGACGAGATCATCGCCTCGACCAAGCGCGGCATCTACGCCAAATCGTTTGCCGGCGGCCAAGTCGAGATCGGCAAGGGCGACTTCGTCTTCATGGTCGGCGAAGGTTATCTGGTCGAGGACGGCAAGGTCACCGCGCCGGTGCGCAATGCGACGATCATCGGCAACGGCCCGGATGCGATGATGAAAGTCGTCGCGGTCGGAAACGACAGCCGCCTCGCGCGCCGCCACTACACCTGCGGTAAGGGCGGGCAGTACGTACCCGTCGGCGTCGGCATGCCGACGGTAAAGATTTCTTCGATAACGGTCGGCGGTACGCAGCATGGATGAACGCGCTGCGATCGAGCTGGCGCGCCAGGGCGTCGCCTTCGCTCGCGATGCCGGCGCCGCCAGCGCCGAGGCGTCGGTCTCGATCGCGCGCCGCTTCCACGCCGAGGCACGCGAGAACGCGATCGCGCGGCTCGAGGAGTCGACCGGAAAAAGCCTCTACCTGCGGGTCTTTTGCGACGGCCGCCGGGCGACGCTTTCGACCTCGGACCTTTCGCCCGACGGATTGCGCGAGGCCGCGCGGCGCACCGTCGCGCGTTCCGCCTTCGTCGCGATCGACGAGCTCGCCGGGCTTCCCGACGAAGTCGCCGGCCGAAACGGCAACCTCGAACTCTTCGATCGCGCGATCGACGAGCGCCCCGGTACCGACAAGGCCGAGGAGGCGCTCACGCTCGAGCGCCTGATTCGCGCCGATCCGCGCATCGTCAACTCGAGCGGCTCCCACTACAACGACGCGGTCGGCGTCACCGCGCTCGCGAACTCCGACGGCTTCGCCGACGCCTACGCCTGGACGCGCGCCGGGCGGACGACCGGGCCGGTCGCGCTCGACGGGGCGATCAAGCGGATTGCGACGTACGGAAGCGCGGCGCGCCATCTCCGCGAGATCGAAGGGCTCGAATCGGTCGCCACCACCGCGGTCCGCCGCGCGGTCGACCTCTTCGGGGCGCGCAAGCCGCCGACGATGCGCGTACCGGTGATCTTCGAACGCGACGTCGCCGCGTCGCTGCTCGACGACCTCTTCGCAGCCATCTCCGGCGCGAACGTCGCGGTCGGAAACTCGTGGTTGACCGGGCGGGTGGGCGAACGGGTCGGCAGCGATCTGGTCACGATCGTCGACGACGGGCTGCTCCCGGGCGCGCTGGGCACCTCGCCCTTCGACGGCGAAGGCGTCGCGACGCGGCGCACCCCGGTCTTCGAGGGCGGCACCCTGCGAACGTTTCTCTACGACACCTACTACGCGCGAAAGCTGGGGGCGGCGACGACCGGCAACGCAACCGGCGGCGGGGTCGGCCCGAACAACTTCTACCTCGAGCCCGGGTCGCGTTCGCTCGACGAGGTGATCGCGGCCACGCCGCGGGGCGTGCTGGTGCTCGATACGATCGGCTTTGCGACCGAGCATGCGTCCGGCACCTATAGCCGCGGCGCGCGCGGTTTTTTCATCGAAGGCGGCGAAATCGCGTATCCGATCGATGAATTCACTATTGCGGGCCTGTACGCTGAGATGTTGGCCGGGATCGACGCCGTCGCAAACGACCTGCGCTTCGACGCGCCGGTGGTCTCGCCGTCGTTTCGCATCGCCGAAATGATGGTCAGCGGAAATTGAGGTGCTAAAGATATGGTAGCGCAACCGGCGATCGGCCTGACGATGGTACTGCGGATCGAGATTCCAAACGAGCCCGGCGCATTCGGTCAACTCGCGAACGTGATCGGCGATGCCGGCGGCGTGATTGGAGCGGTCGACATGCACACGGTCGGCAGGACGCGCGTCGTGCGCGACGTGACGATCGGCGCGCCCTCCGACGGCGTTGCCCACGACGTGCGCGGCGCGGTCGAGGCACTCGAGGGAGCGCGCCTGATCTTCGCTTCCGATTCCATCTTCCTCGCGCACGTCGGCGGAAAAATTAGCGTCGCTCCAAAGATGGCGGTAAAGAATCGACAGGATCTCTCGACGATCTATACGCCGGGCGTGGCGCGCGTCTCGATGGCGATCGCCGCAGATCCCACCAAAGCCTTCCAGCTGACGATCAAACGCAACACCGTCGCGATCGTGACCGACGGAACGGCGGTGCTCGGCTTGGGCGACATCGGGCCGCTCGGCGCGCTTCCGGTGATGGAAGGCAAGGCGATGCTGTTCAAACAGTTCGCCGACATCGACGCCTTCCCGATCTGCCTCGACACCAAGGACGTCAACGCGATCGTCGAGACCGTCGTCCGCATCGCGCCGGTCTTCGGCGGCATCAACCTGGAAGACATCAGCGCGCCGCGCTGCTTTGAGATCGAAGACCGTTTGATCGAAGCCCTCGACATCCCGGTCATGCACGACGATCAGCACGGCACCGCGGTCGTGATCCTGGCGGCGCTGATCAACGCGGCGCGCGTCGTCGGCAAGCGCCTCGAGGACCTGCAGGTCGTCGTATCGGGAAGCGGCGCCGCCGGAACGGCGGCGATCAAGATGCTGCTCAGCGCCGGCGTCCGCGACGTCATCCCGGTCGACCGCAGCGGCGCGCTCAATCGCGCCGACCGTTACGATAACCCGCACTGGCGCTGGCTGGCAGAGCACTGCAACCGAGAGAACCGCCGTGGTTCGCTTGCCGACGTCCTCGAAGGCGTCGACGTTTTCATCGGCGTCTCGGCGCCGGGCATCTTGCAGCCCGAGCACATCGCCCGGATGGGGCGCGATCCGATCGTCTTCGCGATGGCAAACCCGACGCCCGAGATCATGCCCGACGTCGCGGGGCCGTATGCCGCGGTGATCGCGACCGGGCGATCCGACTTTCCGAATCAAGTGAACAACCTGCTGGCCTTCCCAGGCATCTTCCGGGGCGCGCTCGACGTGCGCGCGCGTCGCATCACCGAAAAGATGAAGCTCGCCGCTGCTTTCGCCATCGCCGGTACCGTCTCGGACAACGAGCGCAGCGCGGAGTACGTGATTCCGAGCGTCTTCGATACGCGCGTCGTGGACGCGGTTGCCAAAGCGGTGGCAAACGCGGCGATCGAGGAAGGCATGGCGCGGCGAACGCCTACCAAGAACGAGGGAGAGGATATCCCTGCAAGCGTCTGAGAGACGGCACGAACTCTTAGAATCGCTTTCGCTCGAACCGAGCGATCCGCACCCGCTCTACGTTCAGCTCGCCGATCGCGTCGTTGAAGCGATCGAGGGAGGCCGGCTTTCCAGCGGCGAGCGCCTTCCGGCCATGCGCGATCTCGCGCGCGAGCTCGGTTGCGCGTTGGTGACCGTCTCGCAGGCGTACGAGCTGCTCGCCGCGCGCGGGCGCGTCATATCGCGCGCGGGGAAGGGGACCTTCGTCGCGACGCCGCCGGAGACGAATGAGCCGTTTGCGCGCCGCTGGGAGCCCGACATCGGCCGCTTCAATCGAGCCCAGCGACTCGAAGGCGTGACCGAACAGCTGACCCGCGCGACCGCGCCCGGCGCGATCTCGCTTGCGACCGGACATCCCGCACCCGAGACCTTTCCGCTGCACGATCTCGCACGCGCCTTCCATCGCACGCTGCTCGACGACTCGCCCGACCTGATGCAATACCGCTTCTCAACCGGGGACACGCAGCTCTGCGAGCGGCTCGCCGCCTCGCTTCGCCGGCGCGGCTGCAGCGCCGAGGCGAACGACGTTATCGTTTGTTCGGGCGCGCAGCAGGCCGCCGATATCGTCGCCAACGTCGTGCTCGACGAGCGCAGCGTCGTCGCCAGCGAGAGTCCAACCTACTCGGGAACACTCGGCGTCTTCGACGCGCGCGGCGTCACCTACGTCGAAGTTCGCAGCGACGAAGACGGCGTCCGCAGCGACGACGTCGAGCGCGTCTTTGCCGAGTACCGGCCGCGGCTCTTCTATCTCAATCCAATCGCGCAGAATCCCACCGGCTCGGTCCTTCCGGCCCGGCGCGCCAAGCAGATCGTCGCCTGCGCGCGGCGTTACGACGTCGTCGTCTTGGAAGATCAAACCGGCTGGGAACTGACCTACGACGCGCCCGCGCCGCCGCCGCTCGCCTCGTACGACACCGACGGACGCGTCATCGCGATGGAGAGCCTCTCGAAATCCATTCTTCCCGCGCTGCGGATCGGGTATCTCTACGCGAAGGGCGGAGTCGCCGAAGCGCTCGAGGCGGCAAAGGTGCGCGCCGACGTTTTTACCTCGACGCTCACGCAGCGCGCGCTCTGGCGATTCATGGAGAGCCCGGCTTACCCGCGTCACATCCGCGCGACGCGCTCGCTCTACCGCGAGCGCCGCGACGCCTTCCTCGAAGCGCTCGCCCGAGCGGTTCCCTGGGCCGAGGTTCGTTCGCCCGGCGCCGGCGTCAACGTCTGGCTCCCGCTTCCTCCGCGCATCTCCACCCAAGCGGCGTTCGATGCATGCGCGCGCGAAGGCGTGCTCGTGATGCCCGCCGAGTCGTTCTATCCGACGCGCACCGGCCCGCCGGGGCTGCGCTTATCGTTCGGCCATCTTCCGGTTGCGGAAGCCGAAGAAGGCGTCGTTCGCCTCGGCCGCGCGCTCAACAAACTCTTGTCAGCGTAGCGACAAACTTCGGCGCTCGCGAAGCGCGCGCTCTTCGGTGCGGATGCGCCAGGAGAGCAGTGCCGCGTTGAGGATCGAGAAGACGATCGCGATCTCGACTGCGCCGAAGGCGAGGGGCAGGATGGCGATCTCGGCGCAGACGACGGCGTAGTTGGGGTGCCGGAAGATGCGGTACGGGCCGGTGCGAATCAGCGGTGCGTTCGCAACGTTAATGATGCGCGTCGTCCAGTACGGCCCCAGCGTCGCGATGATCCACAGACGGAACGGCTGTAGCAGGGCGTAAAGTCCGAGCAGCCACCAGTTCGGAGCGGTAAGCGGCGGAATCGAGACGGCCATGCTGACCAGCCACGCCGCGTGCAGCACCACCAGGAACGGGTAGCCGGAAGCGCCGACTTCGACGCCTCCGGCCGCGAGTAATCGGCGCGTGTTTCGCGCCGCATGGACGAGCTCGGCGAGGCGTTCGAGCGCGACGAGGCCGAGGACGATCCAAAGAATGCTCGTGCTCGGGCCCCCTACGACGGCGCTTCGTTGGCGAGCAGCGTGAAGCCGGCAGTAAAGCCCGGACCCAGCGCGCTCACCAGCGCGCGCCGCCACGGCGCGGTGCCTTCGAGCAGGCGCTCCAGGACGAACATCACGGTCGCGGCCGACATATTTCCGTAGTCACGCAAGACATCGCGTGCGGTCGCGAGCGACCCTGGTTTCAGTTCGAACGCGACTTCGAGCGCCTCGATCACCTTTGCGCCGCCGGGATGGCAGACGAAGCTGTCGATGTCGCGCAGCGTCAATCCGTTCTCGGAAAGAAAGGAGACGACGACCTCGTGAAGCTTCGTCGTCACGAGCTCCGGAATGTCGCGCGAGAAGACCGCTTTGAACCCGTCGGGCGTAACTTCCCAACCCATCACGTCGAGTGTCTCGGGCCACGTGTGCTCGCCGCCGGCGACGACCTGCGGGCCTTTGCCGCTCGACGAGAGCAGCGCGGCGGCCGCGCCGTCGCCGAAGAGCGCGGTCGCGACGATGTTGCTCTTCGAGAAGTCGTCGCGCCGAAAGCAGAGCGCGCAGAGTTCGACGACGAGAAAGAGCACGAGCGATCCCGGATTGGAGCGCGCCATCGTCGCCGCGCGCGCGAGGCCGATCGTGCCGCCGGCGCAGCCCAAGCCGAAGATCGGCAAGCGCTTGATCGTTCGCGGCAGCTGCATCCGTTCCATCAGCAGCGCGTCGAGGCTCGGCGTCGCAATGCCGGTCGTCGAAACGGCGACGATCGCGTCGATCTCGTGCGGTTCGCGGCCAGCTCGCTGCAGCACGCGGCGCGTCGCCGACTCGAGCAAGTCGAGCGCTGAGTCGAGATATACCTGGTTGCGTTCCGGCCAATCGTGCAGCTGCTCGTACCATTCGATCGGCACGCACGAATAACGCCGCTCGATGCCTGTATTCCCAAACATGGGAAGCAGCCGGACGATCTCACGGGAGCGCGGCCCGAGCGCGAGCTCGATGCGCCGCATGACGTCGCTCTGTCCGAGCTCGTATGGGGGCACGGAGGTAGCGACCGCGAGCACGCGCGCGGACGTCGTCATTCGCCCAACGTTCCGCCTTTTCGGCAGGGTACCCGCGCCCTGCACGGTAAAGCCATACCTCCCGTGTCGTTTAGGTATATCTTAGCGGCGGCCTTGTCAGCCGCTCTCTTGGGTGCGGGCGGGCGTCCCGCTCCGCTGATCGTCTACTCTGCGCCGGCCGGCACCCGCCCGGCGGGTGCCGATCGCCTTGCGCCCACCGATGCTATTCTTCCCAACGGCCGCATCGCGGCGCCGGTGGGGAAGAGTCTCTTCGTTGGTATTAACCCGCTCGGATTGGCGCTCTCTCCGGACGGGCGTTTCGCGATTCTCTCCAACGGCGGCTCGAACTGGAACCCGCCGACGGTCCCGGCCGGCTTGGCCGTTGGGCACTCGCTGGCGGCCGTGGATACCCAATCGATGACGGTCGCGGGCGTCTACGACAATCCGGCCGCCTCATTCTTCCTGGGCGTCGCTGCGGCGCCGAATCCAAGCGATCCGTCGCGCACGCTGGTGCTTGCCTCGGACGGCGCGGCCGGCGTCGTACGTTTCTTCGATCTCGGCGCGAACGGTCAGCTGCTTCCCGACGGCGAGCCGATCGCACTGCCCGCGGTCAACGGACGCCACGCCTTTCCCGCGCAGATCACGATTGCGCCCGGCGATCGCACCGCGTACGTCGCCGACAATCTCGGCAACGCGGTCGTCGCGATAGATCTTGCCACGCGCCGCGTGATGCGCTCGGTTCCGGTCGGCGACTTTCCGCTCTACGTCGCCGCGGGCGCGCGCGGTGTCGTTGCGAGCGGCGGCGGGCTCTCTGCGTACGCCAACGTGGATCCGCCGACGCGCCAACCGCAGTTTTCGTCTCCCGATTTCGATCCGTCGAAGTCGTCCTCGCTGACCGTCTTCGATCTTGCCGGCGCCAACGGCGATCCGGCCACCGTGCGCATGGATCCCGCGCCCGACGGCGCGCAGACCGTCGGCGGCGCGGCACCCGGCGCCACCGTGCTCAGCCGCGACGGAGGTCTGGCCTACGTTGCGCTCTCGAACGTCGACCGGGTCGCCGTCGTAACGCTCGACGGCGCACCGCGCGTCGCGTGGGGGCTCGACCTGCGCCTCTATCCCGGCGCGCCTTACGGCGCACAGCCAAGCGCCGAAGCGCTCAGCCCCGACGGAAAGCGGCTCTACGTGGCGCTCGCCGGCCTCAACGCAATCGCGGTGCTCGACGCGCGGCGGCCGAGCCGGTATCGCTATGGCCTGATTCCAACCGCCTGGTACCCGACGGCGCTCGCGATCTCGCGCAACGGACGCTATCTCTACGTCGCCGACAGCAAGGGCGTCGACGGCTGGGGCATGCTGCAGCGGATCGACCTGAAGCATACATCGCTGGTGAAGACCACGATGGCCGCGCTGCGCTACAATCGAACGCCGGCCGTCGCCAAGTTCAATCCGGTGATCCCCCCGCTGCGCTCGAACAAGCGCAGCGAGGTGATCGACCACGTCGTGTACGTCGAAGTCGGGACGCAGAGCTACGATGCGATGCTCGGCGATCTGAAAGACGACGCCGGCGCACCGCACGGCGACGGCAGCGACGCCTTCGCGCAATATCCCGAGCGCGTCACCCCGAATCTGCACGCATTGGCGCGCACCTATGCGCTAGCCGACAACTTCTATGCTGCCGACGCCGACCCGGACGTTGCGCGAGAGTTTGCCGTCGCTGCCGACGCCACGCTCTACGAGCAAATGGTGGCGGCCGCCGGCGCGGCGCGCGCCCCGATGGACGATCACGGCGCTGACCCCGAGGACTACGAACGTGGCGGGTATCTTTTCAATGCCCTCTCGCGCGCCGGGCTCCCGTTCCGCGACTACGGCGGCCTGTTGCGGCTCTCGGGCTACGACGGCGCGCTCTACCATCTCGACGTCCCGGCCCTCGCCGCGCTCAACGGCAACGTCGACCTCGATTACGCTAGCTGGAATCCGAAAGTAACCGACGCGACGCGGGCCGCCGAGTTCGTCCGCGACATGCAACGTTACGTCGAGGCCGACCGCATGCCGAGCTTTACCTACGTCTGGCTTCCGACCGCTCCCGGTGCCGCCGGCGCCGCCGACGCCGACCGCGCGCTCGGCCAGATCGTGGACTATCTCTCGCGGACGCCGCACTGGAGCTCGACGGCGATCTTTGTGGTGCCGGAGGGTTTACAGAACGCCGCGGACCATGTGAACCCCATGCGCAGCTACGCTCTGGTCGTCTCGCCCGTGGCGAAGCGGGGGTACGTTGGCCATCAGCACCTCAGCGTCGCCAGCGTGGTGAAGACCGAAGAGGAGATATTTGGGCTTCCGCCGCTCGCGCTCAACGATCTGCTCGCGTCGGACATGGCCGACTTCTTTGGCGACGCGCCGACGCCCGAGCCGTACCAGGCGCGATGACCGGTCGCGCAGCCGTGCACTTCGGACCTCGCCTGGTGGGAACGCCAACGGGCACGCTCCGCACCGCCTTGCTCGTCAAGCCCGCCAAGAGCATCGAGAACGCACAGCCGCGCAACGGCGAGCCCGGCGCGATCTACGCGCGCTCCCTCGAACAGCACGAGATTCTTGCGGCGACCTTGCAGTATTTCGGCGTCGAGACCATCGCGCTCCAATCGCGCGGTCCGGATCCGTACGAGTCGTCCGTCGGCGACGTTTCGGTCGCGCTCGAAGACGGTGCCGTTATGATGCGCACGACCGCGCTCGCGCGCCGGGGTGAAGTCGATCGCATGGAGGCCGAGTTCTCGATCATCGACGTGCCGCTGGCGGGACACATCGCCGCACCCGGGATGCTCGACGGAAACGACGTGCTGCTCGCCGGCGAGACCGCGTTCGTCGGCGTCGGCTCGCGCGGCAATGCGTTAGGCCGCGACGGCTTCGCGCAGCTGGCCCGCGCCCACGGCTATCGCGTCGTCGAGGTCAAGCTCGCCGGCGACGTGCCGGCACTGCGCGCCGTCGTGGGCGTTCTCGCGCACGATACCATCGTTGTGGGCGCCGACAAAGCCGATGCGGCCGCCTTCGAGGGCTTCAAGACCATCGTGCTCGAGCGAGGCGAGGAACTCGCCGCGGGCGTGCTCTGCCTGGACGACGGCCACGTGCTCGCCGATATTCGCTTTCGAACCTCGCTCTCGGCGATGCGCCGAGCGGGCGTCACCGTCGAGGCGATCGATCTCTACGATTTCACGAAACTCGGAATGACGCCCGCGATGCTGGCCCTCGCGCTCAAGCGCGACTAATGCGGATCGCGCTCCTCTCCGATATTCACGGTAACCTCCTGGCGCTCGATGCGTGCCTCGCGGATCTCGACGCGCAGGGCGGCGCCGAGGCGGTCGTCGTCGCCGGCGATCTCTGCCTCAACGGCCCGAAGCCGAAGAAGGTCTTGCAGCGCCTCGAAGAGATCGGCGCGCAGTGCATACGCGGGAATTCCGATCGCTATATTGCCGATAACGCGCGGGACGGCGGCTTCTCACCGGCCGAGGCGACCCACATCGCGTGGACTCGTCGCGACCTCGGCGAGCGTTGGTTGTCGTGGCTCGCAGACCTGCCCTTCGCGATGCGGATCGGCGAAGACGATAACCAGCTTCTGATCGTCCATGCCAATCCCAAGAACGACGAAGAGCATATCTGGCCCGACGCCGAGGACGCGGTGCTGCAGCACTTCATCGGCGACGAGCGCGCGACCGCGATCGCCTTCGGGCACCTCCATCTTCCCTATGCTCGCATTTGGCGCGGCAAGCTGCTCGTCAACGTCGCGTCGGCGGGCTTGCCGAAAGATGGAGATCCGCGCGCCTGCTACGCGATTTTTACCGAACGCGACGGCGGCTGGGAGGTCAAGCACCGCCGCGTCGCCTTCGACGTCAAGAAAGTTGCAACCCAACTCGCCAATTGTGGGATTCCGGGGAGTGACGAGCTCATCGCCACCCTCCGACGGCACCGGTATAAGCAATTAAAGAACTTGATTCCATAACCACGGACCGTTCCGCGCCGCCGGCGATCGAAGTCGATCGTCTGGTGAAGCGGTATGGCTCCTTCACGGCGGTAGACGGCATCTCGTTGCGCGTCGCCGCCGGCGAGTTCTTCGGTTTTCTCGGTCCCAACGGCGCCGGCAAGACGACGACGATCAATGCCATCGTCGGGCTGGCGCGCAAGGACAGCGGGGCGATCCGCATCTTCGGCCACGACAACGAGAAGCAATGGCGGGAGGCGCGCCGGCTCATCGGGCTCTCGCCCCAGGAGTACAACTTCGACCGCTATCTCTCGATCCGCGACGTCCTGATCTTCGCCGCGGGCTACTACGGATTGCGCGGCCGTGCCGTCGCCGAGCGCGCCGACGCGCTGCTTGCGCGTTTTGGCCTGACCTCGCACGCGCATCTCGAGTACACCAAGCTCTCAGGCGGTCAGAAGCGCCGTCTCTCGCTCGCCCGAGCGCTGATCCACGAGCCCCAGCTGCTGATTCTCGATGAGCCGACCGCCGGCGTGGACGTCGAGCTGCGGATCGAGCTCTGGCGGTGGCTGCGCGTTCTCAACTCCGAAGGCCTCACGATTTTCCTGACTACCCACTACTTGGAAGAAGCAGAAGAGCTCTGCCGCCGGATCGCGATCGTCCGCGGCGGACGCATCGTGACCGAGAAGGCGACCGAGGAGCTCGTCGCCGATGGCGCCTCACTGCAAGACGTCTTCCTGGAGCTGACCCGAAATTAATAGCGTCGGCCTTTGGATGCTCGTCAAGCGCGAGATGGTGCGCAGCTTAAAGATCATCAACCAAGTGATCTGGCCGCCGATCATTACGACGCTGCTTTACGTCTTCGTCTTCGGCCTCGCGCTCGGGCGGCAAATTCCGGTCGTCCAGGGCGTGAACTACGCGCAGTTCCTGATTCCCGGCCTGATCATGCTTCAGGTGATCGACTCGTCGTACGGCGAATGCTCGAGCTCGCTCTTCCAGGGACGATTCATGAACTCGATTCAGGAGCTGCTGATCGCGCCGATGTCGGCCTTCGAAATCGTCGCCGGCTACATCCTCGGGAGCCTGGCGCGCTCGCTCTTGATCGCCGGGCTGATTACGATCCTCGGCGTCGTGCTCGTCCACATCGCGCCACGCGACTGGCTGCTTTACTTCCTGGTGATTACCCTGGTCTCGATCTTGTTCTCCGCCCTGGGCCTGATCTTCGGCCTGGTCGCCGATAAGTTCGATCACATCGCGATCTTGACGACCTTCGTGATAACGCCGCTTACTTTCGTGGGGGGCGTCTTCACCTCGGCCACGATGCTCCCCCCGCTATTGCGAAACTTTCAGCTCTTCAACCCGATATTCTATACCATCGACGCCTTCCGGCGCAGCTATACGGGTGAAAGCTATCTCTCGCCGGCGTTCTCGATTGCGATGATCGTGCTGCTAGCGGCCATCGCGCTCGGGACGGTCTTGCGCATGACCGCGATCGGTTATAAACTTCGTACGTAGACGACCACAGGAGAACGAATGCTCGCCGGCATCGCCATACTACTCGCACTCGCTCAAAGCGAGATCCACCTTTCGATCCAACCCTGGACGGGCGCCGATCTTCAAAGCACCTCCGCAAGCGCCGCCAAATACCGCTTAGAAGTCTCTGGGAAGGCGAACTCGACCGTACGTCTGCAGGCGCGCGGCGTCGCCGCCGGGTGGCTGGCGGCATTCTGCACGCCGAAACTCTGCTCGCCGCAACGAATCGACGTCTCGATCCCGCACTCGGGTCAGGCGGTCTTTCAGTTCGAACTGATTCGCGAATCCGATAGCGCACCGAAGAAGAGCGGCGCCACGATCGCCGGCGACGGCGGCGCCTTCGTCATCGTCCCGGAAGCCTACCGCCAATAGCGCGCAGCGCCTCGTCATCCTGACGGGGAACTTACCTCGGTCTTCAAGAAGTGCGGCGACCTACCGAATGATTCCGCCGCTGACGTATCTCGATCAAAACGCCTTCGATGCGATCCCCGAGATCGCGTGGATGGCGGCCCAAGCGGGCCGGATCAATCGCTTCAACCGGGCGTGGTATGAGTACCGGGGTGTGGAGCTCGGGGGCGAGCGCGCGTCCGGGGGCCGGGATAGCGAGTGGCTTGAGGCGGTTCACCCCGACGATCGCGAGGTCGGACGCCAGGCCTTGGGCGACGGCCGCAGCTTGGGCACGGCCTTCTCACTCGAGCTGCGTCTGCTGCGCGGGGATGGAACGAGCCGCTGGTTTCGCGTTCAAGTAACGCAGCTGGGTACCGAAGGATGGCTCGGCATCTGCACCGACATCGACCACTACAAGCGGCAAGGTCAGCGCTTTGCATTCATCGCCAAGGCCGGCGAAGTGCTGGCCGAATCGCTCGATCTGCAGACGACGTTGGAGCGGTTGCTCGCGATCATCGTGCCGGAGTTCGGCGATTGGGCCGCGATCGATCTTTTCGACGAGAACGGCCGCCTTAAAACTGCCGCCGTCATGCACGCCGATCCGGCGAAGATGCACCTCATGAAACAGCTGCTCGGGCGTTACAATCACGACCCGCATACCGAGCCGCGCATCGCCGAGATCCTGCGCGAAAACCGCCCGATGATTCTACCTGTGATCAGCGAGGAACAGGTCGAGAAGGCCGCCGCGCGAGAGTTTCTGGGCGTCATTCGCGACCTCGCCCCGCACTCGGGCGTCACGATTCCGCTGCGCACGCGCGGCCGCACGATCGGCTCGCTGGTGGCATACTGGGCCGAGACGCCACGCCGGTACGACGAGCAAGACTTGCCGCTCTTCGTCGAGTTGACGAAGCGAGCCGCGGTCTCGATCGAGAACGCGCGTCTCTACGAGACCGAGCGCGAGATCGCCGCCGAGTTTCAGCGCGCTTCGCTGCCGATTTCGTTGCCTAGGGTTGCCGGATTGCAGTTCAACGGCATCTATGTGCCGGCGAGCGATCGCGAGTTACTCGGCGGCGACTGGTACGATGCCCTGCGTCTCACCGACGGCCGGATCGTGATCTCGATCGGAGACGTCGCCGGCAGCGGCATCGCAGCGGCCGTCATCATGTCGTCGATGCGGCAAGTCATTCGCGGGGTGGCGCAAGTCTACGCCGATCCGATCGCGATCCTCGACGCCGCCAACCGAACGCTCAAGACGGAGCATCCCGAGACCTTCGTGACCGCGTTCGTCGGCGTCTTCGATCCGATCGCGCGGACGCTGACCTTCGCATCGGCGGGGCATCCCGCGCCGCTCTTGCGCGACGAGGACGGCTCGGTGACGGCGCTCGGATCGGCCGGGCCGCCGCTCGGACTGCGCGGCCGCGGCGAGACGGCGTCTCGGGTCAAGCTGCCCGAATCGGTGCTGCTCGTCTTCTACACCGACGGCCTAATCGAAGCCGAGCGCAACGTCATCGACGGTGAAGCGCGGCTGCGTGCGGCGCTTGCCCGCGCGGAGATTGCAAACGCCTCCAATCCAGCCGATTCGCTCTATCGTGCGGTGTTGAAATCAGGCAGTAACGACGACGTGGTCGTGCTCACGCTGCGGCTCGAGGCGCCGGGCGAGAGGAGCGAGGACGTGGACGCGCAGGTCCACAACCGCCGTTGGACGTTCGCGACGCAGGACGAGCACGCCGCGCGCAGCGCGCGTCACGCCTTCGTTGCGGCCTTGCGCGATGGCGGCATGCGCGACGAAGGACGCGATGCCGCCGAGCTCGTCTTTGGAGAGCTGCTCGGCAACGTCGTACGCTATGCGCCCGGGCCGATCGACATCATGTTCGATTGGAGCGAAGCCGCGCCGGTGCTTCACGTGCTCGACCAAGGGCCAGGCTTTACACTCTCACCGCGCCTGCCGACCGACTTGCTGAGCGAGCGCGGCCGCGGGCTCTTCATCGTTTGGTCGCTGGCCGAGGATTTCAACGTCACCGAGCGGCTCGAGGGCGGATCGCACGCGCGCGCGGTCCTGGGCGTGACCTAGAGAAACGGGTTGTGCTCCTTCTCGAGTCCGATCGTCGTCGGCGGCCCGTGGCCGGGCATCACGACGGTCTGATCGGGAAGCGTGAAAAGCTTGCTGCGCACGCTGTTGAGGATGTCGTCGTAGGTGCTGGCGTCGCCGAACGCGCCACCGACGCTCGCGGCAAAGAGCGTGTCGCCGGAGAAGAGCGCGCCGCTAAAAAGGTACGAGGACGACCCGTCGGTGTGACCGGGCGTGTGGAGCATCGCGATGCGCTCGTTCTGGCCGAACGGCAAGCTCTCGCCGTCGCGCAGTAACAGCGCCTTCGACGCCAGCGGGCCGATCGCGTGGACGTCGAGCGCGTGCATTACGATCTGCGCGTCGGGGAAGGCCTCGGCCACGGGAGCGGTTGCGTCGCAATGGTCGGCGTGCTTGTGCGTGATTAGAACGTAGCGGAGCTTATAATCCCCGTCGCGCAAGATGCGCAGGAGATTCTGCGGGATGCCGGCCGGATCCACCAACGCCGCCTGCCGGCCGCCCTCAAGGAAGAAAACGTAGCCGTTGCTGGGCTGCGGCTTCTGCGCGTGCCGCCGGACGTCGGGGCGTGCGATCGCCGGGGGATACCATCGCTGCGCCGCGCTGTCGGCGAGCTTCCCTTCATCGAGGCGTAAGACGCGCGCGAGCGCCCGCGCCTGGGCGTCGTCGGCGGCGCCGTCGTCCCTGACCCATGCGGCGATGCTCCCTTCGGCGATGCCGGTCGCGCTCGCGACCTGCGCGCGGCCGATCCCGGTGCCGAGCATCGCTTTACGAATGACGTCGCCGAACGTGTCCTCCAAAGGAATCCGCTGGTCTTCCATGGCGCGAGCTTCGACGCCGCCGCGTGGGGGGCTGCAACCGGGAAGGCGCCTCGAGCGGTCGAAGCGGCCGGTATGGAGCGCGTCGTCATCATCGGATCCGGGCCGGCCGGACTCACCGCCGCCGTCTATGCGGCTCGTGCGAATTTGCAGCCGCTGGTCCTGGCCGGAGGGCTCTACGGCGGGCAGCTGATGCTGACTACCGACGTCGAGAACTATCCGGGATTCCCCGAGGGAATCCAGGGCCCCGAGCTGATGATCCGCTTTCGGGAGCAGGCCGAGCGCTTCGGTGCGCGCGTCGAGAACGCGGACGTCACCTCGGTCGACTTCTCGAAGAGACCGCTGACCGTGCGTACGCTCGACATGGAGTACCAGGCGAAGACGGTGATCGTCGCGACCGGCGCGAGCGCGCGCTGGCTCGAGATTCCGGGCGAGGAGCGGCTGCGCGGGCGCGGCATCTCGAGCTGCGCGACCTGCGACGGCGCATTCTTCCGCGGGAAGCGCATCGTGGTCGTCGGCGGCGGCGACTCGGCGCTCGAGGAGGCATTATTCCTCACGCGCTTCGGCTCGCGCGTGACGATCGTCCACCGGCGCGACCGGCTGCGCGCGAGCAAGATCATGGCCGACCGTGCTGCTGCGCACGAGAAGATCGACTTCATTTGGAACACGACCGTCGAAGAGATTCTCGGCGACAACCACGTGACCGGGGCGCGCCTGCACAACGTCGCAGACGGCAGCACGTACGATCTCGAAGCCGACGGCATCTTCGTCGCGATCGGCCACACGCCGAACACCGCGGTCTTTGCGGGCCAGCTCGGCCTCGACGCGCTAGGCTACATCGTTTCACCCGACGGCACCGCAACCAACGTGGAGGGCGTCTTCGTTGCAGGCGACGTCAACGACCACCGCTACCGGCAAGCCATCACGGCGGCTGGCGCCGGTTGCCGGGCCGCGATGGATGCCGAGAAGTATCTCGAGGCTGCGGAGTTCAAAGTAGATTCGCTAGCGCGCCTGTAAGCTCGGGAAACTCGAAGCGGTAGCCGAGCTCTTGCGTCCGGCGGGGCAGCACGCGCTGGCCGTGCAGGAGCATGTCGGCGCCTTCGCCGAGCATCATCCGTAGGGCGAACGTCGGCGTGGGCAAGACCGCGGGACGGTGGAGCGCCGCGCCGAGCGCCTGCGTGAACTGCGCGTTCGTGACCGGGTTCGGAGCGCAGGCGTTGAGCGCACCGCCGGCGCCGTCGATCGCTAGCAGAAAGATGCCCGTCAGATCGCGGGCGTGGATCCACGAGAGCCATTGATGCCCGCTTCCGATGACGCCGCCGAGGCCGGCCCGAAACGGCGGAAGCATCCGCTGCAGCGCCCCGCCATCGGTGCCAAGCACGACCCCGGCGCGCACGATCGCAACGCGTAGGCCGAGATCCGAAGCGCGCGCGGCTTCGCGTTCCCACGCCACGCAGACGCGCGCCAAGAAGTCGCTTCCCGGCGGGCTTGCCTCGTCGAACGTGGCTCCGTCGCTCGTCCCGTAGTAACCAATAGCCGACGCGCTCACGTAGGCGCTGGTGCGCCGTGGATAGTGCGTCAGCGCGTCGAGAAAACGCTGCGGCAGCTCGACGCGGCTCTCTTCGATGCGTCGCTTGACCTGCGCGTTCCAACGCTGCGCGATCGGTTCGCCGGCGAGATTGACGACGACGTCGCACGACGCCGCGGCACTCGCCGCGCCCGGCAGGTCGCGCAGCGAGGCCGCCTCGACCGTCGTGCCGCGCGCGCGCAGCGCCGTCGCGAGATGGCGTCCGACGAACCCCGAACCGCCCAAGAGCAAGACCTTCATGCGCGCCCTTTGGGCCATCGAGGAGATCGCTCCCGCCGCGGTGGAGCATCGGCGCATGGAGATCGAGGGAAAAGTTGCGATCGTCACCGGTTCGGGCGGGGCCGGAGCGGGACGAGCGATCGCCGAGCGGATCGCCGCCGGCGGCGGGCTGGTCGTCGTATCCGACGTCAACGACCGAGGCGGCGTCGAAACGGTCGCGGCGATCAAAGCCGCCGGCGGCACGGCGATCTACCGCCGCGCCGACGTCCGCAGAGAGCACGAGGTGCGCGAGCTCGTCGACTTTGCATTGCGTACCTACGGCGGCCTGGACGTGATGGTCAACAACGCCTCGGGACCGGCGTACCGACCCGACCTTCCGCTCGATTTTTGGAACGAGACCTTCGAGACCGAACTGCTCGGCGCGATGCACGGGGTTCGCTGCGCGATCGAGGCGATGCGCCGCGCCGGCGGGGCGATCGTCAACATCAGCTCGACGTCGGCGCTCGAACACGGCCGGTTACGTTCCGGCGGCTCGCCGGCGTACGACGCCGCCAAAGCCGGCGTCCTTCACCTGACCATGATGCTGCGCTCGCTCGCCGGCGAACGCATCCGCGTCAACTGCATCGTCCCGCACTGGATCGCGAGCCCCGGCCCGAAGGAGTACTACGATTCGCTGACCCCGCAGCAGCGCGAAGCGCTCGGCGTTCCCGCGGTCCTTATCAGCCTCGAGGAAGTTGCCGCCGCCGTCGCGCGCTTGATCGCCGACGAGTCGCTCGCCGGCCGCGCGCTAATCCTCTGGGGCGGGCGCGATCCGGCGCTTATCCCAATCGGCGATCCCGGCTACGCCGGCCCGCTCGAACCGCTGCAGGCTTCGTAATTTGATGCTAAATCCCGCCGATGAAACGGCCTGGATTGAGCGTCCGGTTGGGGTCGAAGCGCGCTTTGAGCGCGCGCATCTGCTCGACTGCAGGCGGTGGTTCGCCCCAGACGCGCAGGAAGTGACGGTGGGGGTGCTGGCTGGCAACGATTTGGGCGCGCGGTTCGAGCTCGTGCAGCGCGTCGTCGAAAGACTCGATCTTCGCCCCAAACGCGCGCGCCTCGGGATCGCTGACGCGCAAGACGATGTCGCCGTTGATGACGTCCACGATCGTCTCAGCGCGCAAACGCGAGCGGCGCGCGAGGTCGCGCAGCGCGATCGTGCGGCGCTCCGACTCGGCCGCAAGGGGGTAGATGCGGTACGTTACCGAGCGGCGTCCGATGCTCGCGACGTAGGCGTCGACGATTCGCTCGAATGCTTCACGCGCGCCCGCGTCGATGACGTTGGTCTCCGGAACGCCGGCCCGGCCGAGCGCCGAGCGCACGTCGCGCGTAGCGCGCTCGAGCACCGAGGCGCTCCCCTCGAGCATCACGACGAGTCGTCCCTCGTCGCCGTCTTCGCCGTCGATCGTCTTGGCGAACCCTTCGACCCAAAACGCCGCGGCCGGACGGATCTGCAGCGCGGCAAGCTGCCCGCACGCGCGGGAGCGCGTGCGCTCCGGAAGGCGGGCGAGAAAGAGCCGCGTCTTTGGCGGCGCCGGCAGCGTCTTGAAGTTCGCCTGTACGAGCACGCCGAGCGTGCCGAACGAGCCGGCGTAGAGGCGGCTCATGTCGTAGCCGGCGACGTTTTTGACGACCATCCCGCCGGCACGCGCGAGCGTCCCGTCGGCCAGCACGATCGTCGTGCCGAGCAGATAATCGCGAACGCGCCCGTGGAGGTGGCGGCGCGGCCCGAGCCAGCCCGCGGCGAGCGTGCCGCCCAGCGTCGCGTACTCCGGGCGCGGCGCGTCGAACGGCACGAACCGGCCTTGGGGGGCGAGGAGCGCCGAAATGCTCCGCAGCGGCGTTCCGGCCATCGCCGCGAAGGTTAAATCCTCGCGTTCGTTGGCCACGATGCCGGTCAATCCGGTCGTGAGCAGCGTCAGGTCGGCGCCCTCGAGCGGAAAGCCCATTCCGGAGAGGGTGTTCCCGCCGACGATCAGGACCTTCGCTCCCGTCTGGTCGCAGCGCGCGACGGTCTCGCGCAACGCGTCCACGCTCTGCGGCGCGACGGGTTTCGCCGCGCCCTTCACGGCGGCGTGATTTCGGCGCAGCGCGTGCCGCTCGGAAATATCTTCTCCGGGTTGAGCCGGCGCTGCGGATCGAACACGTCGCGCACCCGCGCCATCGTCGCCAGGTCGTCGGTCGTGTAGACGCGGGTCATGGCGTCGCGTTTCTCCCAGCCGATGCCGTGTTCGCCGCTGATCGTGCCGCCCAGATCGATCGCCGATTGCAGGATCGCGTTGCCGGTCTCGATGACGGCTGCGACCTGCTTGCGATCGCGCTTGTCGTACATCAGCAGCGGATGGAGGTTTCCGTCACCGGCGTGAAAGACGTTCCCGACCGTTATGCGGTTGGCCGACGCTGCGGCTTCGACCGCGCGCAGCGCTTGTGGAAGCTTGCTGCGCGGAACGCAGACGTCTTGCGTGTAGTAGTTGGGGGCGATGCGTCCGGTCGCGCCGGCAGCGCCTTTGCGCCCCGCCCAGAGCGCGTCGCGCTCGGCCTGCGATCGCGCGCTGCGCCACGAGCGCGCGCCGTGCGCGTTTACGATCGCGTGGATCGCGGTCTCGCAGGCGCCCATATCTTCTTCAAATCCGGCGTTCTCGACCAGCAAGATCGCCGCGGCGTCGGTCGGATAGCCGGCGTGGAAGGCCGCTTCGACGGCCTTGGTAATCACGGCGTCCATCATCTCGAGCGCGGTCGGCACGATGCCGGCGCCGACGATCGCCGAGACCGCCGCGGTTGCGGCGTCGATCTCGTCGAAGGCGACCACCCAGACGCGCACCGCTTCGGGGATGTCCATCAGTCGCAGCGTCGCCGCCGTTACGATGCCGAGCGTTCCTTCGCTGCCGACCATCGCGCCGGTGAGGTCGTACCCGGCATCGTCGATGCTCGTCGTGAAGACGTCGCCGCTCTCGTTGACGACTTCGAGCCCGAGCACGTGATTGACGGTCGTGCCGTACGAGAGACAGTGCGGGCCGCCGGCGTTGGTCGCAACGTTTCCGCCGATGGTCGAAATCTGCTGCGACGAGGGATCGGGGGCGTAGAAGAGTCCGCTCGCGGCTGCGTGACGCGAAAGGTCCAGGTTGATCAGGCCCGGTTGCACGCGCGCGCGGCGATGGCGCACGTCGAACTCGAGCACGCGGTTCATCCGCGCGAATGAGACGACCACGCCGCCGGCGGTCGGCACGGCGCCGCCGCAAAGGCCCGTGCCGGCGCCGCGCGCGACGATCGGCTCGCCGCAATCGCGCGCCGTTTTCACGATCGCGCAGACGTCTTTGGTCGAGCTCGGTAATACGACTGCGGTCGGCAGCCCGCCGTCGGTATATGCGTCGAACGAGTAAACGGCGAGATCCTCGGGTGTGGTTTTGACCGCATCCTCGCCGAGCACGTCAATCAGCCGCGCAATCAGCATGATCAGTAGAGAAGATACTTGGTGCGCAGCGATTGGAACGCCGCGACGCCCGGCGCCCAGCCGGCGAGGATCGCATCGGCGCTCTTGCCGGCCAGCAGCGCTTGGCGGAGCGAGTCCGTGCCCCAATCGCGGTCGAGCGCGGGAATGCTGGGGATTTGAATCGCTTTCGGCGACGTGTCGCGCACGGCCACGAGGATCTCGACCGCGGTGCGCACAGCTCGAAAATGCCGCGGATCGAAGACGATCAGCTCGACGCCGGTAAGCTCGCGTCCCTTCCAAAAACCGGTCAGCGGCGACCAGGCGGTTGAGAGAAACCAGACGCCCGGAAGATTGCGCGCGTTTAAGCGCGCTGCCAGCTTCGCGCCGTCGACGCCGGGTGCGCCGGCGAGAAAGAACGGCTTGGTGAAACCGCTGCCGTTGTTGATGCCGGCATTGTCGAGCAGACCCGTGCCGACGTAGACGAACGTCGTGCGCCAATCGGGAACGTTCGGCGAGGTCGCCACCCATTGCAAGCCGGTATCCGGCCAGATCGTCGAGCGTTGCCAGCCGTTCATCTTCACGACGCGCAGCTTCGCACCGATGCCGAAGCGATCGTTAAAGAGCTGCGCGAGCTCGCCGACCGTCATCCCGTGGCGCATCGGAATCGGGTAGAGGCCGATGAACGACTCGTAGGCCGGCTCGAGAACCGGGCCCTCGACGACCGCGCCGCCGATCGGGTTCGGGCGATCCAGTACCCAAAACTCTTTGTTGAACTGCTTCGCGCTCTGCATCGCGTAGGCCATCGTCGAGACGTAGGTGTAGGCGCGCGAGCCGACGTCTTGGATGTCGAAGAGCAGCACGTCGATGCCGTCGAGCATCTCGGCGCTGGGATGGCGCGTCGCGCCGTAGAGGCTGTAGACCGGAAGATGCGTCTGCGGATCGACGTACGAAGCGACGTCTGCGCCGGCGCCGCGGTCGCCGCGAAAGCCGTGCTCGGGGGCGAAGATTGCCACGACCTTGATCGCTCCGTGCCGCAGAATCGCGTCGACGATCGATTCCAACTGCGAGGTGACGCCGCTTTGGTTGGCGATCACGCCGACCGAACGCCCCCGCAGCTCTCGCCAGGTCTCGCGAAGGAAGAGCTCGTTGCCCAGCTCGATCCGCGCGCGCGGCAACGGCTCGGCAGCCACGCCCGCCATTCCGGCCAACCCGAAGGCGGCGCTCGCGGCGAGAAAGCGGCGGCGATGCATGCCGTCTCTTTCGTTCAGGCGAATCGCGGCTCCGTTTCGCGCCGCAGGATGCCGGCGTCGTGGGCGCGGGCGAAGAGCGCGTGAATGGCCGCGCGCCCGTTCTCGCCCAGGTCGTTGGTAAACTCGTTGACGTAGAGCGCGATGTGCGCGCGCATCACGTCGTCGCTCATCTCGACGGCGTGCTCGCGAACGTACGGCATGACCGCGGCTTCGTCGGTTTGGGCGAAGGCGAGGCTGCGCCGGATCGCGCCGGCGATCTGCCGCGCCTGGGCGTCTCCAACGTCGTCGCGCACGAGAATTCCGCCGAGCGGGATCGGCAGCAGCGTCATGTTCTCCCACCACTCGCCGAGATCGGCGATGGCGATCAGGCCGGCATCGCGGTAGGTAAAGCGCGACTCGTGGATGATCAGTCCGGCGTCGACCTCGCCTGCGACGACGGCGTCGATAATCCGGTCGAAGCGCATCTGCACGGTCTTCGGACGCCTCCCCAGCGCAAGCTGCAGCAACATGAACGCGGTCGTGCGTTCGCCCGGGATCGCGATCCGCTTGTGCGCAAAATCGCTGAAGAGCGTCGGCGAGCCGGCCGGGCGCGCGACGAGCAGCGGACCGCAGCCGCGTCCGACCGCGCCGCCGCAGGGCAGAATGCGATAGCGGTCCATCAGATACGGGATCGCGCCGTAGCTGACTTTCGTAAGCTCGAACTCGCCCCGTGCCGCGGAGGTATTGAGCTCTTCGATATCGGCCAGGTGGACGCGCACCTCCGGCGCATCCCCGAGCAGCCCGTTGGTCAGCGCGGCAAAAACGTAGGTGTCGTTCGGGCAGGGCGAGTACGCCAGCGTGTACGTCATTGCAGTTCGAAGAGTGCGTCGAGCACGTGCCGCAGACCCGCCGTTCCGGCGGCGATGTTCCAGCCGCTCGCCGCGCGGTCGCCGCAGCGGTTCGAGATGCCGCGAACCTCGATCGCTGGTACCCCGGCGCGCTCGGCGGCCCGAAGGGCGGCGAAGCCTTCCATCGTTTCGACCTGCGCGCCGCGTTCGGCGAGCCGGCGCGCCGTCGCTTCGGTCGCGGTCACGCGCGAGACCGTAACGCCGCGCACGA
>JBARBD010000010.1:0-5871 GCA_049792675.1 Vulcanimicrobiaceae bacterium | reverse complement strand
CGCGAAGCCCGGCACGAGGTGCATCGCCGGAACGTGCGCGGCGCACGCGGAGTCAATCTGCCCGCTCTCGGTGAAGCGTCGCACGATTCCCGATGCGCACCCGTAGAAATCGTCGATCGCTGTAACGTGGCCGGTATTTGCGACGATCACGTGGGTCGCGCGCGGAAAGAGCGCCGCCGCCTTCGCGCCTTCCGCAGGCGTCGTCGTCGTATCGAGGTCGCCGTTGAGGACCAGGGCCGGAACGGCGGGGAAATGCGTCCCAGGCGGCACCGGTTGACCGGCTGGATGTCCTGAAGAGGCGACCGGCCACGTCGTGCAGAGCGGCACGTACGAATAGTCGAGCGGTGTGCCGAGGAATTCGTCGATCGTAAAGGGCGCGTAGATGCGCGGATCGCGAGCTCGCTTGCGCTGCAGCGCCCGATGCCACGCGATCGTGCGCGCCGGCGGCTCCAGGCGCATCTCGTAAGCTTGCGGATTATCCGAGCAACTGGCCGCAACGAAGAGGCCTTGGCTGTAGGCGCGCGCGCGGCCGCCCGACCCTTCTTCCTCCGTATACGCTTCGCTCGCGAGCCGCTCGAACGGTACGCGGTCGCCCCCGACGTACGCGCGCGCGGCCGCGTCGAGATCTCGATAGGCGAGCGGATCGAGCCCGGCCGAATCCATCACAAACGCGAGATCGGCGGGGGTCGTCTTGCCGTGCCGATCAGTGCGCAGGACGGCGAGGAGGCGGTCGATGCGATCGAGCGAGGAGCCCTGGAGCGGCGCGCAGACCGGCGAACGCGCGCAGGCGATGTTGAACGCGCTGCGCATCGTGGGACCCTCGCTCGGATACCACGGGTTGCCGCCGATAACCTGATAGGCGCCGTCGAGCACGAGCGAACGAACGCGCTCGGGGTGTCGGCCGGCGAACGCTTGCACGAAGAACGTGCCGTAGGAATCGCCGTAGAGATCGGCCTTGCGGATGCGCAGAGCGGTGAGCACGGCGGCCATGTCGTCGGCGGCAAGCGCCGTGCCGTAGAGATCGGAGGTCTTCCCAAGCTCTTCGCCGCAGCGCGTGACGTCGCGCAGCAGCATCGCCTGCGCACGCTGCAGCGGGTGGCAGACGATCGCGCCCGAGAGCCCGGTGCCGCGGTTGTCGACGACGAGCATCTCGCGCGTCTGAAGCAGCGGCCGGTAGAGCGCGCGATAGTAGGAGCGTGAACCGATCGAGGGATACCCCGGGCCGCCTTCGACCGCGACGATCGTTCCGCTCGAGCGCGCCGCGCGGTTCGCGTGCGGCAACCACTCAAGTGCGATGTCGAGCGTGCCCCGGATGCGGCCCGCGGGATCGAACGCGACGCGAACCGAGCCGCAGTAGTAATCGGCTTCGGGGTGGCAGCGATGGAGCGTGACGGCGCCGACGCGCAGCACACCGCCGGCGCGGGCATCTTGGCCAAACGGGGGCGGCGCGTTCGGTTCCGGGTGCATCGTCGAACAGGCGGCAATACCGCTGCTCAGGAGCGCCGCGCATACGACGACGATCGATCGTTTTCCCAAGGCCCGCACCCGGCTTCTATGGCCCACCGCCAGTGGCGAGTCCTTCGCCAAAAGCGACGTTTTCGACAGGCGATACGTTTGTCTAATTGGGGCCGTGCGCTACCTGGGGGGATGTACGGCCTCATTGCATCGTAACGCCGAGGGCACGTAGATCGGCTAGCTCTGGGCGCGCCCTGCGAACGACACGCGCGGTGCCATCGAGCGGTGAGCGGAGTCAATGGGTGACGTAACGAACACGCTCTCGCCGCGCGGGGATGTAGCTCAGCTGGTAGAGCACCTGCTTTGCAAGCAGGGGGTCCGGGGTTCGAGCCCCCGCATCTCCAAGAACGCGTAGGGCGGCTACTGGCTAATCGCTACTCCGAATGGCTGGTCGAAGCCCTTGTTGAGCGTCTTGGTAGGCTTACCCCCAGCGGGATATTTGTAGAATTCTACATCGTCAGGGACTGAATAGCCGTAGGGGCTGCGGTCCCCTCCGATGACGACGTTGCCCGCAATCCAGAATCCGACGACATCGTGGGAGCCCGCAAGCACGGTCGTGCCCACAATCTTTCCGCCCGCGCCTGTCGTCTGGTAGATAGCCGAATCGTATTCACGCGGAGAACCTACTAGCTGATACTCTTGGTCGCCAACCGCCACGTGCTTACCGTCCCATTGGACGTCGCCCGGGTAGATGATCGTACCCCCCTTGAGCGTGATGCTCGTGAATGTCTTCTGGCCCTTGGGAAGTTCGGCGAATAGGAACCCGTGAGACCCAACGCCGTCCACAAAGAGATTGCCCTTATCGTCGAAGCCGCAGAAATACACCTCGAGCATTTTGGTAACCGGGTATAATACGGCACTGCCCTTCGCGTGCGCGTAGATGGCAACGCTCCCCGGTCCGCTACTGTAAGTTGAGATATTCGTGACGGCGAGGTTCCCGGTCATCGGATCGACCGAACACGAAACGGGTATTTCCCCAGGATCATACACGGTTGCGATCGGCTTTTCCCCGCCGTGCTTATACTCGACGACGTCCTCGCTGCTCTGCGATTCCTCATTATTCACGATCCAAACGTCGCCTTGCTTGTCAGCGCATATGCCGTCCGGCTCGTGAAAGCCCGTCAGCGTCCCCACCAACTTATCTTGGGGATACGAGTAAACGGCGACGGTGTCAGCATCGTAGTTGCTGATGTAGAGCAGGTCGTTGGTCTTCGCGCCGGGAGCCATCCATGACCGCCCATGGCCCGGGCGTGGGGTCATCGCGACTGCTTGCACGGCACCGCTCTTATCCGTATATGCTAAGACCTCGGGCAGTTGACCGAGCCGCGATTGGACGCCGCTCTGACGGAACGATACGGACGGTGCTAGTTGCGGGGATGCGCCGCAGCCGGCAAGGATTGCGAATGCCGCGCAATAGCCAAACGCGTAGCGGCCAAAATCCGAAATACTCATCTACTCTGCCCCCAAGGCATGAGCGCATCACCGGACAGCAATGTGGCGTCCGGAACGCTCGGCTCCATCCTAGCACCTAAGCCGTTCTCTCGGAAGCCGCATTGGCCCATCCATCTCCACAAAGGGCGGGGCGCAGGACGTCATGAATAGGGCGGTCGCGGCGCCGGCCGGTACGGGGGCATAGCTCAGCTGGTAGAGCATTACGCTGGCAGCGTAAGGGTCAGGAGTTCGAGTCTCCTTGCCTCCACCAAAGAACGCCCGTTCGTGCGGGCGTTTTTCTTTGCGGTGAGCGCGACGATTGCCATCCGGGCCCTCGCGCACAACGCTGGCGCGTCGCGCACTCGCCGATCTAGCGACAGTGCTGACACTCCTTTTCGAGGGCGCCCCATCAACGTCGCCGAAGGGGTGCGGCCCTTCTCCTCTGGAGGAACAAGCATGAGACCTCTCTACAAAGGCGCCGTCCTTGCCGGCGCCGCGGCCTTGCTTTTGGGTGCGGCGCTCGCGCTTTCCGGCGTACGACCCGCTTCGGGTGCGACCATCGGACCCGATCGGCACAAGGTCACCTGCGCGAAGTCGACCTACTGTTTTGAAGCCGACAACGCCGGTACCGGGGAGGCTATCCTGGGCGTCGCAGACGACGACATCGGCGTCTTCGGAACGTCGGCGAACGTAGTTGGCGTCTACGGATACTCTAGGAGTGGTAACGCCGGATGGTTTCAGTCGTTAAGCTACGATACCGAATCGCTCTTTGTTGATAACCTGAACGGAGGACCCCCATTCGCAGTTATGGGGGAGACAGCAAGCGGCAAGACGCTCGGCTCTTTCTCAGTTGATGCGTACGGCAACGGCTACTTTAGCGGAAATGTCTACACGAACTACGCGACGATCGACAATCAGGCCACGCGCGATGGCGGGCGCGTGGGAACCTTTGGCACGCAGTCGACGCGAGCAACGATCGAGGACACCGGGACGACGCGGCTAATGAACGGCGAGGCCGCCGTGCGCTTCGATCCAACTTTTGCTAGCGCCCTCGATCCCCAACGTGGATATCAGGTCTTTCTCACGCCAGACGGTGAGACGCGTGGGCTCTACGTCGCGGCGAAGTACGAAGGTGGGTTCATCGTGCGCGAGAACGAACGCGGGCGTTCGACCGTCGACTTCGACTATCGCATCGTCGCGCATCCCGAGGGCGCGAGCGATGCCCGACTACCGCGATTAAATCTCAAACCTCCCCCGATTCCGAGGTTCGCGAGGCTGCCGCACCAGTGAAGGATTAGAATGAAATACGTTCTCTACTATCAATCGTCACCCGACGTCGCCACCAAGGCGCCGCTTCACGGCGCCGCGCACCGCGCGCACTGGCAGGATTACATCAAAAACGGCACGCTGCTGATGATCGGTCCCTTCGCGAATCCCGCGGAAGGCGCGATGGGCATCTTCACCACGCGCGAAGCCGCCGAGTCGTTTGCGAAGGGCGACCCGTTCGTGCTCTACGGCGTCGTCTCGCAGTGGGTCGTCCGTGAATGGATGGAAGCGATCGTCCCGGAGAGCTGACGCTCCTTCCGTAACTCAGTCGGGCGACGTCGCCAGTTGGCGAGCTTTCGTTTCGAGATCCGTGACGTCGATTGCCGCGTTCTTCGCTATCCGAAGCAAGAGCTGATCCTGGAGCTCGTGGTGATAGAGTAGGCGCGAGATCGACGCATGGTCGGCCTCAGCGCGCAGCTCGTCATGCAGCGTCTGCTGCCTCTGCGCCACGGCGATCACGAAGATGAGGATGAGCTGCAGCACGTTCGAGCACGTGAGCAGGAAGACGAACGGGAAGGGATCCCAATGCGTTGCCGCGCCGACGGCAATCCATATGAACTGCAGGACGATCGCGAGTAGCAGCGCGATCGGTGCGCCCGTCGCGTTTGCGATATGCTGACAGATTTTTTCGGTCTGACTGAGCTTCTTTGCATGCTCGAGGTTGACGTCGTCGACGAGCGGGTGATCCTCGACGCCGGTGCGCGGCGCGGCCGTGCCTTCGGATGCGTTCATTCGTGCTCTCCTCTTCTATCGGCGTTTCATCTCTAGCAAGCGTGCCCCTCCTTAGCGCAGACGTAACCGAACGACGTCAGTTCTTGCTGCGTTCGTAGAGCCATCGGCGGATGGCGGCAATGACGAGGGGATGTTCGATCGCATGAACGCGTTCCATCAGATCTGCGTCGGACTCGCCCTCTTTCACGCGTAACGGCTTACGTACGAGGACCGCGCCGCGGTCGGTTGCGGGCGTGACGCGGTGTACGGTCGCTCCGACCCACCGGCTCGATGCGGCCAGCGCGTCGCGCACCGCGTGCGGCCCGCGAAAGGCCGCAATGCGCGTGCCGTCGGGCATCGTCACCTCATCGCTTGCCGGATCGAGCGGGAGGAAGGCCGGATGCAAGTTGATCGTTTGCGGAAAGGCGCTAACGAACAGGTTGTCGAGCAGGTGCATCCATCCGAGAAGCATGACGAGCTCGGGCTTCGCCGACGCGACCGCCTCGAGCAGGCGCTCGTCGTAGGCGCCCCGCGATTCGGCGTCGCGATTCCACGCGATCACGCGCGCGTCGACGCCGGCGTTGCGCGCGCGCTCGAGCGCATAGGCGCGCGGATCGTTGCAGACGACCGCGCCCACGTCGAGCGGCAGCGCGCCGCTCTGCACCGCATCGAGCACCGCTTGGAGATTCGAGCCGTTTCCCGAGGCCATCACGACGATTCGTGCGGTCGAACCGAGGAGCGATGCGCGCTCGAAGGTCTCGGCGACGCTCGCGCCGGCCGCCTCGGCGTAGTAGCGTACCAGCCGTTGGTCGCCAACCGCCGGGATCAACGCGCGCGCATAGCCGCGCTGCGCCAGCGCGGCGATCGCGAGCCGGAGCAACGTACGCC
>JBARBD010000009.1:0-2255 GCA_049792675.1 Vulcanimicrobiaceae bacterium | reverse complement strand
GATTTGTAAATGACTCTCGTCGTACTGATTTCGTGGAAACACTATGGACTTCAGGACAACGCCGAAATCCGCTGCAGCCGCCAGCGTCGCCCGCAAGTCGGCCTGGAATGCAGCAATACTCTGCGTCGGCTCCAGGCAGTAATAATGGGAAAATGTGTGGGTGCCGATCTCCTGTGCAGGAGTCGACCGGATATTCTCCAACAGGCTGCGACCAAAATGGAATGGGTCTTCGTTCTCATCCTGGCCCACGGCTCCCATCTCCGCATACGACGATAACTGGGCGTCGTCGTAGCGTGGCCGCTCAGCGGGCAAAGCGCGCAATAGTTCGTTACGGCGGCTAAAAAAAAGGAATCCCACCGTGGCCCAGGTCGCATGAACATCGTATTCAGCGAAGGTAGCCAACATTGCGGGCACTGCGCGGCGTACCCCGAGCAGGTTCTCGCGATACTGCGCCACCGTCTTGACATCGCGAATCCCCCAGTGCAGTTCGAAGTCAAGGGAGATGATGAAAGTGCCTGGAGCTTGCGGCTGTCCGCTGACCGGCACGTTAAGCTCCGACCTGCACGGGTTCGACTCGAGGCTGCAGCCTCGCAGTCGAGTTCTCACGGTCCCACCAGAGCTGAAACATGAGGATGTCCCAAAGATGGAACTGCCAGGCTCCACGGCCGCGAAGATGGTCGTCCCACTTTTCGCGAACCGCGACCGGGTTGAAGAATCCTTCCTCCTGCAAACGCCGCGGTTCCAGCAGGGCCTCGGCCCATTCCCGCATGGGACCGCGCAACCAAGAATCCAGGGGGACGCCGAACCCCATTTTGGGCCTCTCCACCAGATTCTCCGGCACGTAGCGGTAGAGCACCTGACGCAAGATCCACTTGCCCTGATTCAGCCTGACCTTCATCGGCAGCGGCAAACGCCAAGCGAACTCCACCACCCGCGGATCCAGGTAAGGAATACGCCCTTCCAGGCCGAAAGCCATGGTCGCGCGGTCAAGCTTAACCAGGATGTCGTTCGGCAAGTATGTGATCGTATCCAGGTACATCGCCTGCCGCTCGAACTCCGGCAGTTTGAGCCATTGGTCCTCGATCATGTGCAATGGGCGAAGCGGGGTAGCTCCCGCCACCACTCGCTCGGGCTCGAACCAGTGCGATGCCATGCTCGCGTACATCTCCATCGGGCCCTCGGAAGCCAGTAAACTCGCGAGCTTGTGCATCTTGTATCCGGGCATGCGCTGGCGCCAGCTTTTCGGAAGAAGCGGGCCCACCCGCTTGAAAGCCGAGTCCCATAACTGCGGTCCGACGGCGGTCATTCCCGCCGCAGCCAGCCGCTGCAAAGAGCGCGGACTGTGCTCTAACCCGTTCCACAGTCGCCCTCCCCAAGTGTAACGATTATAGCCGCCGAATACCTCGTCGCCACCATCTCCGGAAAGGCTCACTGTCACATGGCGCCGAGTCAGTTGCGAAACTAGCAAAGTGGAAATCTGCGAAGAGTCCGCGAACGGTTCGTCGTACACCTCGGGCAGGCGGCTCACTAGGTCGATTGCCTCGCCGGAAGTAACATACAGTTCGGTATGGTCGGTGCCTAAATGCCGGGCCACGGCACGCGCATCTTTGGCCTCGTCGTAGGCCTCTTCGCGGAACCCGATGGAAAACGTGCGCACTGGCCGGTCGCTTTGCGCTTGCCTCAGCGCCACAATTAGCGAGGAATCAATACCGCCAGAAAGAAACGCGCCCAGCGGAACATCTGCATGCATGCGCAGCTTAACCGCATCCCGCAGCAGAAGGTCGAGTTCTTCCTCTGCCTCCTCATCGGATCCCCTGAACTGTTCGGCGAGGGCATGCTCCACCGAGGAGCGGAGCGACCAGAAAGCCCGCGTCGTCACTTCGCCATTCCGGTACCGGAGAACTGTGCCCGGAAACAGTTTGCGGATGCCGCGATAAATGGAGTACGGCGCCGGGATGCAGTTGAACCGCAGGTAGCAGGCGACCGCATCGCGGTCAATCTCGCCTCTGAATGCCGGGTGCACGCGCAAGCTCTTGAGTTCGGAAGCAAACAGGAAAGTACCGCCCGCCGATCCGTAGTAAAGCGGCTTCTCGCCAAAACGGTCACGCGCCAGCATTAACGTACGATCGCACCGGTCCCACAACGCGAACGCGAACATCCCGTTCATTCGCACTAGAGCAGACTCGATGCCCCAGTGTTCGAAGGCTGCCAGCATGACTTCGGTATCGGAGTGGCCCCGGAAACGTAATTCAGGT
>JBARBD010000008.1:0-17124 GCA_049792675.1 Vulcanimicrobiaceae bacterium | reverse complement strand
TGGACGCACGTCTGGGATTACGGCGGCGCAGCCTCCGTGAAGGATTTCGTGAAGCGCGGCGTGCCCGAACCGGTGGCAAAGCAGCTTCTCAACTATCCATAGCCCTAACGCGCGTCCCAGGTTTCGGGATTGACCGGTATCCAGAGCATATTCAGCCGATAGCCGGTGACGCGTTTGCTGACGCCGAGCAGCCGGTCTTCGTAGTATAGCGGAATGATCGGTACGTCGTGGTGCACGAGCGATTGAATCGCGTTAAAGTCCCGGTCGCGCTGCGCTTCGCTCGGCGTGCGCGCTTGATCGTTGAAGAGCGCCTCAAACCGCTTGGAACAGTAGAACGAATGGTTCTCCGCGCCCTTGACGGCTTGCACGCAACGCAGATTTAGGGATTGCTCGGGATCGCTGCCGCCGACCCAGGTCTCGCCGACAATGGAGGCCTTTCCGTTACGCAAAAGGCCCTCCGGACTGAACCAGATGCGCGTGGGGTTGGCCTTTATCGAGAATTGCATGCCGAGCGCCGCGAGCTGCGCCTGGACGAGCGTCGCGATGCGAACGTTGATCGGATCCTCAGAGTTGACGCCGATCAAGCCGCCCAATGGAACGCTGCCCTTATAGCGGACGCCTTGGCGCAGCCGCCAGCCGGCCGTATCGAGTTCCCGAGCGGCTGCGGCTGGATCGTGCGTATACGGTTGAATCGCGACGTTCTTCCAATGCACGATCGCCGGCGGCAGAAACGACGTCGCCGCCGGGAACTGGTGCCGCCAGGCGTCGGCGAGCTCGGTGTAGTCGAGCGCGCGCACGATGGCTCGGCGCACCCGAATGTCGCGGGTCGGCCCGGCCTGCGTTTGAAGATACAATAAGCGCGTCGCGTTCTCGGGAATCCGCAGCACGCGCAGCCCCGCAATACCCTCGGCCTGGCTGACATTCTCGGCCGTCAGCGTGCCGACGTCGACCGCGCCCGACCGTAGTGCTACAAAATTCGAGTTCAAATTGGGAACGATCTGCAACACGATCTGCGCGAGTTTTGGTCGCGGCCGGTAGTACGGGTTCGGCTCAAAGATAATCCGGTCGCCACGCAGCCACGCCTTGACGCGGAATGGACCCGTACCGAACGGAGCGTTTTCCCAGGGCGTGCCGACGACTTTCGTATCGGCAAAGGCGTGCTTCGGCAGGATTCCGTAGACGAAGTCGGCCTGCGCAAAGAGCGCGCGGACGGCGGCGTTCCACGGCTCGCGCAGCCGAATCACGACCGTGTGCGCGTCGGGCGTCGTCAGCGAGACAATGCGGCGATACGGTGCGATCGACGTCGTTCGATTGCGCGGATCAAAAATTGCCCGGTAGGTAAATGCAACGTCTGCCGAGGTGAGCGCGACGCCGTCAGCAAAGCGCACGTCCGGTCGCAGGTGGTAGATGATTTGCTTGCCGTCCGGCGAGATGTCGCCGTTGCGGCGCGACGGGATGCGCGTAACGAGGATCGGTACATCTCGGTTCTCTGCCGACAGGCCTACGAGCGTCTGGCTGAACAGCGCGTCGATCGCGATGATTTCCTGGTCGGTCGCGATGAGCGGGAGAAGCGAGGCGGGATCGCCCGGATACGCGATGCGCAAGACGTGCGGAGGACCGGTTCGCATCGCCCCGCTGCGCGTACACGCGGCAAGCGCCGCGATCAAAAAGAGGACGGCCCGGCGACTAGTCAAGGAGACGCCTTCCTACGGGTCGCGCGATGCACCTGCCCAGAGTAATCCGAGAGCGGCGCGACGGCGTATCTAGAGTATGAATCTCTTTTCCAGCGTCGCCCTGGCGGCTCAACTCACCTTCGCGCCGCTGCTGGCTGCGCCGCACTGGATCGGCGAGCGCCCCACACCGAAGACTCTCGCCGGCCGGGTCGTGCTGATCGACGTATTCACGTACTCGTGCGTCAACTGTCAGAACGTCGTCCCGGAGTTGCGGCGGCTCCGCAAGACGTACGGTTCCAACGACCTTGAAATCGTCGGAGTTCACACCCCGGAGCTTCCCTCCGATCGCGTCCGTTCGAACGTCGCCCAAAACCTCGCGGCCCAGCAGATAACGTGGCCAGTCGCGATCGACAACGATCAGTCGCTCTGGGATGCATACGGCGTAACGGCCTGGCCGACGCAGTTTATCTTCGACCGCAAGGGCGTGCTGCGCAAGACGGTCGTCGGCGACTCGCAGGACGCCACGGTCGCGGCAACGATCGAAGCGCTCGTTGCCGAGCACTAGCTGGAGAGCCGAGCTACTTTAGCGCCGGGCTAACGGCGAGATAGCGTATTTGGTCTTTGCCGCCGTTGGTGAGGCCACTGATTAGTTTGTACGCGTTGCCGCCGGCCGGGTAGTTCCAAAAGCCGATGTCGTAGTCTTTGTACGGCTTGCCCTGGCCCGCGAGCCAATGGCCGCCGACAACCGTGCTGCCCTGAATCCACGTCAAGCTGTACGATTTGAGCTTTCCGCCGTGGACGTAGAGCTTCGTTTCTCCGACGACGCTGCCGCTCGAACCGGCGAATGCAATTCGGTAGATGGTCGGCTCCCTGGCGATTTCGACGGTCAAATACTTCCCGGCCCACTGCAGCAACCCGATGCCGAGGCTGCGGTCGAGCGCGATCTGGGTGAAGGTCTTGACGCCGTTCGGCAGTTCCGCCAGCGCGTACTGATAGCTCGTGTTGACGCCGTTCACGAAGAGGTTGCCGCCGTCGTCGTAAGCGCAATAGGCATACGACATCATGTTGGAGTCGCGATAGATCTTTGGCCTGCCGGAGCCGTTTCGATAGACATAGATACCCGATTGGGTTGACGAGACGTCGTCGTGCGCGATCGCGACGTCGCCCGTTACGGGGTTGACGGCGCATCCCAGGTTCTCGCCGCGCGGCGTCTGCGTCGTCACGGTCGGGTCGGTCGCGCCGCGAGGGTATTTCTGCAGCGAGATGCCGTTTAACAGGTAGACGTAGCCGTTCTTCTGGTCGGGGCAGATGAAGCTGCCCGGATTTCGGCCGGTCCGCAGCGTGCCCAGCTCGTCGCCTTTGGGGTAACTCAGAAAATAGACGTGGTCCTTGGTGGTCACGTAGAGCAGATCGCCCTTAACGCTGAGCTTGCCGTCTTTCATGGCGCGCGCCGACGCCGCGGCCGGGGTCAGGCCGACGGGCGCGGCGATCGGCAACTGCGACCCACCACAGGAGGTTAGCAACGACGCAACCGCAATGCCCATGGCACCGCGGCCAATGGCCAACGTTCTCATCTGTCTCCTTAACGGGCGGCTAGCCGGAAGGGTTCCGCGGCGAAGCAATCGCTAGGGGAAACCTTCCTTGGTTCGCGTAGTGGCGTCTCATGCACGCTTGGGGCAGTTGGAATGCGAGCTGGCTTTGGAGCATGTCGCTCATCGGCGTCACGATTGCCATGCACCTCATCGGCATCGGTCTGATCGTCGTTGCGGTCGAGTGGTATCGGGCAAGATTGCTGAAGTCGTCTAGGCCCTATCTCGGCAGCACGCCCGCCACTATCGCGGTGCTGGTGGCCGTCGCCCTGGGGCTCGCTGCACTGCACGGCATCGAATCGCTGACCTGGGCGTTTGCATACGTGAAGCTCGGCGCGTTCGCCTCTCCCGCCGACGCTGCACTCTACTCCGTAGATTCAATGACGACCCGCGGCGCTACCGGCCTAACGGCCGCAGAGCACTGGCGCATGATGGGTGCAGTCGAGTCGGGCGACGGCATGCTGCTCTTTGGGATCAGCACGGCCTTCTTCTTTTACGTCATGTTGCGGCTCTGGAAGGCCGACGCAGAGCTCCATATATGATTTGACTGGGCGCCGTGGCCGTGGGCCGTGATGGGTGCCCCGTCAGCTCATTGGTGGCTTTCCTCCTCGGCCGGCGGCAGGCGCCCCGCCACCCGTAGAACCGCCACCGCTCGGATGACCGGCACTTTGCGGGTGACCGGCACTCATGCTGCCACTGGGCGGATGGCCGCCGCTTTGCGGGTGAGCGCCGGACATTCCGACTTGGGAATGGCCGTTGCCGCTCGAGCGACCGCTGTACATGCTGAAGTTCGAACTGTGGCCTGCGCTCGTTGAGTGGGCGCTATGGATCGTAGCCTGCGACGGCTGATTGTGGTGCGTAACGGTGGTCGGTGCGTTACGATGCGCGGCGGTTGCGACGTGCATCTGCCGCTGTGCCATTCGTCGATCGGCGGCAGTGATCGCGTGCGCGCTCGTCCCTGTCGTAGGCCGTCCATGGTTCACTGCGGCAAGCATGCCGCGATCGCGCGTGGCGACGCGTTGATGATTGCGCTGGGCCGGTGTTGCGGCAAGGCCTCCATGGCGCGCTGCGCGCTGCGCCGCAGTCGGCTTCGCTCTGATACCGCCGTGACCACCGTTAAAGCTGACGCGCGAACGATTGATCGTGGTCCGGTTGATGACGGTTCTGCTGAAGGTGTTGTGAATCACGGTCCGGTTGACGTTGACCACAGCGGTGTTGTAGTTAAAGATGCCGCCCGACCAGAACCCGCCGACGAAGCCGGACCCGAAATAGCCAAAGCCGTAGTTGATCCCACCATAGAACCCAACCGTCGGCCCCCAGTAACCGGCATTCCACGCATATACGCCATTGAGATAACCCCAGTAGCCGGGCGTCCAGTAGTACCCGACTACTGGCGGCGGCGTCCAGTAGCCCGGAATCCAATAGTAGCCATATGCACCCCAGCCCCAATATCCCGGAATCCATTGATATCCCGGGTATGGCGCCGCAGGCATCGAGTAAACCGGCAACGCTGGCGGCGGGTAGCCGGCGGTGATCCCGACGCCCCACCCTGGACTGCTAAAGCCTACACCGACGCCGATGAACTGAGCTGAGGCTACCGACGGCGCCGCGGCGATGAGGATGGCTGTGATTATTGGGGTAAGCGATCTCTTGATTCGCATTTTGTGCCTCCTTTTGCGGAGATGCAGACTCCCTTACCCGCAGCAGAAACTTGCAAACGCTTCTTACCAAATTCTCAGAGTAGAGGAATGCACCGGCGCCAGCTCGCGAGCAAACGCTCATCCGGCGCGTCTCCGATCGGGCTTGAGGGTCTTCGTTCCGCGGCGTGGAATGGACCGCGGCGGTGAAGCAACGCCCGGCTACGGCGATCCTCGTCCTCCTCGGTCTCGCGATTCTGATCAACTATGTAGATCGCGGTAATCTTGCTACGGCCGCGACGCTGATCAAGGCCGAGCTCAATATCAGCCCGGCGCAGCTCGGCTTTTTGCTGACGGCCTTCTTCATCACGTACGTGCCGATGCAGCCGGTCGTGGGTTGGCTCGTCGAACATTATGGCGCGAGCCGGGTCCTCGTGACCGGTTTTCTCATCTGGTCGTTCGCGACTATCCTAACCGGGTTCGTAGCCGGCTTTGCGGCGCTCTTTGCGTGCCGGCTGCTGCTCGGCATCGGCGAATCGGTCTCGTTTCCATCAACGGCAAAGCTGCTGGCGCAAAACGTCGACGAGGAGCGTCGCGGGTTGGCGAACGGAGTCACCCAGGCGGGCCTCTATTTTGGGCCGGCCTTCGGCGTCTTCTTCGGCGGCATGTTGACGGCGGCTTTCGGATGGCGCCTCTTCTTCGTCGGGTTCGGAGCCGTCAGTCTGCTGTGGGCGGTCGCCTGGCTCACACTCGCGCACGCGCATACGCGCCGAAAAGAAGCCGAGCATCAAATGGAGGCGGTGCCGATGGAGCTCATCTTGCGCGAAGCATCGCTTTGGGGCTGCTCGATCGGGCATTTCTGCGGAAACTTCGTGCTCTATTTCAACACGACGTGGATCCCCTATTACCTCGTTCACGAGCGTCATTGGTCGCTGCCGCAAATGGCGATGATCGGCGGCGCGGCGTACGTCGTTTCGGGCGGGTCGTCGATTTTGACCGGGTGGGTTGCCGACCAGCTCGTCCGCAACGGCGGCTCGCCGACGATCGTGCGAAAGTGGTGCTGGGCGATCGGAGGGGTCGGGCTAGCGATTTCTCTGATCGGTGTCGGCTTTTCGGATAACGTAGCCTCGGCCGTTTGGCTGATCGTCGGCGGCGCTTTCAGCGGCACGTTCGCAGTGAACACGTACGTCGTCGCGCAAACGGTGGCGGGTCCCGCCGCCACCGGCCGATGGGTCGGCGTGCAAAACTTCATCGCCAACTTCGCCGGGCTCATCGCGCCGTCGCTGACGGGCATTCTCGTTCAGGTGACCGGAAGTTTCAAACTGCCCTTCACGATCGAAGCGCTGGTTGCGCTCGCGGGCGCCGCGGCTTGGGTCTTCTTGACGGGCCCGCTCGAGCGCATCGACTGGGATGCGCGCGGCCTCACGGTGAAAGCGAGGGCCGCATGAGCTCGGCGAGGATGACCGCGTCGCGGTCTGCAAAACGGACGGTCGCTGTGCGGCCGCCGGCGTCGACGTCGCATCCACCGACCATCCTCGCGTTACCAACCTTCTTCGATCGCTCGGACGATAAGCGCGGTCTAGCGCTGCGCCCACGACCAGCCGGTCATCAACCAGCCGGACGCCGTTTTCTGTAGCGCGACCGTCAGGACGTTACCGGACGATTTGACCGGATTGCCCTTCTGTTTGTACGAGAAAGCGGCCGGGACCGCGGCGTAGGCCCGATCGCCGCTCACGATGACATGCCAAGCCGTTCCGAGCGTCACCATCTCGTCGGTGACTCCGCTTTTCTTGTTGGCGGCGGCATTCGACCCCCACCAATCGGCACACGTCGTCGCGCCCTGATATTGGAACGGCGGGACATTGGAAATGATCGCTGCCGGCGACGTGCAGAGCGCCGTCCACGCCTTCGCATCGCCCTTGTTAAAGGCGGTTACGGCACTGTTGATGACCGCCATGACGTCGCTATGATCCGACGCGTTTGCTCTTCCCGGCACGAACACGGCGGCCGTTAGAACTGCTAAGGCCAGAATGGCCAATCTCACCATCTTCATACTGCCTCCTTCGAATCCAGTTCGCAGTTTAAAGCCAGCCCAGTGCAAGCAAGTTCTGCCTTGCGAGCGCCTGCGCCCCCTGAAAGAGTAGCGAACGCCAATCCATACGAGAAAAACTCAGCGCCCCGGCGGCAACGTGTTGGGAGCAAGAACGTCGGCAATTGCTTTAAAGAGTCCGACCGCACCAAGCCCGGCATTGCCTTTCTCGTCATAAGCCCCCGGGCCGTTGGTCGCTTCAACGGCGATCGTCAGTTTCTGCGCCGGCAGCGTGCCGACCGCGCCCGAAGCGCCGGCGAACCCGAGCGTCTGGGTGATCCACGGACCCGAAAAAATCACGCCGAGCCCGTAGCTCAGCGAGAGCGTTCCTGGTTGACAGGCGGGACAGCCTGCCTGCGCGTGTCCGAAGCCGATCAGCTTCGGCGTGATCTGCGCGGCCGAGGAAGCCGGTAATAAGAGCTTCCCGGATGCAACGGCCTCGATCGAAACGCCCAGGTCGGCGATGTCGGTCGTCTCTACCGCTCCTTCGATCGTCGTCCACGACGGGTTCCAATAGGTCGCTTCTTCGTAGAATGGTACGCCGGGCTTAACGCCGAGAGTTTCGCGACGCTCGGACGTGAACGCGTGCAGCACGGGCTGCGGTACCGTGGGCGTGGTGTCGGCCGTGGTCTGTTTGAGCCCCATCGGCGCTAAGACGTATTGCTGCAGCGCGTCGGCCAGCGGCAAGCCGGCGATCTTCTCGAGCACGCGCCCGAGAATGACGTAGTTGGTGTGCGAGTACGCCCAGTTCGTGCCGGGCGCAAACTGGGCCGGCTTCGAAACGCCGATCTGTATCAGCTCTTCGGGCGTCCACTGCCGGAACGGATCGTGGTAAAAGGCGTCCTGGAGCTCGGGCTGGTAGACGTAATCGGCATATCCCGACGTCATTTGCGCGAGATCCTGCAGCGTGACCCGGTCGGCGCCCGGGAGGTTGGGAAAGAACGTAGAGAGCTTGGTGTCGAGCGCGACCTTCTTCTGGTCGACGAACTCGAGCAGCAAGGTCGCCATGTACGTGAACGCAAGCGCCCCGTTGCGAAAGTGCATATCAATCGTTGCCGGCACGCCGGTCATCGAATCGCCGAACGCGCCGGTGTAGACGGCATTTCCATTCGAACGGACCTGCACGATGACCGCCTTGAAATGATGCGCGGCCATGAAGTTGCGAACCACGCTCTCGATCAACGCGGCCGATGGCGTTTGGGCGCTGGCGGCCACCGGGCAACAAAGGCTGAAGCCCGCCGCAACTGCGGCGAGCATCTTGCGGGAGGCGCGGCGCAACGTTTTCATCGCCATGACGTGCGCGGCCGGGCCAGCGCGGCCCTCCCTACGGTAGAATGACCTCAGACACCATCCAGGCGGCGCCGCCAATCAGCAACGTAAGCGCGAACTCCGACCAGTTGATATGCGCCTCCGGGTGAGCGATCAGGAGCGGGATCCAAACCAGCGCGCCAAAGAGCGCGATCATCAGGGTCGTCAGACGCAGCGCAAGGCGCGCCTTGCGATTGATGAGAATGGCAATCGCCGCGAGCGCAAAGGCGACTGTCGTGAGTATCGCCCAGAACATTTGATTCGGTGGAATCCACTTGGGAACCAAACTCGCCGTCTCGTGAAGATAGACGATCTGGGCTAGCGTGAACGAAATCACACTAAACCCAAGCCCGAGGCGCGCCGCTCGGCCGAGCGCCGCCGTGCGCGCTGCATCCGTCTGGGTTGCCGCATACACCGCAATCGCGCCGCAGAGTAGCGCAAACTGTTCGAAGAAGCCATCGTATTGCGCGAAGACCTTCGGGGCGGCCAGGATGCCGGGAATGCCGGCCAGCGAGAAAATCGTATAGACGACCACGAGCACGACCGAGGCGGGCCGCACCGTTCGCGGGAACATGATCCCGACGCCCCCGGCAATCTGAGCGATCATGAGAGCCCCGCCGATGACCGCGCCGAAAGGCAGCTTTAATAGCCTATGCAGGGTTTGCCAGGTGTCGGGATCGTGCCACATCAGGGCGATGACACCGAACAGCACTGCCGACGCGCCGAAGGCCATCCGCCCGTACAACGCCGTTTTCATGAAAAAGGCAGCGAGCGAACGACCGGGCCTGTGACCGTTTTGCGGAACCGTGGTTGCGAGGGTTGAGACGACTGCCCGGGGGCGATAAAGGGGCATGCCGAGGCATCATTAACCTACCCGAAGGGAGGAATGACGTCGTGAGCGCAACCGTTTGCCTCGTTGGGGCTGTCTAATCGCGGTGAAACTAAGCGATAGTCTGCCGGTCGCCCTCCTCGAAATCAAGGCGGAAAGCGACGTCAAGGGCGGCTCCGACCTTTCGGATCCGATCTACGGCGGCTACACCAACAGCCGCGGCGAGATCGTCCTCTTCGGAAAGGACCTCGCTTACCGCGTAGACCTCAAGAAGCAGACGCTGCAGCTGCGGCCGCAGCTAAACTTTGGTGCGCAAGCCCGTTACGATGAGACCGACGCCGGCGACGCCTTTAACTTCGGCAACAAAACGTTCCAGCGCCTAAGCGAGCAACGGATTACCGAAGTCTGTAAGTCCGGGCATTTTCGAGTTACGGTAAGACAGTTGCCCTTTTTGCTCGCTGCAGTGCAGCGTTCGAAGGAATCCGCACTCGATCTGCAAGACGCAGCAGCGCCAGCAACTTTACGGCCCACCACGTAGTATCGATTTCGAACGCGCGGAAGCCATGACGCGCCGAATACGGGAACGCGTGATGATTGTTGTGCCAACCTTCGCCCCAGGAAATGAGCGCAATCCACCAGCAGTTTGTCGAGAGATCGCGCGTCGGATAGCTGCGGTACCCGACCGAGTGCGCCGCGCTGTTAACCAGCCACGTAGCGTGGTAACCGACGACCGCGCGTACGAACATTCCCCAAATTAACCAACTCCAGCCCCCGAGCGCAAAGAGCGTGCCGGCGAGAGCGATCTGCAGCGGCCACTGAAGGTACGGAAGCGATCGGTAGAAAGGCTCCGCACACAAGTCCGGCGCAAAATGCTGCAGCTCCGTCTCCGTCGGAAGGGCGTCATTTCGCTCGTAGAGCCAACGCACGTGGGCCCAGCGAAAACCTTGATCGCGCCCGTGCGGGTCGCCATGTCGATCCGAGAACGCGTGATGCTTGCGATGCGTACCGACCCAGCGAATCGGGTCACCCTGCAGGGCGAGGGTTCCCACCGCCGCCAGTGCGTATTCGACGGGCTTGCGCAACCGCAGGCCGCGGTGCGTCAGCGTGCGGTGAAAGCAGAGAGCGACTCCGAGACCGCAGGTAATGTAGAGCACGACCGCAGCCGCCGCAACCGCGCTCCACTCGAACATGCCGGGTATGAAAGCCGCCAACGCCCCTATATGGATGACGCCCAGACCTATGCCGTTGAGGCGGCTTCGAACCCGAGGATTCATTGGACTACCGGTAAGATGACTGCGCGGAGTAACAGTCGCGGCAATAGACGGGCCTGCCGGTTCTCGGCTGAAACGGGACCTCTGCTACGCCGCCGCACTGGCTGCACGTCGCCTTGAACATCTCTCGGCTCTCGCGCGGAGCGGAACCTTTTTGCCCGCCGCCTGCCGCCCGACGAGCATCGCGACAATCGTTACACCGCCCGGGTTTGTTCGTAAACTGCTTACTCGCATAAAATTCTTGTTCGCTTACCGTGAACGTAAAAGGACGTCCGCAGGCGACGCAGGTTAGGGCTTCATCAACATACACGAAATTGGGTCTCCTAAATATTCTTGGAAAAGGTGAGTGCTCAGCACCCAGCGAGCAGCGCGGTGCGGGGATGGTGCTCGACGGTCAAAAGTTGGAATTCATACCGATCTTTCACTGGCGCAAATTTCTCGACCATTTCGAAAGATCGGCGCGTTTAGCTGGCCCGTGGATTGTCTCACAAATTCCTCCTGGGCGCAAGGCGGCAATCGTCGAGGCTTCCCCTCCGGGGTAGCTTGGCCTGCCAAAAGACGCCTGTGCATAACGTGCTTCAAGTGCTCTAGAAATTGACGCGGATCCATCATAACACCACACGTCTTAACAAGCCGTTGAAACTCGCGCGGATCGGCGCCGCTTTCGCGGGCTGCCGACCGCTCGAATCTTGTCGCACTCGGCCTCCAGCGTTTCGCGTTCGCGGCGCTCGCTTCGGAGAGGGGCAAAGCCGCAAACGTCGTAAGCTAGTCGCCCCATCAAAGCGATCGCTTTGGAGATTCAGGCTGTCAGTCGATAGCTCTAGATTCAGGCGTCGCCGTAAGCGCATTTAACGCAGAAAGGATTTGAGAATGGCGACCTCCCCGCAAGGGAAACCAAATATCGTCTTCATTATGGGCGACGACATCGGGTGGTTCAACCTGAGCAGCTATCACCAGGGTATGATGGCGAGCCGCACGCCGAACCTCGACCGCTTGGCCTCCGAAGGAATTCGCTTCACCGACTATTACGCCGAGGCGAGTTGCACGGCCGGCCGCGCCAACTTCATCACCGGTCAGCTGCCGATCAGAACGGGTCTGACGACCGTCGGTCAGGCGGGCGCGAAAGTAGGAATGCCGGATGAAGCGCCCACGATTGCGACCGCTCTTCGGTCGATGGGCTATGCGACCGGTCAGTTCGGAAAGAATCACTTGGGCGATCTCAACCAGTATCTGCCCACGCTTCACGGCTTCGATGAGTTTTTTGGCTACCTCTATCACCTCGATGCGATGGAAGATCCGGCGCATCCGAACTACCCGCAAAACCTCAAAGATAAGATCGGCCCCCGCAATATGGTGCACTCCTGGGCAACCGATACGGACGATCCGACCGTCGATCCGCGCTGGGGGAAAGTCGGCAAACAAAAGATCGAGGATGCCGGCACGCTGTACCCGGAGCGCATGAAGACCGTTGACGACGAGATTCTGGCCAACGCGCTGAAGTTCGTGGACGGCGCGAAGGCGCACGGCAAGCCATTCTTTTTGTGGCTGAACCCGACCCGGATGCACGTCGTGACGCATCTTTCCGACAAGTACGAAGCCATGCGGACGTCGGAGAACGGCTGGTCCCTCCAAGAGGCGGGTCTGGCGCAACTCGACGACGTTGTCGGCGGCGTTCTGAAGAAGCTCAAAGACGACGGCCTCGACGAGAACACGATCGTCGTCTTCTCGACCGACAACGGGGCGGAGAATTTCACCTGGCCGGATGGCGGCCAGACGCCGTTTGCCGGCGGAAAGGGAACCGTGCTCGAGGGTGGTTTCCGCGCGCCGTGCGTCGCACGCTGGCCGGGCAAAATCCCCGCCGGCAAGGTCGAGAACGGCATTTTCTCGGGTCTCGACTGGTTCCCGACCTTCGTCTCCATTGCCGGGAATCCCAACATCGTTGCCGAGCTTCAGCAAGGGAAGCAACTCGGGGACCGGACCTATAAGGTTCACCTCGACGGCTACGATCAAACGAACGTCTTAACCGGCAAAGGGCCGTCGAACCGTCACGAGATCTTCTACTTCGCCGAAGGAACCCTCGGAGCGGTCCGCGTCAACGATTATAAGTATCGCTTCATCGACCAGCCTCAAGGTTGGCTCGGGGGAACCGTAAAGGTTGATTGGCCGATCCTTTGCAACCTGCGCCTCGATCCGTTCGAGCGCACCGGAATCAGCGGCTCTCTGGCGTTCTACAACTGGTTTGCGTACGAGTTCTGGCGTTTCGTTCTCGTCCAAGAAGTCGTAGCCAAGGCAGCGCAAACGTTCGTGGCGTTCCCGCCGGTGCAGAAGGGCGCGTCGTTCAACCTGGAACAGGTCAAACAGCAAGTCGAACAAGCGATAGCGGGGCATACCGGGAAATAGCCGCTAGCCCGCTACCGCCATCCGGCGGTGCACGCTCGTTAGGCCGTCGTTACACCGCGTTTACGTGGAGTTTCGGCGGCCTACGGCTTTGAGAGCGGGTCCGGCTTCATGGTGTTGAGGTCCACCGGAATCGAGACGTGCTCTTGGACGATCAACCACTTGCCGTCGATTTTGCGAAGCACGTCGGTGACGCGAACGACGACCGTCGTGGGGGTTTTGCCGCCCATATTGGCGGTTACGCGCTGTGCGCTATGCGTGTAGGCCACGTCGCCGTCAACCGTCACTCCGAAATCGATCAGCTCGAAGGTCGGATTGTCTTTAAATCCGGCGAGGAGCTGTTTCCAATCTTCGCGATAATCGTTCCACCCGCGGTGGTCGCGCGGCGGCCCGACGTCAAACACGAAAAGGCCGTTACCCGGGGCATACACCGACATGATCCCGTCGAGATCTTTGTGCATAAATGCTACTCCGAACTGCTTGTAGAGCTCGGCAATCGCGGCAGCGTCGTTCGACGAAGCGCGCACGGCCAAGCCGGACGAGCCGACGGCCGCCAAGGCGAGTGCGAACGCAAGACATAGCGTTTGTTTCAAGATAACCTCAATTC
Source organism: Vulcanimicrobiaceae bacterium (assembly GCA_049792675.1). GTDB lineage: Bacteria > Vulcanimicrobiota > Vulcanimicrobiia > Vulcanimicrobiales > Vulcanimicrobiaceae > Cybelea. The sequence continues at coordinate 3,724 of JBARBD010000008.1, read as the reverse complement.
GAAAAATAGATCCGGGTCGGGCTTGTGGGTTCGCTTGCCGGGCAAGGAGCCCTTGAAGGCCGTCTCCATTTGACGGCAAATCCAAAGACGAGGAAGGACGACTGATATGGGTCACACCGGCGGGCTTTTCAGCTTCGATACACGAGAGATCTTCACGTTTTTCTTTATCATGCTGGGCCCGATCAAACTACTCGCGCCTTTCGCCAAGCTCACGGCCACGAGCTCGGAATCGGAAAGCCGCTCGATGGCGATCCGCGCCACAGCAATCGCCACGTTCACGGTCCTGCTTGCAAGTTTCATCGGTACGGTACTGCTTGCGAAGTGGAACGTCAGTGCGGGAGCCCTCGCGGTCGGCGGAGGAATCGTATTTTTTCTCGTCGCCCTCTCTCTCGTTCTCGCCCCGTACACGGACCACCCGAGCGCGCAAGCAGCCGCAGCGGCCCCGCCTTCCACGCGCACGCTTGTATGGCAGCTCGTTTCACAGATCGTCACGCCGTACGGCATCGCTGCGGTGATCCTGCTCTTGACGCTGATGCCGGACAGACTGGTCGAGATCGTGACGATCTTACTCGCGATCATGCTTTTAGATCTGCTCGCGATGCTCTTCGCGCGAAGCATCTTAAGGGTGGCGGCGTTTGGACTCCAAGTGGCCGGCACGATCATGGGCGTGCTGCAGGTCGCGCTCTCAGTCCAAATGATCGTTTACGGCATCCGACTCATTGCCGTTCAAAGCTTTGGGATGGCGCCACCACGGTAACGACCCCCGGTGCACAGGCCATAAGTGCGCCAACTCGAATTCGAGGGATGACCTATGTCCTCGACCAAGGCAGACCGTGATACAAACGTAATCGGTCGCGACGCTTGCCACTGCCACATGTCGGCCATTTCACTCGCAAGCGCAAGAATCAACGCAGATCTTTCGCGGCGCGGATTCGTCGCTGGAGTGACCGCCTCGGTTGCGTCGCTCGGGCTTTTCGCAAGCGCCAAGGCGGTGGCGCAAGAGTCACCGCGCCCCTTTCTGTTCACGGATTTTAGGCTCTTTGACGGTCGGTCCGGTAGTTTGCGCGACGGGCTGTTTCTGCTCGTCGAAGGCGGGCGCATCAAGACCGTCGGCACCGGCGCTCACCCCGCACCGAATAACGTGCGCGCAATCCACTGCGGTGGGCGAGTTATCATGCCGGGCCTCATAGACTCGCACTGGCACGCAATGTTCTCGGCCTTGCCGCTCCCGGTATTGCTGCAGGGGGACGCGGGCTTCATCACGCTAGCCGCTGCCGCCGAGGCCGAGCGAACGTTGATGCGCGGCTTCACCACGATCCGGGATCTGGGGGGCCCAACCTTCGCGTTGAAACAAGCGATCGACCAAGGCCTGGCGATCGGCCCACGTATCTACCCGTGTGGGGCGATGATCACCAGCAGCGGCGGACACGGCGACATGCGACCGCTGTACGAGTTGCCGCGCGCGCCGGGCGGCCCGTTCGGTTCGATACGCGAAGCCGAAGGTGCCGCGATCGTCGACGGTCCGGACGAGGTTAGGCTACGCGTTCGCGAGCAGCTCACGCAGGGCGCGTCCCACATCAAGCTCGTCGCGAGCGGTGGCGTTTCCTCGCCGCGCAGCCCACTCGACGCGACGACGCTCACCGAAGCCGAACTGCGTGCGGCAGTGGAAGTTTGCAGCGATTGGAACACGATCGCCGCCGTCCACGCCTATATCCCAAAGGCAATCCAAAGGGCCGTTGCCGCGGGGGCCAGGTGTATCGAGCACGGTCACCTCATGGACGACGCGACGGCAGCTATCATAGCCGAGAGGGGCGTCTGGCTTAGCATTCAGCCGTTCCTGACCGAAGAGGATCAGCTTCCGCTGACGGGCCTGGCCCGAGATAAGATGCTTGCGGTTTTCGCCGGTACGGATAAGGCTTATAAGCTAGCGGTAAAGCACGGCATCAAGACCGCGTTTGGATCCGATTTGCTTTTCTCCCAAGCGCTGGCAAAGCGCCAAGGGCTCATGCTGACCCACCTCACCCGCTGGTTCACGAACGCCGACATTCTGAAGCAGGCGACCGCAGCAAATGGCGAACTGCTGAGCTTGAGCGGCCCACGCAATCCATATCCTGGAAGGTTGGGCGTCATCGAAAACGGAGCGCTTGCCGACCTGCTGCTCGTCGATGGCAATCCGCTGGAGGATATCGCGCTCGTGGCAAATCCGGAAAAGAGCTTCGTCTTGATTATGAAAGACGGAACAATCTATAAGAACACGCTGTAAGCCTATTGCGTAATGATGTCGATATTTGACGAGGACGTCGTGGGCCTGTTCACCTATCCGGGCGGAGGGGTTCAGCGATCTCTTTCGGGGATCCTTAGCCCTGACGCGAGGAACATCAAGCCGAAAAAGTACTCTTCGATCTCGAGCTTCTCAACGCGTTTCGCTAACAATCGCCACGGCGCGCGATCTAACCTCGGAGCCCCCGCAAAGTTTAGCTTGTACAACGTCTGTAAGACGGGGTTCAGCATTCTCCCTATGTGATGGCTTGAAGTCTTGGCACCGAAGGCCACGATTCGCGCGTCTTCCCTCAAATAGGGGAAGATGTTTTCAAGGGCATCTTCGCACGCGAGCACATCTTGCTCCGCAAACATGAGCAGACCGTCAAACGTGCCGTTTAGCGTAACCGTCTGAGCCGAGCTCTCGACGACCTGGATATTCTGCCACTTATTTTTCGCGATGCGCGCTCGAGCGTTTACGGAAACCTCGGGGCTGATCTCGATGCCGACGACTTCCCCGGAGGGCCCCACCGCATCGCGAAGATACGGAAAGCTCCCTCCAGGGCCGCAGCCGACGTCCAGCACGCGATCGCCGGGCCGTAGATGCAGCAGCTCGACCGCCTTTCGCCGCACCGGCTTGATAAAGAAGTAATCGAAATTCGGAAATGGTCGAAGAAGGCGAATGAGGTATTGAAAGTAGGGTGGGGTGAGCGCCGTTCCGTCTTCTCCCATCACAAGAGTTGCCGGTTACAGCGGGGCGGAATGCATTTGCCGGACGTAACCCGGCACGTTGCGACGCCGAGTGGACCCTTGCCCGTCCCAAACGGCGAGCCGCTCACCGGCGTCAAGGCGCCGCTGCCTGCGTTGATCGCGTACCCAAAAACATTGTCAGGAGTGTAGTTGGTAACATACGCAAACTTATCCGCCGGAACTCGAACAAGCGGAAAGGATTGCGGCGATCCCGACCGCCGATACGGCGTGGATAAAAACGTGAGTGCCTCGCATCAGAGAGCCTCCGTCCTTTTCAGTCTAGCCTCCGTTAGGGACGAAAAGAACCTTACCCTTGTGGAAGGCCGGCGGGCGCAGCCCGACGATTGTTGATGGCTCAATGCCAGGCTTTGCGATAAGCTGGGGGAGTCTAGGCGGGGTGCCGCCGGGAAGTACGAATTCATGCAAGCCGATCCAGACCAAGCGGCGCTACCGCGCCCTGAACCACCCTTCACAGGACAAATCGAACGCTCGTACGAGCAGTCGACGCCCGACTTTCCGCAGCCGTACCGGGCGCCGGCTGGTACGCCGAACGTTCTTCTCATCATGACCGACGATGTGGGTTTCGGCGCGAGCAGCACCTTCGGCGGGCCGATTCCTACGCCGACGTTCGACAAGCTCGCAGAACGCGGGATCAAGTATAACCGCTTTCATACGACCGCGCTCTGCTCGCCAACGCGTGCGGCGCTGATAACGG
>JBARBD010000007.1:0-20818 GCA_049792675.1 Vulcanimicrobiaceae bacterium | reverse complement strand
GCCGTCGATCCAGAACTGAAAGACTTCGCTCGCGCCGCCGAGCGGCGTCGAGCCCACGACCGTGCCTTTCTTGCCGCTGATCGTAAACTGATAGATCGTGTTCGTCGTTTGATCGCCGACCGCAACGTAGGTGCCGTCCCACTCGACGCCGCCGGCGTTGCCGATGCTTTGGTTGAGCGTAACGTTGGTCAGCGCGGTGCCGCCCTTGCGCAGCTCCGCGAAGGCAAAGCCGCTTCCTTTGGTCAATCCGTCGACGAAGAGGTTTCCCGAACCGTCGTAACTGCAGAGCAGCATTTGATTCATGATCTTGCTGGTGTAGTTACCCTTGGGATTGCCCTTCGCGTGCTTGTAGATGACGACGTTGCCTTGCAAGCTGCTAGTTACCGGGAAGTTCGTCACGGCCAGGTTCCCGGTCACCGGATCGATCGAACAGCCGACCGGGAAGTATCCGGGATCGTTGAGCACCGCGATCGGCGACGTGCCGCCGTGTGCGTACTCGTAGACGTTGTTCGCGCCGGTGTTTGCGACGAAGACGTCGCCGCTCTTGTCGACGCACTCGCCCGCCGGGTCTTGTAAGCCGCCGGTGATCGCTCCCTTTGGCGTCCCCTTCGGATAGGAGAAGACGTACAGCTCGTTCGTCACCGTGTCGGTGATGTAGAGCAGGTCGCCGCTCTTGGCGTCGGGCGCCATCCACGAGCCGCTATGCCGTGCCGCCGGCATCGTGCCGGGCACGGCCGGCGCGAGTTGCGATCCGCCGCAGCCGGCGAGCAACGCCGCAGCCGCGCATAAGCCTAACGATTTCCTTTGCATGAACGCCCTTTCTGTGCTCCGGCCGCTCGGTTCCTCGGAAACGAGGTTCGCCCCCCCAAAGGCGCCAAAGAGGCGAACGCGATGCCCCTACGGTTGGTAGAAGATGTACGCTCCGCATACTGAGCGCGACGTTCGAGAGATGCTGCGCACGGTCGGCGTTTCGACACTCGACGAGCTCTTGCGCGTTCCCGATTCGATCGCGCTCAAGGAGCGGCTCGATCTCGTTCCCGCGCTGCCGGAGTACCTGATCCAGCGCCGCTTCGACGCGCTCGCCTCGAAGAACGCCGGCGTCGGCTACCGCTCCTTTCTCGGCGCCGGGGCGTACCGCCACTACGCGCCGCCGGCGATCGCCGCCCTGGCGATGCGCGGCGAGTTTCTGACCGCCTACACGCCGTACCAAGCCGAGGTCTCGCAGGGCTCGCTCCAGGCGATCTACGAGTGGCAGACCTACATCTGCTTGCTGACCGGCATGGATATCGCCAACGCCTCGGTCTACGACGGCGCGACGGCGCTTGCCGAGGCGGCGATCATGGCGCTGGGCACGACCGGCCGGCAGCGTGTGCTGGTCTCGCGCGCGGTCCATCCCAACTATCGCGCCGTGCTGCACACCTACTGCGACGGTCTCGACGTAAGCGTGGACGAGATCCCGTTCACCGCCGACGGCACAACCGACCTGACGACGCTCAGCGACGCGCTGGCCGCGAACGAGTACGCCGCCGTCGCGCTGCAATCGCCGAACTTCTTTGGCAACATAGATACGCTCTCGCCGCAAGCGCTCGCCGCCGTGCAGAAGAACGGCGCCATTCCGATCGCCGTCGTCGCTGAGGCCCTCTCGCTCGCAGCGCTCGCAACGCCCGCGTCGTGGGGCGCGCAGATCGTTGCCGGCGAAGCGCAGAGCTTCGGCATCGCGCAGGCCTATGGCGGTCCGTATGCTGGCTTCATCGCCTCGACCCAAGAACACGTGCGGCGGATTCCCGGGCGGCTTGCCGGCAAGAGCGTGGACAACGCCGGCCGCACCGCGTACGTCCTGACGCTCCAAGCGCGCGAGCAGCACATTCGCCGCGAACGCGCGACCTCGAACATCTGCACGAACCAGGCGCACTGCGCGCTGATCGCGACGATCTACCTCGCGTTGCTCGGCGAGAGCGGGCTGCGCACCGCCGCCGCGCTCAACCTGCAGCGCTCGCGCGAGCTGGCCAGCGCCGTCGCCAACGTTCCCGGCGTCAAACTCAAGTACAGCGCGCCCTTCTTCAACGAGTTCGTTGCCGACGTCGGCCGCCCGGCCGCGCAGGTTTTGACGGCCCTTCAAGAGCGCGGCATCCTAGGTGGGCTCGACCTCGGGCGCTACTATCCCGAGCTGAGCAACTGCATTTTGATGACCGCTACCGAACTCACCACGACGGGCGATATCTACGCGCTCGCCGCCGCCCTCAAGGAGACCACCGGTGTCCCCGCCAGCGTCTGAGCCGTTAATCTTCGAGCTCGGCCAAGCGGGACGAGCCAACCGGTACTTCGAGGAAGGCAAGCCGCTCGCCAACTTCCTTCCGAAGGACGTCTTGCGCGACGAGCTGCCGCTGCCTGAGAACAGCGAGCTCGACGTCGTGCGCCACTATACGCGCCTCTCCCAGCGGACGTTTGGCATTGACCTCGGCTTCTATCCGCTCGGCTCGTGCACCATGAAGTATAACCCGCGCGTCAACGACGCCATCGCGACGCGCCGCGAGTTCGCAGACCTGCATCCGTACACGCCCGACGCGCTCGCGCAGGGCGCGCTCGAAGTGATGTACGAGCTCGAGCGCACGCTCAGCTCGCTCTTCGGGATGGCCGCTTTCTCGCTCAATCCTTCGGCCGGCGCGCACGCCGAGCTCGCCGCGCTGCTGATCGCCAAGCGATACTTCAAAGACCGCGGCGAGCTGCAGCGCGTCAACGTGATCGTGCCCGACACCGCGCACGGCACCAACCCGGCGTCGGCCGCGATGTGCGGCTTCAAGGTCATCTCGCTGCCCAGCGACGCGCGCGGGCGCGTCAGCGTCGAGGAAATTCGCAAGGTGCTCGGCCCGGATACGGCCGTCTGCATGATGACCAATCCGAATACGCTCGGCCTCTTCGAAGACCACATCGCCGAGATCGCTGCGGCGGTGCACGAAGCCGGCGGCCTGATGTATTACGACGGCGCCAACGCCAACGCCATCATGGGCTACACCCGCCCCGGCGATATGGGTTTCGACCTGATGCACATCAATACGCACAAGACCTTTACCATTCCGCACGGCGGCGGCGGCGCCGGACACGGGCCGCTCGGCGTCGCGGCGCATCTGGTCGAATATCTGCCGACGCCGGTCGTCGTACGCGACGGCGACGCCTACCGCCTCGACTTCGACCGACCGAAATCCATCGGCCCGATGCGCTCCTTCTGGTCGAACTTCGCGCACGCCGCGCGCGCGCTCGCCTACATGTACGCAAACGGAGAAGAAGGGCTCAAGCGCGTCTCGCAGTTGGCCGTGCTCAACGCCAACTATCTGCGCGTCAAGATCGCGGAGTTTCTCGAGACGCCCTATCCCGAGACGTGCCGGCACGAGTTCGTCGCTTCGGCCCAGCAGCTCAAGAAAGAGCACGGCGTTCGCGCGCTCGATCTCGCCAAGGCGCTGCTCGACCACGGCTACATGGCGCCGACGATCTACTTTCCGCTACTCGTTCCCGAGTGCTTGATGATCGAGCCGACCGAGACCGAATCGAAAGAGACGCTCGACGCCTTTGCCGAGGCGCTACGCGAAATCGTGGAGACCGCAAAGCGCGATCCGCAAGCGCTCTTCGATGCCCCGGTCACCACCGTCGTCGGCCGGGTCGACGAGACCCGGGCTGCCCGCCAGCCCGACCTCCGGTGGCGGCCTTAGGTCCGAGAGAGGAGCCTTGCCCTCTTCTCTCGAAAAGGTAACTCAGGTTAATAACTCAGCTCGCCTTGCTTTGGGAGGGACCCGGTGGTCGAGTTCGACGCCGCGGTAATTGGGGGCGGCTTCAGTGGCTGCGCTGTAGCGGCGCATCTCGCTCGCCGCGCCGGCCCCGGGTTCTCGCTCTGCCTCTTTGAACCGGGCGAGCTCGGCCGCGGAGCGGCCTATGGCACGCAGCACGCCGAGCACGTCCTCAACACGCGCGCTCAGCAGATGAGCCTCTATAGCGACGAGCCCGACCACTTCGTCCGCTGGCTCGACGGTCGCGCCGGCCCGACGGATTTCGTTTCGCGCCGGCTCTACGGCGAGTACGTCAATCAGATCTCTGCCGAGATCTTCGTGCGGCCGGGTTTCGCGCGCATCCGCGACCGGGCGACGGTCGTGCGGCGCGAGAACGGCGGCTTCGTTATCGCATCGCCCGGGGCCGCGCCCGTGCACGCGCGCTCGGTCGTGCTCGCGACCGGAAACCCGTTGCCTGGGAGCGACCATCTCTTTCCGGACGTGCTCGCGCATCCCGGCTACATCGGCGATCCGTGGCGCTTCGACTACCGTGCGGTCGGCGGCCACGTGCTCGTGATTGGGTCGGGGCATACCGCGCTCGACGTGCTCGTCGCGCTCAACGCGAGCGGCCATCGCGGCGCGGTGCACGTCCTCTCGCGCCACGGCCTCTATCCGCAAGCCCATGCCCCCGTCGGCGAGTACGACGTCATCCCCGCGCTCGACACCAGCAACGCGCGATTTCTGTTGGGCAGCTTTCGCCGCCACCTCGACGACGCGGCCCGCCGTGGTTTCGATTGGCGCGCCGTTATCGACGCGCTTCGCCCGGAAGCCGAAGCGACGTGGCGGCGCTTGCCTCAGGTCGAACGGCGCCGATTCGAGCGCCATCTGCGCGGCCGCTGGGAGCGCCACCGCCACCGCATCCCGCCGCACGTTGAGAGCGTTCTCGCGAGCTACCAGCGGTCGAAACGTCTCTTTACCTACGCCGGCCGCCTCGCCGCAATGCGCGACGGGAACGCGACCATCGCGATGCGCGGCGGCGGCACGATTGCGCTACATCCCGATTGGATCGTCAACTGCGCCGGCCTGGGCAGCTCCGCGATGACGCGGGATCCGCTGCTCGCCGGACTGCTCGCCGACGGCGAGATCGCGACCGAGCCCGGTGGCCTCGGCCTGCGCGTCACGCCCGAGCTTGGCGCGATCGGCGCCACCGGCGCACCGACGCCGGGACTCTGGATCGTGGGGCCCCCGGTGCGCGGATCGCGCTTCGAGGCAACGGCCGTACCCGAAATTCGCGCGATGGCGGAGCTTGCCGCCCGCGCCTTGCTCGCAGCGCCCCAACCACAATACACGCTCGACGTAACGCCGGCGCCGGTAGCGCAGAGGAGCACCTGAATCGTGCCTGCAGCGAGACCTCAATCGTCCTCTTCACGAGGAGAGCTTGCCGTGCTTCGGCACTTCATCGACCAGCTGCGGCAGACGCCGCCGTTGGAACGGGGCGAGCCCGGCATGGCGGGTCTGCTCTCGACCGCGAGCGCCACGTCGATTGCGTTCCCGTTGATCTCGCGTCCGAATGGCTACACGCGCATCTGCGCCTATCGCGACGAACGGTTCGAAGTCGTGTTGCTCAACTGGGCGCCGGGGGCGGCCTCGCCGATTCACGATCATGGCGATCAGCACTGCTGGATGGCAGTGCTCGACGGACGCCTCGAAGTCGAAGATTTCGAGCGTCTCGACGCCGGCGACGTTCCCGGATACGCGCGCGTCGAGACGCGCGACACGCACGTGCTCGAGCCGGGCCAGTTCGATCTTCGATCCGGCCGCTTCGCGTTGCATCGCGTTGGGGCAACGCGCAACGCATCGGCGTTGTCGTTGCACGTGTACTCGCTTCCGCTGCGCGCATATTTAGTCTACGACGAAACCGCGCGGCGTTGCGAAACGGCGGTCGGAAAGTACGACGAAGTCTTGCCGGTCTACACCGATGGCGGCGGACACTGAGCCCGGCGGCCAAGCAAGCGCTTTCTTGAGGCGAAACGGTCGAAAAGGAGGCCAAAAGAGGCGACCCTTTTCGTAGCCGCTTCTTGGGGCCGAGCGCTATAATAGTAGCAATGTGGGGGCTCGCAAGTGGCCCCCTTGCCCGTCCCAAAGGTGGAGCGTGATGCGGATCAAGTACGAGGTGTCGGCGGGCGGGCTGCTGCTGCGTCCGCGTGATTCGGGTTACGATGCGTTGTTGATCGGCCGCGGCGAGCCGCCGCGCATTTGGACGCTGCCGAAAGGCCATGTCGAGGCGCGCGAGACGACCGAACAAGCCGCGCTGCGCGAAGTCCACGAAGAGACGGGTTGTTGGGCCGAGATCGTCACCCGGCTCAACGAGATCGCGTACTGGTTCTACGTCGGAAAAGCCAAGCATCGCAAGACCGTAACGTTCTTCCTGATGCGTTATCTCTCGGGCGATCCGGCCAACCACGACCACGAAGTGGACGACGCCCGCTGGTTCGACGTCGCGCAGGCCCGTAAGGTGCTCAAATACGTCAACGAAAAGCGCCTCATCGACCTCGCGCTCGAGTTTATCGCCACCAACCCCGACGCGATCGCCGAACCCGCCGCCGCCCTCGCCCAATCCCTGTCATCGTAAGCGAAGCGCCCCATGGTGTCATGCTGAGCGAAGGTGCGGAGCACCGGAGTCGAAGGATGGCCTGGTGACCACCACCGATGGAGCGCCGGCCACCGACCACGCGTTCCGCGTTACGCTGGACGCCTTCGACGGGCCGCTCGACCTGCTGCTGACGCTGATCAAGGAGCAGCAGCTCGACATCGCAACGGTTCCGCTGGCGAGCATGGCCGAGCAGTATCTCCACTACGTGCGCGTCATGGAAGCGCTCGACGTCGAGATCGCGGCCGAGTATCTCGTGATCGCGGCAACGTTGCTCTTTCTGAAATCGCGCGCGCTCCTGCCGCCGATTCCGCAAGAGTTCGTGGACGACGGCACCGAGACGCCGGAAGAAGTCGAGGAGCGGCTGCGCCGGCGCCTCATCGCCTATTCGAAGTACCGCGAGTTCGGCGAGGAGCTGCGCGAGCGTCAATCGGAAGCCGGCGCGTACTTCTACCGCGACTCCGGCGACCCGGCCGGCGAGGTCGTGCAGCGCTACGAGATCGATCCGCAGAAGCTCAAGCGCGCCTTCGTCGCGATGCTCGCCCAGGCGCGGCCGGAGAAACGTTCGATTGCGCGCGAACGCGTCTCGCTGATCGCATCGATGGATTACATCATGCGACGAATCCGCGAAAACGGTGAAGTCTACTTCTCCGGGCTCTGCAGCGAGCTCGGCATGACGCGCGAGGCGATCATCGTCACCTTCCTCGCGATCCTCGAGCTGATTCGCCGTCACCGCATCGCCTTCGAACAGCCCGAGCTTTTCGACGACATCCGCCTCTTCCCGAAAGCCGCCGCATGACGACGCCAGCCGAAGATCTCCAACGCAGCGCCGAAGAATTGCAGCGCCCGGTCGAAGCGCTGCTCTTCGTCGCGAGCGAAGCGCTCTCGATCCAGCAGCTCGCCAAGCTCCTGCAGGCCGAGGAACGCGAGATCGCCTCCGTGCTGCAGAAGGTCGAAGCCGAGTACAGCCAGCGCGGCATCGTCTTGCGCGAAGTCGCCGGCGGCTATCGCTTTGCGACCTCGCCGTTCGCGCGCGACGTCGTCGAAGCGTACCTGCTGCCCCCGAAGACCTCGCTCTCCACGCCGGCCCTCGAGGCGCTGGCGATCGTCGCGCACGTCCAACCCGTCACGCGCAGCGAGATCGAAGCGATCCGCGGCGTCAACTCCGACAGCGTCGTGAGCACGTTGCTCGATCGCGGCCTCATCGAGGAGGCCGGACGCAAGGACGTCATCGGACGCCCGATGCTCTATAAGACCACGCCGTTCTTCTTGGAATCGTTCGGCCTGCGCTCGCTCGACGATCTGCCCGAAGTCGAGCTGGAGCCGGGTCAAGCGCTCGAGTTCGACCTCGGCAACAAGTAACGCATGCGCATCGGCTTGCACGTGCGCGTCGCGAGCGGTTACGCCAAGGCGCTCGAGCACGCCCGGGCAGCGGGCTGCAGCGCGATCCAAGTCTTTTCGACCAATCCGCGCAGCTATCGCACGGCCGCGATCGACGTCCCGTCGCTGCAAGCCTTCGCTCAGATGCGCCGCGAGGCCGGAATCGATCCCTGCGCGATCCACACGCCGTACCTGATCAACCTCGCCAGCGGCGATAAGAAAATTGCCGCGGGCTCGCTGCATCTGCTGCAGAACGACCTCGCCGTTGCCGCGCGCGGCGAGATGCGCCTGGTGAACACCCATCTCGGCTCGTACGGAACGCGCGATCGCAACGAAGGCTTCAAAGCAATCTGCGGCGCGCTCGAAGCCGCGCTCGCCGGCATCGAGCCTGGGGTCTTTCTCGTTATGGAAAACTCGGCCGGCGCCGGCAACCTCGCCGGCGGAACGCTCGAAGAACTCGGCCAGCTCGTGCGCGCGGTTCCGCATCCGCAACTAGGCGTCTGCCTCGACACCGCACACGCCTGGGCTTCCGGTTACGAGATCAACTCGAAAGACGGCGTTGACCGCTTCATCGAAACTGCCGAGCGCGAGATCGGCCTCGAACGCCTCTTGATGTTCCACTTCAACGACACCGAAGTCGAGCTCGGCGCGAGCCGCGACCGCCACTGGCACATCGGCGAGGGCAAGATCGGCTTCGACGGTTTCCGCGCGCTGCTCGCGCACCCCGAACTGCGCGAGAAGACGGCGATCTTAGAAACGCCCGGCGACGACGAAGACGACTTTCGAAACATGCAAACGATCCTCGCCATCCAGCGCGGCGCGTTGCAAACAAAATAACAGCTCCAGGCGCCAGAAAAAGCGAAAGGGTGACGGGTTGGAGCAAACCCGGTCACCCTTTCCGAAACGCTCAACCAGAGGTGGAGCGCTCCCCAGCCTGCATCCCCGCGTGGGGGATGACGCAGAGGATAAGTTGCCTACATGACCCGTAGGTGGGGAAGACGCAGGTCCGAATCCCGGAACAGAGCCGAGTCGGCGCGCTGGATCTTCAGGCGGAGGCCGATATCGCTGATATCGGAGACGAGTGGTGCTGAACGAACTGGATCGCGGAACATGTGAACCTCTTGACTTAGCAGTAACCTTCATTCATTATATGGGGGTGACAACTAACTTGTCAACCCGTTTTGCCGGTGAAAGCTAGGAAAGTAGACCCGTGACCACCGCCGTCGCCGATGAGGCCCCAGGCACCCTCGAGATCGTGCGACTCTTCGAGAACACCCTCAACCTCCCGGACGGGCCCGACCAGCTCGATACGGTCGAACGAGCGGCCGCTTGGTGTCGCCGCTACGGACTCCCGGTCGTCGCCGACGAGGCCGCCCTCGCCCAACTGCGGGAGTTCCGGGAAGCCCTGCGCGACGTGCTCTTCGCCAACAACGGCGAAGGCCAAGGCCCCGCCGCTTGGACGGGCTTGCGCGAGTACGCCCGAGCCGCGCGCCTAAGCGTCAGCGTCGATTCTCCGCGCGGGCTCGGCCTGCGCCCCGAAGGCGCCGGCGCCGACCGCGCGATCGCGTCGGTGCTCGCGATCGTCTATGAGGCGATCGTGCGCGGAACCTGGGCGCGGCTGCGCGCGTGCCGCAAGAGCTCGTGCCGCTTCGCGTATTACGATCGCACGAAGAATGCGTCGCGCGCCTGGTGCAGCATGGCGACCTGCGGCAATCAGGAGAAGGCCCAGCGCCGCCGCGAGCGCACGCGTCAGTCCACGCTCCCCGCCTGAGCGCCGGTTGACGGCGTTCATCGCGCACTTCGATGTCGACGCGTTCTACGCGAGCGTCGCCGTGCGCGACGATCCAAGCTTGCGCGGCAAACCCGTCGCGATCGCCGGACGCAGCCGGCGCGCCGTCGTTCTCACCGCGTCGTACGAAGCGCGCCCGTACGGCGTACGCTCCGCGATGCCGCTGTATAAAGCGCGCGTCGCTTGCCCCGACCTCGTGGTCGTGCCGCCCGAGATGCAGAAGTACAAAGCCGAGTCGCGCGCGATCTTCGCCATCTTCCGCAAACGCGGCCATCCGGTCGAAGGGCTCTCGCTCGACGAAGCCTTCATCGGCATCGGCGAGGCGACGCTCGACGCCGCGCGCGAGTTCGCCGCTGCGATCCGGCGCGAGATTTTGGAAGAGACGGCGCTCACCGTCAGCGCCGGCGTCGCAACCGGCAAGATGATCGCCAAGATCGCCTCCGACTCGTGCAAGCCCGACGGTTTGCTCGCGATCGCGCCGGGCGAAGAGGCCGCCTTTCTCGCCCCGCTGCCGGTTTCGCGCCTCTGGGGAATTGGGCCCAAGACGCAAGCACGCCTGAACGTCGTCGGCATCAACACCATCGGCGAACTCGCCGCCCTCGACGACGCGAAGCTTCGTCCGCTGTTCGGCTCGTGGTGGCACGAGGTCCGCGATCTCGCCCGCGGCGTGGACACCCGCCGCGTGGAAACCGAACGCGAAACCAAATCCATTTCCACTGAGGAGACCTTCGAATACGACGTCCGCGACGAACGCCGCCTCATCGAAGTCTTGAAAGTGCAGGCGCTCGAGCTCGCCGAGATCCTCGAACGCGAACGGACCCTCGCACAAACGATCGGCGTGAAGATCAAACGCGCCGACTTTACGATTCTCGGGCGCCAAACGCACCTCGCCGAACCCACCCGCGACGCGCGGCGCATCTTTCGCGCCGCGGTCTTCTGTCTGCGCCGCGCCGCGCTCGAGGGCGCGCCGGTGCGCCTTCTCGGCACGCGCGTCGCCTCGCTGACGGAAGGCGAACCCCTCCAAGCCAGCCTCTTTTAGTTGTCATCCTGAGCCCTTCGGGTTGTCCGTGTTTGCGGTGAAGCCGGGAGCTCATCATTGAGGCATGATGATGAAAGAAATCGCCGCGGCATGCATCGGCGCCGCAATCATCGCGGGCTGCGGGACCGGCGAGCCGCCCCTGCAGGCCGTACCGGCGCCCGGTACGCTGCAGCCGATCGCTCCCGGCTCCATGGAGCCAACCGTGGACGCGCGTTGCCGGCGCTTCGAGGCGGCGTTCGATCAGCTCGTCGCCTGCCAGCGCGCGAACGGGACGCTGCAAACGTTTAAAAGCCCGAAGATCACATGGCGCATTCGCTACTTCGTGCGATACTGGAAGATGCCGTGCAACGAAGCGCCGACTGAAGAAGAAGGCTACGTCTTCCAAATGGTGACCAACGATCTCTACGACGACCCCGATCTGAACCAAGCCCAGCGTCTCCAGATTCGCGATGCACTGTTCGATGGTGCTATCCGCTGCGAATAGCGGCAAATGAGAAGTCGTCTGCGCGGCGACCGCGAACACCACGCCTTCGATGCCAACCGTCGCCTCAGTAAAGCGAGCGATACCGCTAATGGCCGCACTCGCGCTCGCCGCTTGCAGCTCGCCAACCTCGCTGAACCTCCCCATCGCGCCGAGCGGCAGCACGCAGTGGCAGGCGCAAGGCCGCGCGCAGCGCGTCTGCCCGAGGGCGCGCCTGGGTGAGGGGCAGTGTGCGGCGCTGATCATGAGTCGGCCGGTGGGGCGCGGAAACACCGGGCCGCTCGGATGGGCGCCGGCGCAGATTCAGGCGGCGTACCATCTGCCGTCGTCGACCAAAGGCGGCGGGCAGATCGTCGCCATCGTGGACGCATACGACAATCCGCACGTTGCATCGGATCTCGCGACGTACCGCGCCTACTACGGGCTGCCGTCGGCGAACTTTTCGAAGTTCAACCAAAAGGGCGTGCAAGGGAAATATCCCACGCACGATCCTGGCTGGGGTTACGAGATCGACCTGGACGTCGAGATGGTCTCGGCAGCGTGCCCGAACTGCACGATCTACTTGGTCGAAGCGAGTAGCGAGAGCAAACGCAACCTCGAAGACGCGGAAGTCGTAGCCGCACGGCTTGGCGCGCACGTCGTCAGCAACAGTTGGGGTTGCTACGTCACCGGCTGCACCTGGTCGGCGCGCGCCTTCAAACATCCCGGCGTCACGTACGTCGCGGCTGCCGGCGACGACGGCTACGGCTCCTATCCGCCCGCGCACTTCGCCAACGTCGTCTCGGTCGGCGGCACCGTCCTCTCGCAGAGTGGCTCGAGCTACAGCGAAGTCGTCTGGAGCGCGACCGGCGGCGGCTGCGCGCCGGCAATCGCGAAACCCTCGTGGCAGACCGATCCCAGCTGCCCGGGCAGAACCTCGAACGACGTCTCGGCGGTTGCAACGGGTATCGCGGAGTACGATTCGTATCGCTACGCCGGCTGGAGCGAAGCCGAGGGAACCAGCGCGTCGACGCCGCTGATTGCCGCGATCTTCGCGCTGGCCGGCAACGCATCGCAACAGCAGGGCGGTAAGACGTTCTGGACGCTCTCGCAGTCGCAGCGCCAAAACGATCTCCATTACATCGGCAGCGGGACCGCCAACAACTGTCCGCCGAGCTTGAGCGGCACCTATCTTTGCAGCGCCGGAACGAACGAGTTCGGCACCTACTCCGGCCCGGCCGGCTGGGGCACGCCCAACGGCATTGGGGCGTTCTAGCCGGGGTAACCCCTGGCTGCTGGAGAAACGCCCCAAGCAGCTGGCCGAACGGCCGCTCAGAAAGGCAGGTTTCTCCCTTGAAAAAAGCACTTGGACTCTGCATCTTAGCTCTCGCGATCGCGGCGCCGGCAGGCGCGCAGTCGGGCGGAATGACGGCGATGCAATATTATGTCGGCAAGTGGTCGTGCACCGGAACGCAGACCGGCCAGGCGCCCTCGAAAGCGTTGCTCACCTATACGCTCGAGGACGGGATACTCGTTCAATGGGTATCGGTCCCGATGCAAGGCAAAATGAAGACGCCGTACGCGCTCAGCGCCGCGACGACGTACGATTCGAAGAACGGCCGCTACGTCTCGACCAACCTCGACAGCGAGAACGCATGGTCGATCGGATATGGAAAGATGAGCGGAAACACCGAGCAGTGGACGGATCACGCCAACTCCACCGGCAAGCTCGGCCGCGGCGAACTCGTTCGCACCGACGCGAGCTCGTTCACCTTCACCAGTTGGGAAACGGTCGCGTCCACAAAGCCCTCGTTCAAGGCCGCCTGCCACAAAGCGATGTAACGCGCTCCTTCCGAGCGCTGCATAGGGGGCGGTCGTGCGGCCGGCGTAGCCGGACGTATGAAATACGCTCTGATCAAATACCACTTCAGCCATGGTTCGAAGGACGATTGGCATCGTGATATCGCGCGCTTCATCGAGGCGATCGAGAACGATCCCGAGCTGCGTGGAAAGATTTCTTATCGCGCGATGAAGGCCGGTAGCGACGACTACTACCACCTCGCGACCGCTTTCGATCAAGCCACCGCCGACTTGCTCGGCGAGCGCGGATTTTTCGATCGCTATACCGCGCGGACGGGCGAGGTATCCGGCGGCAAAGTCGAAGTCATCCCGCTCGACATTATAGCGCAAACGAAGGAGCTTCTCTGATGCCTAACATCGTTCTCGTCCACGGCGCGTGGGCCGAAGGCTCGTGCTGGAACGCCGTGATCGAGCGGCTGCAGGCCGACGGTTACAATGTCACCGCGCCGCAGTTTCCGATGACCTCGCTTGCCGCCGACGTCGCGCGACTTCGCCAAGTGCTCGCGCGCCAAGACGGCCCGACGCTCGTCGCAGGTCACTCGTATGGCGGCCAGATCATGACCGCACTCGGGACTGATGCTCCCAACGCGATCGGCCTCGTCTATATCGCGGGCTTTGGGCTGGACGAGGGCGAGTCGATCGGCGGATTGCTCGCGCAAGGGCCGCCGCCGCCGGCGCTCGCGCACCTGGACATCGACAAGCAAGGCTTTGCGTGGCTGCCGCAAGACGACTTCGTCAAGCATTTCGCCGCCGACGTGGATCCCGTCAAGGCGAAGGTGATGTGGGCCGTGCAGCAACCGCTTGCGGCCTCGGCGCTCGGCGACGTGATGGGCGTCCCGGCTTGGAAATCGTTGCCGTCGTGGTTCATGGTTGCGCAGGGCGATCAAGCGATTCCGCCCGACGCCGAACGGCTCTTCGCCAAGCGCATGGGGGCGACGACGGTCGAGGTTGCGAGCAACCACGTGGCGATGGTCTCGCATCCCGACGAGGTCGTAAACCTCATCGAGACGGCCGCCAAGGGCGCGCCTATCGTAACCTAGCGCGTACGTGCCGCAAACTCGTAGAGTGAGCAGCCTCCGTTTTCTCTGCGTTTGTCTCATCGCAGCCATGCTGGCCGCGTGCGCGAGCGCGCAACCCGCGCTCGCTCCGCCGATCCCACCGCCGGTGGCGCCCACGCACTCGTCGCCGGCCGGGCGGCAGGCCCACACCGGCGAGCTCGTCTACATCTCCGATTATCTGGCCAACGCGGTTTACGTCTTCTCGTATAAGAGCCACGCGCTCGTCCAAACGCTGCTCAAGCTCCATGCTCCGAAGGGCCTCTGCTCGAATCGCGGTGGGCTCGTCTGGGTCGCGAACTCGGCGCGAAGCGAGCTCGTCGAGTATGCTCCCGGCAGCAAGAAGCCGGTGCTGACGTTAAAGGATCCCGGCGAGCCGTCGGCGTGTTCGGTCGATCCGCTGACCGGCGACCTCGCCGTCGCCAACCGGGAAGACATCGCGATCTATCCTTCCGCGCAGTACCCGCCGAAGCTCTACACCGACCACGCGATTTCGGACTTCGCGTTCTGCGGATACGATCGGAGTGGAAATCTGTTCGTGGACGGGTTGACTGTAAGCTTCTTTGAGCTCGCCGAACTTCGCAAAGGTCACCAGCGGTTCACGAACCTCGCGCTGAACGGCGGCGCGATCGCCGCGCCCGGCCCGGTTCAGTGGGACGGCAAATACGTCACCGTGGGCGATGCGAAGTTCAGTCTCATCTACCGCATCTCCGTCAGCGGTTCTCAAGCTAAGATACTCGCTCACACCAGAATCTACGGTACCGACGGCCTCATCCAATATTGGATCGCCGGGCACGACGTGATCGGACCCGAGGGCAACACCGGTGAGGTCGGGTTCTGGACATATCCCGGAGGCCGCTACGCAGCGCCGCTGATCCAGGGCCTCGACTTTCCCTACGGCGCGACGATCAGCCAGGGCGACTAAGCGCGGAGTTCTCCGAGCCAGCGCAGAGCGCTGATGCTAGGCATGAAGCAGTACTCTCCGCCCCGCGTCACGACGAACCGAGGCAAGCCTTTCAACTGCCGTCGCATCGGCCGGTGCGGAAACGAGTACGCGCCGGTGCCGTCGCCGGCGCCGGAAACCGGATCTTTCTCGTGCGTGCCGCCGAAGAAGGCGGTATCGTTCATCCACTCCGACTGCACGAACTCGAACTGCCGGCCGAGATTCGCGCCGACGAAGGCAAACATTAACCCGCGATCGACACCGTCGTCTTCCAAAGCGCCGTCGGGCAACGGCGGCCCATAGGCCGTCCCGCGGCGGATCATCCGATGAATGCGCGGCACGCCGGCGACGTCCGCGTCGCGCGGGTTCATCCGACGGATATGTGATCCGGGCGGCGTCTTGTAGCCGATCGCATCGTCTTCGCGGAAGAGAAAATCGTTGACGCGCCCCGGGTCGGCCGCGATCGTGGGATCGTCGGCCTCCGGCGAAAGCGACAACGGCGTGCCGCTCCGCCAGCGCCCCATCATCTTGGCGGCCAAGAGTTCCTCGGCTTCGGCGTCGCCGGCGTTCGCCTTCAAGTATTGGCGAAACGCAGCGACGCGTTGGTGCAGCTTGCGGAAGACGATGTAGCTGCCGTTTCGCCCCAATATCTCCGGCTGCGGCACTTGCGGCGCTTCGCTGATCTCGTCCTGATAACCGAGCACGAACTCGCCGGCTTTCAACGGCACTTCCTTCGGATTGGTGCCGGGGATGCCGCTGCCCTCGATTGCCGGATGACTGATGCCGTCTTTAAAACCAAACGGTTCGCGCTCGCCGGGAAGGACGTGGCAGTTCTGGCGCCAGATCGCCTCGACGCCCGAAAGCTCGCGCAACGCGTCCTGGGCGCGGGCGAGCGCCGGTTCGAGATGCACGTCGTCGGTCGAGATCGCCGTGAGCACGACGTGCACGTCGGGCGAGCCAAGCGGCTTCTCCCAATGCTCCGGGCTGCTCTCGCCGACGTCGCCGAGCGATTCGGCGCGCGCCGCCATGCCTTGCCGGAACTGCGGTGAGAAGGTTTCGAGCGAGCCCGCCGGCACGCCCAGCGCTTTGAGTCCTTGGAAACTGAGCGATGCGCTGACCCAGGTATCCCGCGCCGGGCTCTCCGCATGCGCCGCCGAGGCAACGACCCCGCTCAAACGCCGCATCAGCTCGCGCCCGGCGACGCGGTCGTCGATGCGCAGCACGATGTACGTCGCCGCAAACGGCGTCGGCCGCGGTCGCAAGACCCCGCTCTGAATCTCGTGCAGCTCGAGCGACCGCGATGCCATCACTTCGTCGCGAGGTTCGCCCAGAAGCGCTGCAGGCTGTCGTCTCCGCCGAAGAGCGTCGTGAAGATCGTCGAATCGGCCAGCAAGATGTCGCCGGCGCGATCACCGCTCGGCGGCATCCAGAGGAACATGTTGAACTCGCGATTGCCGGCATCGGTGAACGGGTGCGACTTTGAGAGATCGATCGACTGGCGGGCTAACACGCGAATCGCCTTCGGATCCTCGGTCGTCACCGCGTAGTGCGGCAGGTGCATGTGGAAGACGAAGGTAGATACGCCGTTCAGCCAGCCGCGTGTGTCGAGATCGCCGGCAATCGAAAGCGGAAGGGTCTGCTGCGTTCCCTCGTGCGTCGCCGGCCGAAGCCCCCATCGGTTTTCGACCGGCACGCCCAGCCCTTTCATCAGCGAACGCGTGTACTTGCCGAATCGCTGCTGTCGCGGCACCAGCGGATCGCCGTGATGGTAGTACTCGACGTTGCGCTGCTTCATATCCGTCGAAGCGCCGACGTCGTGATGCGGGCTGAGGAGCAGACACGTGCCTTCACGCTGCAGGAAGCGCCGAATCGCCTCGATCTCTTCGGGCGAGGCTTCCTGTTCGGTTACCATGTGGTCCAGGCCAAAGACCATCATTATGTCGGTGTCGGCGAGGATCCGCTCGTCGATCGGCAGCTTCTGGCCGGCCTGGTCGATGCGTTGATAGACCGCGACCGGTTGACCCGTCACCTCGCCGACCACGGTTTGAAAGTTCACCAGCGAGAGGTGGAAGAGCTCGAGCGTTCCGGCGATGCCCTGTAAGAACGCCTGGGCCGAGTACGCGGGCGTCTCATACGCCGGCCACGCGACGCGACGCACTTCGGTCATCGTTGAGAAGCGATTGTCCAAAACCGCGACGTCTTGATTCGACTCCCACGGATAGCTCCACGTCCAGTAGACGCTGAAGCGGCGCTTGCCCTTCTCGTACTTGCGCGGAACGTGTAGCTGGTTATAGGTTCGGCCCATAGCCGGCGCGTCGGTATTCATCTTACCTCCGGTCACTGCATCTGATCGAGCGCCTCTCCGAACGAACGCTTGAGCCGCAGCGCCTTCTTGATCTCGTCGGCCGTGACGAACGGATACTCGCCGTACTCCATGAAGCTCGGGCGATGGTGATCGCGCACGAACTTTATGAACGCTGGAATGTTCGTCTTCCAATCCTCGGGGAAGCCTTCGAGATTCTCAAATGCCGTGCTCAGCCCAGACTTCGTGAAGAGCGCGACTGCGTCGTCGGTGTATTTGTCGAAATCGGTGTCGAAGATGCCCTGATACATGAAATACGTTTCGCCTTTGATATCGAAGAGCACCCACTTCAGGTAGTGAAGCTTGAGCGGAGCGAGAAGGTCGGGAGTCTGCGGCAAGGCCTTCTCGATCGTCGCCGCATATTCGCGCATCGCGGCCTCGCGCCCCGGCTTGAGCTTCGCGATGATCGTGAAGCCGTAGCACGCCGGAGTTCTGGGAAAAACTGGGCCGTATTGGCCCTGCTCGAGTTTGAAATAACCTTCCTTAGGGATCGCCATCGCCTGCGGCGTGCTCCAATCCCCTTGCTGCGCGGCCATATCGTTCTCTCCTCAGCATTGTGCTATCATCGTGGTCAACGTTTTGAACGGACTCACTCTGTTTGGGATGATAGTGGCCGTCGCCTCTCCGTCTCCCCCACCCCCGCCGAGCCCCCCGGCTGCGGCCGTCGGCGTCCTCACCGACCCATGCGGCGGCGCGCAGGAGCTGCTGAAAAAATACTTGTCGGCGTCGCCATGCGTCTTCGTGCGCGGGCAGGCGAGCGTGCAAGCTACGTACTCCGGCTCGAATACGCCGGTCGTGCTGAAGCAGACCCACAAGGGACATACGACATTTGTGAACGAGTCGAGCTACGCGATCGGATACCCGGGGGTGCTGCTCAACATCGGCGTCACGCCGAGCTCGCAGATAACCGCCGTTCTTCCTTCGTTCTCTCGAATCGGCAGCTCGCAAACCGGCTCGACCATCGCTGGCACGGCCGACGTCGAATTCCGATACAAACAGATGCTCTACTCAGATCCGAAGCACGGCATCCTTGGGGGCATGCTGCTGACGTACCAGGCACCGAGCGGCTCGCCGGGATTGACGGCGCCGGGACCTGCGTACGAGATCAATCCGCTGCTCAATATCGCGCTCAACGGCGCTCGCACGATCGGCGAGAACCTCTCGTTTCCGGTAACGAACGCGCCCGGCGAGCCCGCACCCAACGGCGGAACGCCGCGGACCTGGAGCTTCGCACCGCAAGCCGTAACGTTTTGGCGCTCGCCCGGCGGCACGCTTTTGGCGGCCGTCGTTCAGTACGGCTTCTCGACCAACGCGACGTATCTAACGTTGAACGCGGCGCAGCTGCTCACGCGCAACCTGCAAATTCAAGGAACGTACGGCGGCCACAACTACGGCATCTCCAACGATAATCCGGCCGAAGATATCGGCCCCGCGACCGGAATCGCGTACCAGCGCTCGTTTACGATCGGGCTGAGCTATCTCGTCGGACGAAGTGAGGCGCTGCAGCGATGACGCCCGTTGCGGAGTTCGACGTCGTCGTCATCGGAGCCGGTCCCGCCGGAACCGCGGCTGCGCTCCGCGCTGCCGATTTCGGCGCAAAAACGGCGCTCGTCACGCGCGGCGCTTTCGGCGGCATGTCGGCCAACGAGGGCCCGATTCCGGTCCGCACGCTGGCGCACGCCGCGCGGCTCGTGCGCGAGGCGCGCCAGCTCCCGCGCTATGGAATCCCGGCGCCTGCCCCGACGCTCGACTACGAGGCGCTCGTCGCGCGTGCCCGCGACGTCGTCGGCGAAGCGCGAAAGCATTCGAACCTGCTCGATCAAGTCCGCGACGCTGGTGTTGCGCTCTACGAGAACGCCGGCACCGTACGCTTCGACGACGAGCGTACCGTTCGCAGCGACGGCGCGCCGGCATTGCGTGCCGCCAGGTTCGTGATCTGTACCGGCGGCGTTACGCGCCCGCTCGCGATTCCGGGCGCGGAGCTCGCAGTGACGCCGGCCGACGCCTTCGGCCTCACGGCGGTGCCGAAATCGCTCGTCGTTATTGGCGCGGGCGCGACCGGAGCCCAAGTCGCCTCGATCTTCAACGCGTTCGGCTCGTCGATTTCGCTGCTCGAGCGCGGACCGCGAATCGTTCCGACCGAAGACGCCGACGTCTCGCGCGTCGTTGCGGACGCGTTTCGCGAGGACGGCATCGAGATTTACGAACGCTTCGGAGCGATCCGAGAGATCGTCAAGACGGCGGCCGGCGTCGGCGTCGTGACAGAGCGCGACGGCGTGCAACGAACGATCGAAGGCCAACTCGCGGTCAGCGCGGCCGGCTGGATCGCCGACACGACCGGCCTCAATCTCGATGCGGCGGGAGTGCGCGTAGATGGCCGCGGGTTTATCGAGGTGGACGCGCATCTGCGCACCAGCGCGCCGCACGTCTACGCGGCAGGCGACGTCATCGGGCGATTGATGCTCGTACCACAAGCCGTGGAAGACGGCGTGGTTGCCGGCAACAACTCCGCCGGAGCGCCGGCGGCGACGCTTCCCGATACCGTCAACCCTATCGGCAGCTTTACCGATCCCGAGTACGCTCGCGTCGGGATGACCGAAGCCGACGCGCGAGCCTCGCGCGAGGTCGTCGTCTCGCTCGCAACCTACGCGGAGACGACACGGCCGGTCATCGACGGCCGAACGCGGGGCTTCTGCAAGCTGGTCATCGATCGCGTCGACCGAACGATGTTAGGGTGTCACATCGTCGGGGAGCGCGCGGTCGAGGTTGCCCAGATGGCCGCGATCGCGATGACCGCCAAGCTCGAGATCGGCACCCTTGCCGACCTGCCGCTCTCCTTTCCTACCTATGCGAACGTGCTCGGCCGCGCCGCAATTCGCGCGGTCCGGCAACTCCGCTCACGTCCTTAGGCAGGACTAGCGCGCACCATCCCGATAGTGGCAACAGGCGGCCGGTTCCCAGATTGCCGCGGAGAGGCGGATTGAAAATGCTTCCATCACCCAATCTTGCTCGGGCACTGATCGCGGCCATCGCGTACGGTCTGCTTACGGCGGGACCTGCGAACGCGACCGGTACGATCGACATCCAACACAAGGATGGCACGGTCAAACATTATCACGACGTGGAGATCAAGGTCTTTGCGGGATCGCTCTTCCTCACGTCCGGCGATGGCGGCGGAACGATCGTCGTCACGCGGGCGGCGTGCTCGTATCAGGGGCAGATCATCATCTGCCTCCCCACGACGGCCGCGCTCGTTCAGGACGGTCAGAGCGACGCGCTCAATTTGAAGACCGGTACGATTTACTTGAACTATACGAGCAGTCCGCAACCGCTATCGCACACGACGACGAAGCTGCCCCCGAATAGCGCGATGATCGCGATGACGATGAGAAACGGCACGTTCATCAGCCTGCACGGGCGCATCGATCAGGTGATAAAGCAATGAAGAAGTATTTCGCAGTCCTGCTCGGTCTGGTGTTTGTGCTTCAACTCTGCGCGAGCGCTGACGCGCAACGCGGAGGT
>JBARBD010000006.1:0-1906 GCA_049792675.1 Vulcanimicrobiaceae bacterium | reverse complement strand
TAGAAGTCAGCCAGCTGCTGATACGCGTGCAGCTCGTCGCCCGCAAGCCCGGCGGGCGGCGGATCGTTGGCAATTGCCTTCGCTAAAGTATCGGCCGGAACGGTGCCGGGCATGTTGCTGTGAATGGCTAGCACGTCCTTCGGTGCGAACAAAGCCAGCTGTTGCGTGATTGACGCGCCCCAATCGCCGCCTTGGGCAACGAATTGGTTATATCCAAGACGCTTCATCAGCGCCACCCAGGCTTTTGCAATGCGGATGGGATCCCAGCCCAGCGTGGTCGGCTCGGGGGAATACCCATAGCCCGGTATCGAGGGAATCACGAGATGGAAGGCGTCTGACGCGCTCGCGCCGTGCGCCGTGGGGTCCGTAAGCGGACCGATCACCTTCATTTGCTCGATGATCGAGCCGGGCCAGCCGTGCGTGATGAGGAGCGGCAGCGCATCGTCGTGCTTCGAGCGAACGTGCATAAAATGAATGTCCTGACCGTCGATTTCGGTGAGGAACTGCGGTACCGCGTTCAGTCGTGCCTCGACCTTGCGCCAATCGTAGCCGTCCGCCCAATAGGTCGCTAGCGCCTGCGTCGTCGCCAGCTGCACTCCTTGCGACTGGTCCGCGACGAGCTCTTTTGTGGGCCATCGCATCGCTTTGATGCGCCTACGTAAATCGTCAAGTTCCGACTCCGGAACGTTCAACTTAGGAAACGGACGAATAGCGGTCGTACCGCTACCCGTCTGTTGCGCAGTTGTAGTCATGGATGAAGTCCTTTCCGAAGACCTTTGTGCAGCTCCATTGGATCGCGTGCAGCCGAACAGACCGAGTTGGGCGGCGGCAATCGCGATCCCCGTAGCACCGACAAACCGGCGGCGATCGAGGCTCAGCTTTTCCAACATGGCATCGCTCCCATTAAGTCGCATCCTCCGTCCTGCCCGGAAATGGTCTCAAACCACTCCGATTTCCTGGCAAAGCTCGGGGACTTTCTCGTCAGTCTGACCCGCTTGCGAGTCGCCTCCATCGCCTTCACCGGTGGCTGGGCGACCGGCAACGTCAGCGAGGTAGCGCTTTCCTGCAATACGAGCTGCGACCGCCGGGAAAAAGCGATTGCCTCGTTTACTTATCCATACGGTGGTGACAAACTTCGAGGCGGTTTCCCAATGGGTCTTCGAAGAAGACCGCGTAGAACGTCGGGTGGTGTTGCTCGAAATACGCGGGTCCGTCGACCTCGCGGGCACCGTGTTTGCGAACGACGCGCGCGACGTCGTCCACGAAAGCTCTGCTTGGCGCCGCAAGCGCAATGCGCGTTGCCGTCGGGCGCGCCTGCGGATCCTCGAATACATTAAAAAAATCCGCACGGACGGACCCATAGCGCCGGGTATATCCGTAGCGCGCAACGCGTACCGTTGTTGGCTCGGTTCCAAACATCGCCATGAGTGCGTCGTAAAAGGGCCGTACGGCCTGCGCATCGCTGACGCGAAAGTCGATGTGGCTGAAAAGCGGAAACGGGTGCTGCTCGAAATAACGCTCCCGCGCTTCACGGAGGTCCTCATTTGTTCCCGATTCGTTCATGATATCAACTCCGAGAAAGCGTCGGCGACCGTGCAGAACGCCTGGCGTTGCGGCTCGATTGATGATCGACCCGCGGCAGGTCCGATCTACCGGCGGGCTACGAGATCGGCGGCAGCGAAGTTGCCGAATTTAGGTAGCCACCGCTCGTACCTCCACGAGAGCCGGCTAGCAGAGCGGGAGCGCGGTCCTTATTTGACTTTCGCGCCCTTTGTGGCGGGGCCGTTATTGTCTTGCGGGTTCCAGACGTAGACCTCGAGTTTGTCGCCCTTGTTGAGAACCCAACCTTCTTGTCCGTAGTCGTTCGTGAAACCGGTGATAACGATCTTACTATCACTCCACTCGG
>JBARBD010000005.1:0-13292 GCA_049792675.1 Vulcanimicrobiaceae bacterium | reverse complement strand
GCCGGAACCTTCACGAGCGATCGCCCCGGTCAGACGGGCAGCGCCGCCGGCCGTCGAGGCCCCGCCGCCAAGCCTCTCGGTCGCACCAGAGGAGCCGAAACGCACCAAGCCGACGCGCCGCCGCCGCAGCCCCGCCAAGGCTGCCGGGGAGCTGGAGGGCGCGCCCATCACGGTCGCGTTGCCGGCGCCCGAAGCTAAGCCGCGCCGCACCCGCAAGAAGGCCGAGAGCACGGCCGAGGCGCCTGCAGAAAAGCCGAAGCGCACCCGAAAGAGTGCGCCTGCGGCCTCGACGAGGAAGCGTTCGAACTCGAGCTAGACGCCGTTCTCCTGGTTGAGATGCGCCAGCTTGTCGTCTAGGAACTGTATCGCGCGCGTCAGCTGATCGTCCTTCGCCGGTTGGCCGAACTGCGGATGCTTGTTCTCGCTGACGACGACGTCGGGCATGATGCCGAGGTGGTTGATATCGCGGTTGCGGGGCGTTAAATAGCGCGCCGTCGTGACCTTGATCGCGCTGCCGTCGGGGAGCGGGTAGATCGTCTGCACGACGCCCTTGCCGAACGTCTTGGTTCCCATAATCGTCCCGACGCTGCTGTCTTGAATCGCGCCCGAGGTAATCTCCGAGGCCGACGCGGTGTAACCATTGACCAGGACGACCAGCGGAAGCGGGTTGATTGCGGTAGCGTCGGCGTCGAGCGTCGTGATGTTCGAGGCACGCGACTCGACCGAGACGATCGGACCGCTCGGAATGAACTTCGAGCTCACGGCGACCGCTGCTTCGAGATAGCCGCCGCCGTTGTCGCGAAGGTCGAGGATCAACGCTCGCGCGCCGTCCTGCTGCAGGCGGTCGAGCGCGGCTGCGAGCTCGTCGCCCGTGTCGCGGCCGAAGACGGTCAATGCGACGTAGCCGATCTTGCCGGGCAGCATCTTCTGATAGACGCTGAGCTGGTGGATCTTGGCGCGCGTAATCGTTATGGCCGCCGGAGCCGCCGACTTGTCGCGTGCGATCGTGAGCGTTACCTTGGTGCCCTCTTTACCGCGCAGCTTCCCGCTCGCTTGGGTTAGGCTCATACCTTTGGTCGAGGCGCCGTCTATCGAGGTGATCAAGTCGTCCTGTTCGACGCCGGCCTTGTCGGCAGGACCGTTCGGCACGACGTTTTCGACCGAGATGTACTTGGTTTGGTCGTCGACCTGAATGACGATGCCGGTGCCGCCGAAGTCGCCGCCGTCGAGACCTTGATTGAGGCCGGCGAAATCTTTGGGCGTCAAGAAGACGGTGTAGCGATCGTGTACCGAACGAAGTATGCCGTCGATGGCGGCGTAGCTAAGCGCGTGCGTGTTCAGCTTCGCCCGGGCTTGGCCGGCAGCGTCTTCGATCTCGCGGTCGATCTCGCGGACGTTGCCCGTTGGGGCGTCGCTCGCGTGCATCGCGGGAAGCGTCGCGTGTTTGACGCCGGCCGCCTTCAACGCGGCCAGCAGTTGGGTGCGAACCGAGTCGAGTATCGCCTGCGCGTCTACCTTCTGGTAGAAGTTGTTAGTGAGATACGTATACCCAGTTGAGATCTCACCGGCGTCGACCTGCGAGAGGCGGGCTTGCGTCGCCGACGCCGCCGGGAGCTGGATGAACGTAAGGGCCAGCGCACCGGCCAAGATTGAGGACGAGAGGCGTTTCATGATCTCCAAATTAACGCATGGAAGCTTGTAAACGTGCCTTGGCCGCAGCGAGCTGCTTGTCGGCCGGCGTGTCGATGATCGCGGGATTGGGGTCTTGCTCGACTACGACGTCGGGTTCGATGCCGCGGTGCTGGATGTCGCGTCCCATCGGCGTTAGGTAGCGTGCGGTCGTAACTTTGAGCGCCCCCTGATCGGGGAGCGGGAAGATGCTCTGCACGACGCCCTTACCGAAGGTGCGGGTGCCGACGAGCGTTGCCAGATGGTAATCTTGCAGCGCGCCCGAGGTGATCTCCGAGGCGCTGGCGGTGTATTTGTTGACGAGCACGACGAGGGGCTGGAGCCCGCCGATCGCGTCGCCGAGGGCCTCTTCGGTCGTGCGCTGGCCGTCGCGGCGTATCGTCGAGACGATCGTGCCTTGCGGGATGAAGAGGCTCGAGATCGAGACCGCGGCGTCGAGCAGGCCGCCGCCGTTGTCGCGCAGGTCGAGGATGTAACCGCGCGCTCCCTTCGCCCGCCCGTCGAGCAACGCTTTGCGAACTTCGTCGCCGGAGGTCGTCCCGAAGTCGGAGAGACGGACGTAATCGATCGTGCCTTCCATCTTCGAGCGCACCGTCGGAACGTGGATGATCTGGCGCACGATCGCATAGGTCTGCTTGCGCGAGGGCGTTTTGTACGGGTGCGCTTCCAGATGAACGACCGTTCCGGCCTCGCCGCGAATCATCTGCTCGACGCGATCGATCGTGAGTCCGCGCACGCTCTTACCGTCGACTGTGTCGACGATTTCGCCCGGCTTCATGCCGGCAAGCGCCGCCGGCATCGCCTCGATCGGCTGCACGATGATGCGGCCGTCCTTGAGCGCGAAGATATAGACGCCGATCCCTCCGAAGTTGCCGCCCGAAAGCGACTCGTTCAGTCCTTGGATCTCTTTGGGCGAGAGGTAGACCGTGTATGGATCCTTCACCGAGCTCATGACCCCGCGCAGTGCGACGTCGGTGAGATCCTCGCGTCCGGTCGCGCCCAGACCCGCGGCATAGTGCTGCTGCGCGAAGGCGAGCAAGGACGCAGCTCGCTTCGCGTCTTGGGTTGCATCGCCGCTAGCGGTCGTGCTAGGCAGGCTCGCACTGGGAATCTTCTTGGCGTGGAGGTAGCCGCGCAGCGCTTCGGCCTCACCGGCGATCGGCGTCTGCGGCTCGATCGGCTTATAGTACGAGCTCTCGAGCCGCCGAACGGCAAGGTCGACGAGCAGCGAGCCGCCGGCGTTGTTCGGCGCGAAGATGTCGCGCAGGTCGCCGGTCGTCGCGACCTCGAGGCCGGATTGGCCGGCAATCATGCCGGTGCGGTAACCGACGAAGAGCGCGCCGGCCGTCGCGACGGCGGCGACCAGCAGAGCCATCAGGAGAAGGCGAATCGAAAGGGTCATCTATCCTCTTCAAGTACCGGGCAGACCGGCTGCGAGTTGCTTACCCACGCAGCATACTCGCTAAGTCTTAATGCAGGCGGGGCGCGGGGTCAACAGGTTTCCCGTTAATTCGTACCTCAAAATGCAGGTGAGGGCCGGTTGATTGACCGGTCGAGCCGACCGCGCCGATCGCCTGGCCGCGCTGAACGGATTGGCCGTTCGCGACGAAGATCGCCGAGAGGTGGCCGTAGCCGGTCGAGTAGCCCCCGCCGTGGTCGATCAAGATGTAGTTGCCGTAGCCGCCGTACCACTGCGCCATGATGACCGTCCCGCCCGCGGCCGCCGTCACCGTCGTCCCGGTCGGCGCGGCAATGTCGAGCCCCTGGTGGAACTCAGGCGACCCGCCGAACGGGTTGGAGCGCCAGCCGAACGGCGAGGTGATCGTTCCCGTGACGGGCCACGCGAAGGTGCCGGATCCGCCGCCGTTCTCGACCGGACCGGCGATGCCGGCGGCCTTGCGCTGCGCTTCCAACTCGCGCTCCCGCTCCTGGATCAGCGATTCCAGCTGACTCTCCTCGGCAGCCGAGAGCCCTTCGATCTCGGCGACCTGCGAAGCCACGTCGTGCCGCCGGCTCGCCGCAAGCGACACTAGGTTCTGGCGTTCGGAGGCAAGCGAATCGAGCTGGCTACGGGCCTCTACCTGCGCCTGTTGTTCTTGCTGCAGCTCGAGTCGCGTCCGCTCGAGGTCGGCTTGAATTGCCGCGACGCGCGCCTCGGCGCGTTTGCGGGCGCGCACCGCGCGCTCGTTGGCGGCGATCAGCAGACGCAAATCTTCCCAGCGCTCGACGAACTCGCTAAACGAACGAGCCGCGATGAGCGCGTTGACGTAGCTCAAATCGCCGTACTCGTAGACGTCGACCAGGCGCCGCTTCAGCGCCGCATCGTGGAGCTGCAGCGAGTGCTTGGCGGCGTCGAGCTGGACCGTGTTCCAATCGATGCGGCGCTGCGTCGAGTCCGCTTGGCCCTGCAGCGAGCCGATGCGATCGTTGACCGTACCGATCGCGGCGTTGGTCTCGCTCAGCTGCTGCTGCAGGTCGTCGTAATGGAGCGTTGCGGTGTGCAGTTCGGCGCGCTTGACGTGCAGCCGCGCCTGAATCTGCTCGGCCTTGGCGCGCTCTGCTTGAATGCGCTGATCGATCGACGAGCCGCTCGCGAGCCCCGGGACCAGCGCGAGCGCGAAAGTGAGGGCGCCCAGACGCTTGCGCACGATCGACTACGTCCTCAAGTGTCGCCCGACCGAGATCCACGAGGCGACGACGCCGATTGCCGCGCCGACCAAGATCAGCTCGCCGACGAACGGCCGCGGGTCGAGCGGCATCGCGCCCAACCGTATCCACGGGAGCGCCTCGAGCAACCGCGGCCAGAGCGCCGCGCGCGCGACCGCCAGCAACGACAGCGCGAGCAGCGCGCCAATCAGCCCGTCGAGCAGGCCTTCGCAGATGAAGGGAAGGCGGATGTAGGTATTGGTCGCGCCGACCAGCTGCATGATCGCGATCTCTCGGCGGCGCGCAAAGACGGTCAGCCGGATCGTGTTCGCAATGATCACCCCGGTCACGGCGAAGAAGACGGCGATCACGACGATCCCGATGCGGCGAAGGACGGCACCGAGCTGCAGCAGGCGCGCGACGATTTTCTCGCCGTAGACGACGTTGTCGATTCCGTGCAGGCGCCCGACGCTTGCGGCGACAGCCGGGACCTCCTCGGGCACGCGCACTTTGATGCGAAACTTGTCGGGAAGCGGATTCTCGGTCAGCAGCGCGGTGTCGATCACGCCCTTGGTCTGGCGGCGCAGCTCCGCCAGCCCCTCTTTCTTCGGAACGAACTGCGCCGACGCGACCCGCGGGTCTTCGGCAAGGTAGCGATTGATCGCCGCGACCTGAGCCGGCGTCACGTCTGCGCGCAGATACGCCGAGATCTGGATCTGGTCGAGCAGCCGCGAGCCGACGTCGGCGAGCGCGGCGCGCGCGAAGAGAAAGAGTCCCAGGAGCACGATCGAGATAGCGACGGTCCCGATTGCCGTCATCTGCATGCCGGCGTTGCGCGAGAAGCTGCGCAGGACCTCACCCAGAAAGAACTTGACTTTGCCCGAGTCCAAGATAGTAGTAGCCCCGTTCCTCGTCGGTAGTGATGCGCCCGTCCTCCAAACGAACGACGCGCCGGCGCATGCGGTCGACCACGGCTTGATTGTGCGTCGCGACCAGGACCGTCGTTCCTTTTAAGTTGATGCGCTGGAGCAGCGCGGTGATCTCCGTCGAGTTAGCCGGATCGAGATTGCCGGTCGGCTCGTCGCAGAGCAGCAGCTTCGGATTGTTGACCAACGCTCGCGCGATCGCGGTGCGCTGCTGTTCGCCGCCCGATAGCTCGTTAGGATACATGCGGCTCTTGTGCGAGAGGCCGACCAGGTCGAGCACCCGCGGAACTTGACGCATGACGTCCTTGCTGTGCGCGCCGGTGACCTGCATCGCGAAGGCGACGTTCTCCCACACCGTCTTGTCGGTCAAGAGCTTGAAATCTTGAAAGACGACGCCCAAGTGACGGCGCAGCGCCGCGATGCGGTTGCGCCGCAACCGATCGACGCGTATCCCGTCGACGACGATCTCGCCGGAGGTCGCCTTCGCCTCGCGGTAGAGGAGACGAAGCAGACTCGACTTCCCTGTACCCGAATGGCCGACCAGGAAGACGAACTCGCCTTTGGCTATCTCGAGGCTCACGTTGTCGAGGGCGCGCACACCGTTAGGGTAGACGAGTGAGACGCCGCGGAGGGAGATCATCGCTGCGAGAGGAGTTTTGCTCAGGGTCGGGCCTATACCTTCGGCATGAATTTCGACCTGACCGACGAGCAAAAGGCGATCCAGAGCCTGGCGCGCGACTTCGCGCGCAACGAGGTCAAGCCGCGCGCCGAAGAGATGGATCGCGAGGAGCGATTCCCCTACGAGTTGATCGAGAAGATGGCCGACCTGGGCTTCATGGGCCTGCCGTTCCCGGAAGCGTACGGGGGCGCGGGGGCGGATACGGTGAGCTACGCGCTCGCAGTGATGGAGATCGCGCGCGCCGACGCGTCGACGGCGATCACGATGGCGGCGCACGTCTCGCTCGGCGCCACGCCGTTCTTTCTCTTCGGCACCGAAGCGCAGAAGCAGAAGTATCTGGTGCCGCTCGCTCGCGGGAAGATGCTCTGGGGATTCGGCCTGACCGAGCCCGGCGCGGGGAGCGATGCCGGCAACGTGCAGACCAAAGCCGAGCTGCGCGACAAGCGATGGGTGATCAACGGCACCAAGGCGTTCATCACCAACTCCGGAACCGAGATCAGCGGCGGCACGACGATCACGGCGGTCACCGGAAAGCGCTCCGACGGCTCGCGCGAGATCTCGAACGTCATCGTTCCTCAAGAGGCGCCGGGATTCACGCGCAGCCGTAAATACCGGAAGATGGGCTGGCGCGCGTCGGATACGCGCGAGCTCTCGTTCGTGGACGCGGAGGTTCCGCAAGAGAACTTACTCGGCCCGCGCGGCGAGGGGTACCGTCAGTTTCTCTCGATCCTCGACGGCGGCCGCATCTCGGTCGCGGCGCTCTCGATCGGCTTGGCGATGGGCGCCTACGACGAGGCCCTGGCGTATTCGAAAGAGCGTCACGCTTTCGGAAAGCCGATCAGCAAGTTCCAAGCGATCTCGTTCAAGCTCGTCGACATGCTGACCGAGATCGAGCACGCCAAGCTAATGATGCTGCGCGCGGCTTGGGAGAAAGACCAGGGGCGCGATTACGTGCAAGCCGCGAGTTTCGCAAAACTCTTTGCCGGCGAAGTTTCGCACCGGGTGGTCAACGACGCGCTGCAGATACACGGCGGATACGGATTCATGGACGAGTACCCCATCTCTCGCATGTACCGCGATCAAAAGATCAACGAGATCGGCGAGGGAACCAACGAGGTGCAGCGCCTCATCCTCGCTCGCTTGATGGGGCTTTAGCAGACGAAGGGGTGGACGCGCGCCCGATACTCGGGTAGAATCTACCCGCTTGAATTACCGCGAAAGGAATACCGCAAGAACCTCATGAGCTCAACGAAGCGACTTTTATCGCTCGCCGCATTAATCATCGCGGTCCTGGCCGCAAAAGCGCCCGCATCCGCCCAAGACGCCGCTCCCCAGCCCACGGCGACGCCGAGCCTGCTCGACCGTCAATATGATGGCAACCTGCACGTCACGCTGGCGCCGTACCTGTGGCTTCCCACGATGAACTCAGAGTTCACGTACTCGGTCCCCGGCCTGCGGAGGCTGCACGGCCCCGGCGCCACGATTTCGGGCAATACGTCGGTCGGCCCGAGCCAGTACTTAGCCAACCTTAACTCGGCGGCGATGTTTGCGGTCGACGCGCGCAAGGGTAACTTCGACATTTTCGCCGACTACATTTACGTCAATCTGTCGGCCAGCGCAGCGACTTCGGTGACGATCACCGGTCCGCGCGGACGATTGCAGATTCCGGCGCGGTTCAGCACCGACGCGAGGTTGGCGAGCTCGATTTGGGAGGCCGCTGCGGGCTACACCGTGGCGCGCGGACATAACGCCGACCTGAGCGTCTTTTGGGGAATACGCTCGCTTCCGGCCAACTTGACGCTGGGCTACAACGCGACGGTCGGTCGGCGAGGCCTGATCGCTCCGTCGGGAACGATCTCCAATTCCAGCTATCTCAGCAGCACGATCTTCGGGCTTCGCGGCAAGGCATTCTTAGGCGACTCTCGCTGGTTCGTTCCCTACTATGCCGATATCGGATCGTCGATCAATCAGATCGGAAACACGACGTGGGAGGCCTATTCCGGACTCGGCTACGGCTTCAACCACGGACAGACGCTGCTGGTTACCTATCGCAGCCTCAACTATAACGACTTCCCGCCGGATCGCCTCATCCAGAAGCTCGATTTGCACGGGCCGCTCCTCGGATATACGTTTAACCTCTAACGGGCGCGCCGCCGCGGGGCTTTACGAAGCCCCGCGGAACCCTTAGCCGATGAACGCCGAGCTGGTGATCGCCGGAACCTCGGTCGCCGTCTCGCTGGTCGCGATTGGGTTCTCGACCCTGCTGTTGACCAGGCAGAACAAACAGATCGAGCACGAGCGCAACGCGCTGGCGATACTCGATGCGATCGCGCGCCTCACCGATCCGGCGATCGTCGAAGCGTTCGCTCAGCTCGAGGGAACCGCGGGGCGATACCCCGATGACGCGAGCGTTCGCCGCGACTTCGACGGCTCGCCCGACGACCACGCGCTGGTCAAGGTCGCGCAATACGTCGAAACGGTCGCATGTCTGGCGCGCCGCAACGTTCTCGACGCCTCGCTGATCGTCGACGCGGTCGGGTTCATGCTGCGCTCGCGCTGGAACGCGATCCGTCCGTTCGTCGAGCGCCTGCGCCGCGTCCGCGATAACGAGTATCTCTTCGAGAACTTCGAGTGGCTCGCGATGTACAGCACGTGGTGGAAGGAGACGCCGCGGCCGCCGAACGACCGGAACTACGACCTCAAGCAGTTCGCCGATATCGAGTTCAAGGTGTAGAGTGCAGCTCGGCGCAATCGAACGGGCCGGCGTAGACGATGATGCTGCGCTGGTCGCGGCCGGCGCTCACCACGAGATGCGAGGCCAGCGGTGACCGCCGTCCCTCTGAGACGACGAACGCGCTGCCCTTCGGACCTTCGACCGTAAACGTGACGCGTTCGGTCAACTCGCCGTTGTTCGACGACGACGAGCCGGCCGTAAATCCTTTTTGCTCGATCGGCGCCCCGACCAGCTGCGCAGCCGCCGGACTGCGGCGTACGGCCGCCAGCCCGCAGACGTGCGCGTCGCTGCGGTCCATCAGCCGAAGGACCGACGTCACGAGCAGCACGGCCGCACAGGCGATCGCCGCCAAGAAGAGCACGGCCACGCCCACCACGATCCAGATGATGCGCCGATCGCTAGCCGGGCGGCGTGCGGCAGGTTCCATGCGAGCATCATACCATTCGCGCGGCCCCTCGCCTGGGGTGCGCCTGTGTTATGATCTGAGCCGAAAGGAATGGAGCACATGACGAAGCGTCTCTTGGCCTCCGCCGCGCTGGTTGCGGCGCTGACCGCGCCCGCGCTCGCGGCGCTTTCGACCGGCACGAAGGCCCCGGACTTCACCTTGCAGGCGACCCAAGGCGGAAACGTCTTCACCTTTGCGTTGGCCGACGCGCTGAAGAAAGGGCCGGTCGTACTCTACTTCTATCCGGCTGCGTTTACGAGCGGATGCACGATCGAGGCGCACGATTTCGCCGATGCGATCGATCAGTACAAAGCACTCGGCGCGACCGTGATCGGCATCTCGCACGATCAGCTGGCGACGCTGCAGAAGTTTTCGGTCAGCGAGTGCCGCAGCAAGTTTGCGGTCGCGGCCGATACCAATGCGACGGTAATGAAAGCCTACGACGCGATACTACCGCAGCATCCCGCCTACGCAAACCGGACCTCGTACGTGATCGCTCCCGACGGAACGATCGTCTACACGTATACGAACCTCGATCCGTCGCAGCACGTCGAGAACACGCTGACGGCGCTGAAGGCTTGGGAAGCCGACCACTCGTCGAGTCCCACGCCACACTCGTAGGCTAAAGCTTCTTTAGAAGAGTTGTTGCGAGCGCGGCAGACGACGCGGCCGCTCTCCCACGTCGAGCGCGGTCACGTCGCGCGGCACGACGTCGATCGGCGGGATCTCCGAGAGCTCGTCGCCGACGAGCGAGGCTTCTTCTTTGAGTTTGCGCCCTTGGGGCAGCAGCTTCGACTCGTACGAGCCCACCGCGCCGTTGAACGCGTTGACCGATCGCTCGAGGTGCTTGCGCACCTCGCCCAGGTGTTCGGAAAACTTTAGCGCCCGTTCGTAGAAGACGCGCCCGATCTGTGCGATCCGTTTGGCGTTCTCCTCTTGGCGCAGCGCCTGCCATCCCATCGCGAAGGTTCGCAACAAGCTGATAAGGGTCAGCGGCCCGGTAACGAGCACGCCTTTGTCGAGCGCGTACTCGATCAGCATTGGATCTTCGTTGCAGGCCGAGCTGAGGAACGCCTCGCCCGGAACGAACATGACGACGTAATCGGCCGAGCCTTTCGCCGTCTGGTAGCCACGCCGCGCGAGCGAGTCGACGTGGTCGCGTAGCGCGCGGGCGTGCTGCTTGACCAGCGTTTTGCGCCGCTCGTCGTCGACGGCTTCGAGCGCCGCCTGCATCGCGTCGATCGGTGCCTTGGCGTCTACGAAGACGCAGCGCTCGCCCGGGAGCGTGATCGTCATGTCGGGCCGAACCCGGGCCTCTTGCAGTGCGACGGTCTGTTGTTCGGCAAAGTCGCAGTAGTTCAGCATGCCGGCTTTCTCGACGACGTTGCGCAGCTGCATCTCACCCCATTTTCCGCGCGAAACCGGGTTGCGCAGGGCGGTGACCAGGGTCGAGGTCTGCGTGGTGAGATTGGCGGTTGCGTTCTCGAGCTTGTCGGCGCGGCCGAGCAGCTGATCGATCTGCGCTCGCAGGCTGCCGGCGTCGTGTTGACGTTTGGCTTCGAGTTCGGCGAGCAGGCGGTCGAACTCGCCGAGTTTCTCCGCGACCGGCGAGACGAGCTCGCCGACGCGTTCGCTCGCGCGCATCGCGGTGGTCTCGCGAAGCTCGTTCTTGGCTCGCTCGAGGAGCGACTCGATCGCCTTCTCTCCGGTGAGCTGGCTCTGCTCGAGCGTCGCGCGAAGGGCGGCATTCTCCGCGCGCGCCGCCAGCCACGCGATCGTCGCCCCAAGCGCGGCGCCGAAGAGGAAGAGCGAGATCGCGGCGGCGACGATCACGAGGTCGGCTTTCCCAGGTGGGCTTCGAGAAATGCGATCGATCGTTTCCACGCGTCGGCCGCAGCCTCGGCGTCATACGAAGGGCGCTGGTCGTCGAAAAAGGCGTGGCCGGCGTTGTCGTAGATGCGGAAGTCGTTGGGCACCGTCAGCTTGGATTGAAAGGCCAGCACACTTTCGGCCGGGATGCTCGTGTCGCGCGCGCCGTAGCTGCCGCACACCGGTACCGCAACGGCGGTCGGATCGATATCGGCGATCGGGCCGTAGAACGGGCAGGCCGCCCCGAAGAGATGTGCGTTGTCGATCGTCTGCGTCAAGACGATGCGCCCGCCCATGCAGAACCCGAGCAGCCCAACTTTGGTCCGTGGGAACTTCGCGCGCAGCCAGAGCGCCGCGGCGCGAATATCGTCGCCGTATTGCGCGCGGTCGAGGCGGTGCGAGTACGGCCGGAAGACCGTATAATCGCTCGCGCCGTCGCCGCTCGGCGCGCCGAAGCGCGCGTAGAGGTCCGGTGCGATCGCGGCAAAGCCGGCTTTGGCCAAGCGCCGCACGACGTCACGTATCGAGGTGTCGACGCCCCAGACGTGCATGATGACTACGACCGACGGAACGCTCGTACTCGCGCCGGCCGGCCACGCCGCGTAGGCGTCGATCTTCGCATCGGGACGTTCGAGCTTGGCGCGATCGACCACGATCGCAGGGTCGCCTTCGGGGACCAGTGGCGGATGCGTCTTGCCCAGCGGCGACGTTTGCGCGAGGGCCGGCGCGTTCGACGCGGTAACGGCTGCGGCCGCGGCGGAAACGCCGACGAACGCGCGGCGGTTCAACTTTTGGCTGACCGTTTGCTTCAGATCGATCTCCGGCTCGCCCACGAAGAACCGGTTTTTGACTCGCCGTCGAAGCGCTCCTAGGCTGGCTGGCTTTTAGCCGTGCCCGTCGCTAGTCGTAGGCCCCCGGCCGCGCGACAGATAAGATGAAAGCTGCTTTGGAAGGGACGATGGTACGCGTGACGCTGCCCGAGATGGGCGAGTCGGTCACCGAGGGCTCGATCGTAGAGTGGCGCAAGCGGGTCGGCGAGTACGTCGCCGAAGGCGATCCGCTGGTCGAGGTTACGACCGATAAGGTCGACGTCGAGGTTCCCGCGACCGCCTCGGGCATCGTGACGCAGATCCTCGCCCGCGAGGGCGAGAACGTCGCCGTCGGGGCGCCGCTGGTCGAGATCGACACGTCGAAGGGCGCCGACGCGGCGACGTCGCCGGCGAGCGGCAACGGGGCCACGGCGCAGCCGGCCAAAGTGGCGCAACCACCGCCTGCCGCACGCGACCTTCCGTCGCCGAGTGACGGCGAACGGCTCGCCGATCAGCCCGCGCGCAGGATGGCGCGCCGGCTCGACGTCGACCTCGCGCTAGTGCGCGGATCCGGGCCGAACGGCTTGATTCTGCGCTCCGACGTCGTCGAACAGGCGGAGAGCGCTCGACGGCGGCCGCAGGTCGCGGCGACGCCGCAGCCTCCCGTGCCCGCAAGCGCCGTCGTGACGCCGCTCAAAGGGCCGGCCGCCGCGCTCACCGGCTACATGGAACAAAGCCTTACGATTCCGACCGCGACGAGCTTTCGCGCCCTGCCGGTCGACGTGCTCGACGCGCGGCGTAAAGAGCTCAGCG
Organism: Vulcanimicrobiaceae bacterium; assembly: GCA_049792675.1. Taxonomy (GTDB): domain Bacteria; phylum Vulcanimicrobiota; class Vulcanimicrobiia; order Vulcanimicrobiales; family Vulcanimicrobiaceae; genus Cybelea. The sequence goes on along the minus strand of JBARBD010000005.1, from coordinate 682 downwards.
GCGCGATCAAGGCGGCCGGCCGCACGGAGCGCGTCTCGTTCACGCATCTGATTGCGTTCGCGCTGGTGCGAGCCGCGCGCGAGCTTCCGTTCATCACATACTCGTTCCGCCGCAACGAGCGCGGCACGCCGGAACGCGTCGAGCCCGGCATCCACCTCGGCCTGGCAGTCGATAGCGAGCGCAAAGACGGCACCCGCTTTCTGGTCGTGCCGGTGATCTCGAACGCCGACTCGTTCGACTTCGCCCAGTTCCGCGAGAGGTACGAAGAGCTGGTTGCAAAGGCGCGCGAGAACAAGCTTACCGCCGACGACTTGCAAGGCGCCTCGTTTACGCTCACCAATCCGGGCGGCATCGGCACGGTGGCGTCGGTTCCGCGATTGATGGCGGGGCAAGGCGCGATCATCGCGACCGGCGCGATCGGCTATCCACCGGGCTTCGCTGCCGCGAGCGAACAGTCGCTGCGTTTGCTCGGCGTCTCGAAGGTGATGCAGGTCACGAGCACCTACGACCACCGCGTCATCCAAGGCGCGCAATCGGGCGAGTATCTGCGCCGCGTCGACGAGTTGTTGCAAGGCGCAGACGGCTTCTACGAGGCGGTCTTCTCTTCGCTCGGGCTGCAGGCGTCCGAGACGCCGCAGGCCGCGGTCGCGGCGGTCGCCGCCGCGCGCGCTCGCCCATCGGA
>JBARBD010000004.1:0-48525 GCA_049792675.1 Vulcanimicrobiaceae bacterium | reverse complement strand
ACGCGGGGCTGCGCTTCTGGACTTCTCCGGAGATGCTGCGACTCGCGCTGGAATCGGAGCTTCCGGAGGTTGCCGCCGCCGCAACCCTCGCTTGTTTGGCGGGAACGCGCGACTCGCCGCCGCTCGAACCGCAACTCGCGCTCGCGCTGCGCCGCGCGCTGGTGCAAACCGACGGAGCCGCCAACGCGATCGAGCTCTTCTCGATGGCGGCACGTTACGGAGAGCCCGACGAGGCGCGGCTCGCGGTCAACGCGCTGCGCGCGGTCTTCGCCCCGAAGCGCCGCTACCTGCACGCCCACTATCTGCTCGCGCGAGCGCACCTGCTCTTTCGGTTCGGCGAAGGGCCGGTTTGGATCGATCATGCCGGCGATGCCGCACGCGCCTTCAACGAGATCGGCATGCGGCGCTGGACCGACGACGCGATGCTGCTCCTCGTCCGCCAGGAAGGCGGTTCCGATCGTCCGCAGCGGCGACGCCGCCCGACGACGACTTCGCTAACCGGTCGCGAGCAGCAGGTCGCCCAGCTCATTCGACGAGGTGCCCGCAATCGCGAGGTGGCCATGGCGCTGCAAATTAGCGAGCATACCGTGGAGCGGCATGTTAGCTCGATTCTCGGACGGCTGGGGATTCGGTCGCGCTGGCAAATCGTCGATGCCAAGAAGGGCAACGAACATTAAGCCGCCATCAAATTTCTTATGGTTGCGTAATCATAGCCGTCAGTTTCTTAACGGGCGCGGCGATGTCCGGGATGCACGCCGGGATTGGCATCCCCTAGCATCAGCCTCAGAAGCGTCGGCGCAATCTGCCGACTCTTCGTTGTTGCTGGGAGTTCGAATTGATTGAAGCCCTTCGTCGCGTGCGTAAGCGCGTCGTCTTCGCAGGTTTCTTCTGGATGGTGGTCTCCCACGCAGCGGCCTTGGCCGAGACCGCCGGGATCATTTCGGGAACGGTGACCGACGATAAGACGCACGCGGCGGTGGCGGGGGTGCAGGTGGTGGCCAAGTCGCCGAGTGCGACCTATCGTACGACCACCGACGCGCAGGGGCACTTTCGCTTTCTCAGCGTGCTGCCGGACACGTACTCGATCTCGTTGTCGCACGCCGGGTACGCCCCATACTCGACGATCGTGGTGGTGCTCAACGGCTCGCAGCAAACGGTCAACGTGCCGCTCTCCAAGACGCTTAAGACGATTGCGAGCACGCACGCTCGTTCGACGGGCAGCGCGTTTCAGCGCGGGATGACGATCGACACGTATACGGTGACCGGCGCGCAGATGGAGACGGTGCTGGGCAAGGCGTTCAACGCCAACGAAAACGAGTTGCTGCGCAGCATTCCCAGCGTCACGATCGACAAGTCGGGCACGGTCTCGATTCGGGGCGGCTTCGCCTTCGAGGCGGCCTATGAGTTCGAAGGGATCGACTACACGACGCCCACGGCGAACCTGCAGAATACGCTGCAGAACGTGGCCAACTTCGGCCTGCTCAACGGCGTGGGCGGCGTGCAGTTGATTCCGGGAGCCGGCGACGCGACCCACGGCGATACCGGCACCGGCTTAGTGCTCTTCACGGCCAAGCACGGCACCTATCCCGGCTTCGTCAACGTGGACACCGAAGCGCTGCTCTTCCCGTATCTGCACCAGCTGGGTCTGGAATGGGGCTGGGCCAGCCCCTCGCAGCGGCTGACGAACTACGCGGGGTTCTTGGGCATCCGGCGGGCCTTTCAATACGGCATCCCCGGCACCGCCGCCAACACGCTGGGCACGCTTGGCACCAACGCCGCGACGCTGGGCAGCACGATCGATCCGAACCTGGTCTACTACGCGCCCTCGTTTCTGTCGTCCAACGACTTCGTCGACAACTTGATCTACCGGTTTGGCAAGAACGAGAGCCAGCGTTTACAGTTTTTCATCCAAGATCAGGCGATCACGCAGCAGCTGGATTACGGCGGCTTTCAGTTCCTCCCGTATATCTCCGGCGGCACGACGGCCGGCAAGTGCGCGCCCTATCCGGTGATCGGTCCGCAAGGCATCCCGGTCAACACGGCGCAGCAGAACTACGCCTGCGATGCGCTGATCCCGCTCTTTCCCGGCCAGCCGAACACCTACGCCTTCGTCTCGCAGGCCGACGAGCTCAAGAGCCCGTTTCTGGCCTACAAACTGGAGTACGGCGCGAACCTGGGCACCTCGTCCCTGCTGACGACGCGGTTCTATCGCACCTTCAGCGAGCAATCGCAGATTATGCCGGCGCAAGGCATCTTCGCCGAGCCCTTCGGCGGCACGCGCACGGCCGGGCAAATTGACCTCACGACCCAAGTCGGCGCGAAGAACCTGATCAGGTACGGCGGCATCTACTCGTGGGTCGTTCCGTACGGCAACCGCTACGACTTCACGTCGTATAGCGCGTTTACCGTACCGGCCTACATCGTGACCTATCCGATCACGCACCCGCTGCAGCCGTTGCCGTTGCCCTACACCTACCAAGGGCTGCTGCCCAACAATAATCCGGCCGCCCAACAGGGGCTGGAGGAAGATTTCTTCTCACCCTCGTTTTGCAACTCGCTGGGCATCCACTCGGGCTGCGGTTACTTGAACGCCTACTTTCCCGGCGGCGTGCGCTTTCCGTTTGAGGAAGACGTCGAGACCGTCGCGCAGCAGCAGTACGGCATCTACGCGCAAGACACCATCGACCTCTCCAGCAAGTGGAAGTCCGAGGTCGGCTTGCGCTTAGACGGCTACAACTTTCAGATTCCAAACCAAGCCGGTTCGCCCGCATCGATCCCGGCAGCCGAACATCAGCGCCTGCTCGAGCCGCACTTCGATGCCTCGTATCTGCCCGACGCGCACGACACCATTCGGGTGGGCTACGGCCACACGCTCTCGATGCCGCTGCCCAGCCTGTTGGGCGCCGACGTCAGCCGCGTGCCCTACGCACCGTTCGTTAACGTGCCGTCCTACGATAACTCAACCGGACGGGCAGCGCGCTACTGCGGGCCGCTGGCCAATCAGCTCTGCAGCAACTACGCCGATCAGCTCTATTGGCTGACGCGCGACTACCGCTTCGGCAGCTCGACGCTCGAGACGCCCTTGGTCGGCGCGACCTTTACCAACTACGACATCTCCTGGGCGCACGAGTTCCGCGACGGCTCGGCGATGAAGGTGACGCCGTTTTACCGCCGCGGCTACAACGTGATCGAGCAGACCGCGCAGATTCTGGGCTTCAACTTCCAGACCGGCTCGCCGGTCTACGGCGACGTCGCCTATTCCAACCAGGGCATCCAAAAGGCGACCGGGGTCGAGCTGCTCTACACCAAGGAGCTGCCGCTGGGGCTCTCGATGCAAGTCGGCGCGACCTACATCAGCCAGTTCGGCAACGAACCCCCCGGCGCGTTCTTGCAGCCGGCGGCCTTGGCGGTGGGCGAGATTTACCGCTCGCCGGATCTCTCGCCGTTTCAACTCAATGCCGCGTTTGATTGGAAGAATAGTCACGGCTGGCGGATCGATCCGGTCATCGGCTTCAACGTCGGCTATCCCTACGGCGCCGGCTACTACACCGCCGTCTACTGCAACGGCATCCCGGTGATCGTGCCCAACACCAGCCTCTCGACGATCTATTCGCAGACCCCCGGCTACATCGATCCGCTCAATCCGGGCTCGTGCACCAAACCCAACATCGCGGCAACCCGCGGGATTCACGAGCCGGGCCTTCCGGGCGGCCTGTTGACCACGCCGCGCATCGATGCAGACCTCACCGTTGAGTACCGGCCGCCGACCAAGGGTCTGGCCAAATCGGTCTTCGGCCTGCGCGTCGTCAACCTGCTCAATCAAGTCTACAACGTGCCGGTCGTCAACGGCTGCTACGGCGCGCCGGTTTCCACCGGGCTTGCCAGCGGCACGGCACCCTGCACGTACTCGAGCGCACCCTACGCACCGCCGGATGTCGCCGCGCACGGCGCCGGACCCTACCTGACCTATCCCAACGAGCCGCCGATTTCGTTCCGGCTCTACTACCAGGTGGACATCTGATGACACGTTTGCCTCTTGCGCTATGCACGACTGCACTGCTCGCGCTCTCGCTGCTGGCCGGCTGCGGCAACAGCGGCGCCTCCGAACCGCCGGTGACCTCGGTCGATCCGGCCGCATCCAGCCGCCTTGAGTTCGCCGTCGGCGTCGCAACGATCGCTTCCAACGGCGGTAATAGCGTCGCCTATGGGCTCAACACCGTCGAGACGCTGCGCCAGGCGGACGGGCTCTCCGGCACGCTCTTCAATCAACCGCAGATCATCGGCCCGTCGAGTTTCGACGTGTTGATCTCGACCCAGACCGGTAACGAAGTGGAGTCGGCCGGCGCCGACTTAGGCACCAACCACATCACCTGGTCGACGCTGAACCAAACGCAGTGGACCGGCCCGCCGCACGGCATCAAAGCCGCCAGCACCGGCGCCTTCGGCTACGGCTTCTGTCCGTGCAACTCCGACGCGGGTCCGCCCAACGGCGTGCCGACGCTCTATCTCGCGTTCAATCTGCCGGTCTACGGCGATAACGAAGAGCGCTTCTACGGCGGACCGCCGGCCTTTCCGGCCGAAGGACCGTCGGTCGTCGCGCTCGGCTGGGAAGGCTACTCGCTGGGCTTCACCGACTTCGCCGTGCAGCCGGTGCTGGGCGCCTACCATCTCTACGCGGCGGTGCCGCCGTCGTACGACACGCCCCAAAATCCGACGCCCAGCCCCAATCCCAACGGCTCGCCCACCCCCCCGCCCGGCATCTTGGCCGCCAACGCGCAGCTCACGCGGCTCACGCCGCTGCCGGCCTTTGCGACGCCCAGCTTTACCCCCGACCGCAAAGGCGGCGGCACCGTCAACGTGAGCGTGCCCCAAGGCGCCGGCGAAGCAATGGTGATCGTGCGCGCGCTGGGCGGCAGCGGCGTCGGCATCTGCGTGCAGTCGCATACCAACGACGCCTTCTACACCCTGGTCGCGCATCGCAGCGGATCGCAAGCCTTAGTGCTGCCCGACAATATCGGGCCTCAGACCAGCTCGGGCCACGCCACGCCCACGATCTGCAAGCGCGGCACCTATCAAATCTATGCCGTCGGCGCCGACTACCCGGCCTACGAAGCTTCCTACCCGGAGAATCTTTCGCAGCTCCCGCCGATTACCGGCCCAAACGGTCAGGCCGACGTTACTACCTCCGATCTGCTCACCGGAGCCTATCCGTGATCGCGTCACGCATTCCACGGCGAATCGCGCGTGCGAGTGTGGCCGCGCTTGCCGCAGCCTATCTCTGCGCGTGCGGCGGATCTCCGAATACGCCCGACGGTTCGTTCGTCGGTTCGGGCGGCGGTTCGGATCCCGGACCTACACATTTGGTAAAAGTCCAAGTCAAAGTAACGATTCCGCCGCCGACCGGCGGCATGCGGCCGGATTACGTTTCGTCGAAGACGCAGTCGCTCGTCATCCAGCTCGCCTCGGTCAACGGCGGCGGCGTCACGGGCGTCAGTGCGACGACGATCGAAACCGTTCGCAACGCTCCGGGCTGCAACCGCTCGAGCGGCGGCGTCGTTTGCGCTGGGACGACGAATGGTTCGCCGGGTCTCGACCTCTTCTCGGTCACGACCTATTCCGGCACGAACGCGACCGGATCCGTCCTCTCGGTCGGCACGGTGCAGGCACAGATCGCCTCCGGCGGCGGCGGTCTTCCGATCACCAACCACCTTTCGCTCGCGCTCTTCGGCGTGATCGCATCGCTCAAGCTCGCGCTCGTGCCGAACCAAGCAAAGCGCGGCGAGAAGACGGCCGCGGCCGTTCGCTTGGACGCCTTCGATGCCGGCGGCGCCGAGATCGTTGGTCCGAGCGATTACGCCGGGCCGATCGCCCTGACGATTCAAGGCGACGCGACCGGCGCGTTTGCACTTCACGCGGGCGACGGGTCGGGCCAGTCGCTCTCGATCGTGCGGCCGACCTCTAGCATCACGCTGACTTACGACGGCAACGCGCAGGCATCGCCGGTCACGATTCAAGCGAACGTCTCGAGCCCGAGCTCTGCGAGCGCGAGCGCGTCGTTTACGCTGCGCGGCAAGCAGCCGCCGCCGCCGGTGGGTACGATCTACGCGCTCAATCTCGGCGCCAACGCGGGGAAGGGCGCGACCGTGACCGAGTACGACGGGAAGGCGAGCGGCAACGCCGCACCCGAGCACACGCTGCAGCTCAGCTCGAAGCTTTACGCGCGCGGAATCGCGGTAGACGCGAGCGGCAACCTATACGTTGGCTACCTCGACAACCAGTTCGGCTTCTCGCCATCAAACGGTACGCCCGACGTCAAGAACGAGATCGCGATCTACGCGCCCGGCGCGAGCGGCGGCGAGCAGCCGACTGCGATCCTCACCGCCGACAAGAAGACGCAGACCGCACTCTTTCCCATCTACATGACCTTCGACGCGGCCGGCGGTCTGGTGACCTACGGGGCGACCAGCGTTGACGGCAACACGGGCGACGCGGTTCTCACCTACGCGCCCGGGAGCACGGGCGCCGCGGCGCCGGCGCACGGATGGAACTTCGTCTCGCCGCAGGTTCGCTACGCGGGCCCGACCGGACTTGCGCTCGATGGAAGCGGAAACTTCTACGTTAACGGCGCGCTGCACACGTCGCTCGGCCCGAACGACGGCCTCTTCGTTGCATCGGCGAGCGATATCGGGAATCCACAGGCGAACCCGTCGCGCACGATTGCGTGGAATTCGTATACGGAGTTGCCGCCAGGCTTGACGACCAACGTATCGCTCGACCCCAGCGGAGAGATATTCATTGCGAACTCGTTGACCGGCGGCAGCGGCGGTTCGTACACGTGTCAGGGGCGCGCCAACGTCTTCTCGGCGGGCGCCGACGGCGGCAATCCCAGCGATCCGCCGCTGCGCATCTTGGTGCTCGACGGGATATTCACGAACAATCCGTACTGTTCGGAGTCGCGCGATCCGCGCGTCGCATACTTCCCGTCGATTGCAGTCTTCGGAACGACGCTCTTCGCCGCCGATGATTTCAACAACGCGATCGCCGCCTATCCCGCCAACGGACACGGCGACGTCAAGGCGACGCTGCAGATCGCCGGCTCGGCGACCGGCTTGAACGCGCCGGTCGCGCTCGTCATCACATCAGTTTCCGGTCGGGCCAAGGCCCGTCCGGTCACCGGCGGCTCGCGCTCGCCGGATCGTTCACTAGCCCACCCGTTTGATGCACTACAAGCCCAATAAGGACACTCCACATGAGAAAGATTCTCGTTGCACTGGCCTCGGCCGCCCTTCCGGCCCTGTTGCTCAGTGCGTGTAACGGAAGCGCCACCGGGGGAAGCTCAAGCGTGGCGCCATTGCCGAATACCCCGGCAGGATCGCACCGTGGTCACCTGCGTCCGCTCGATAACGGCCCGCAAGACCTTCATGCCGGCGGCTCCACCTTTGCGGCGTACGCGTACAACCTTGGGAATCAGCCCGTCGGCCTCTACAGCCAGCCGCAAACGCCGCCCGGGCAGGGTTCGCTCTTCTATGCTGCCGGGACGCACGGCACGATCTACTATTGCCTGACCGGCAGCGGTGCCGGCCGCAAAGCCTTCGAAGGCGGCTCTCAAGACTCTGGTGCCCCGCCGGAAGGCGCTTGCGCACCCCTCGGCGCGACGCCAACCGGTTTCGGCTCTCGCACGGATCCGATGGATTTTGCGGGAAGCGACGCCGCTATGACGTCGAGCGAGTACACGACGTGGTACGTGCCGAACCGCGAGCAAGGCAGCGTGACATGGGGCGAGCCATTCGAGTTCCCCATCCTCGGGGGACCGATCGCGTACGGCTACCGTCCTCAGGACTATGACGTCAAGAACGTTAAGCTCTCCACGTGGACGTACTGCGCCATCGCAAACGGTACGATCGCAGACTGGAACGACGGCGCGATCACCGCGGACAACGGCCAATCGGTGACCGGCGGCGTCTCGGAGCCGATCACGTTCTTCTTTCGTTCCGACAGTAGCGGCACGACCTACCTGTACACGACCGACCTCAGCGCGCAGTGCAACGTTACCTTCAAGAAGCGGTACAACAACCCACCCTACGGCGGACCGAGCCGCAGCGCGGCCTGGACGTTCGGCGTTAGCAGCACATGGCCAGGCCCCGGGTCGTCGTCGGATCCGAACCCCAACTTCATCGGCGAAAGCGGCAACCCCGGCGTGTTGGCCGCGATCCAGTCCACGCCTTACGGCACGGGCTACGTAGAAGGCGCGTGGGCAAAGTCGGCAAACCCCAAAGTCGCGCAAGCCCTCTTGCAAAACGGCTTTAAGGGGAATAAGCCGGTCTTCGTCGACCCGACCAACAAGAAAGCCGTGCAAGGTGCGCTGAAGAAAGTCAATGGCGGCTCCATCGAGTACGGCATGGGTAGCGACGAGCAGCCGCTCGGCACGACCGCGCCTTGGTGTATTCTCTACATCGATCCGAGCGTGTTCGATACCCCGCCGGCTAAGACGTACCCGCTCGTCGGGATCAGCTATCTGCTGTTTTACGGGCAAAACAACGGGCTGCACGTATCAGACAAGCAAACGCTGATCAAGTTCCTTGCATCGTCGCAAACGACAAAGATACTCTCGAAGCTCGAATACACGTCGATGCCCTCGTCAATTAACACAGCGATTCTCAACGCCCTCAACGGAAACGGTGGCAGCCAGCCGCCGTGCCTGCAGTAGCAGGAACCCCGGTGGCCACACGCGCCGCAGCAAGCTGCGGCGCGAGCGGCCGTTCTTTCAAAAACGGAGAGCGTTAACTCGATGAGGTTCTTCTGCGCGCTGCGCGTCGCCGTTCTCGGCTGCATCCTGGCTTTGGCCGGATGCGGCGGATCGGGCTCGCCATCTTCGTCCTCGTCGATTCCGGCAACCGCGGGGGCGGCAAAGGTCCGTTTCGTTGACGGTGCGCCGTTCCTCGAAACGATCATCAACGGCGAGCCGGGCGATATCGGGACGGCCTACTTGCAGGTCGATGGGCAGACGGTTACGTCGTCCTTCGCTTACGGTAGTATGACGTCGTTCATGTCGATCGCTGCGGGTGCGCACTCGCTGCGCGCGCTTGACACGCTGGGGTACTCCGTCGGACCGCTGAAGACCGCAACCTTGATGGGCGGCAACCGGTACACGCTCATCGTCGTCGGCACGTATCCCAGCTACCAAGTCCTCGCCTTCGAGGAGCCCAAGAATGGCGCCGGCGCGCAGATGTCGCTCTACGAAGCGTCGCCGGCGCAGCCGGCGATCGACTTCGGCACCTTTTCCGCCTCGAGCGCATCGAACTTCGTGAAGCGCGGAAGCGCTCGCTTCGGGAACGTCGCGACCGTCTCGCTTGCCAAGAGCCTCTCGAATGTGGGGGCGTACGCCGGCGTGGGCACGCAGGCCATTCCCCACGGCGCGTTGACCTTGGCGCAGATCAACGGGTTCGACACGCGCAACGCGCTGCCGTTTCAGAACGCCTCGCGCGTCTCGCTCTTTCTCTTCGATGCGAAGTCCAGCAGCGCGGGGCCCGTCTTTGGGAGTCTCGACCAATGAAGATATCGGCGCTCTTCGCCAGCGTCATGCTCTTGGCCGCAGCGGTGGCCGCGATCGCCGGCTGTGCCGGATCGGGCGGACCGGCACCGGTCGCGCTTTCGCTGCCGGCCGCGACGCCGACGGCTCCGGCGCATCTGCTCTACGTCGATCACAACGGCACGCTCTACGAGTACGTGCTTCCGCTCTCGCAGGGCGAGCGTCCGCAGCGCACGCTCACGGAGTGGCCGGGGCTTGCATTGGCGCCGCAAATCGCGGTGGGTCCGTACGGCGACGTCGCGGTGGCGAGCCCGCAGCAGATTCGCATCTTCCGTAAGCCGATCGACTCGTTCGCTCCCTCGCAGGCCGCCCTGAAGATCAAGCTCACGCCTGCGATCACCGAGATCGGGCTCTCGGGCGCCGATCTGGTGGACATGGAATACGATCCGAATCAGAACTTGTGGCTCTTTAACAACCTCGGCGGCGAGGTTTCGGAGCTGCGCAATCCGCTCTCGAAATCGAGCGTCGCCGCGGTAACGATTCAGTTCGGCGCGCCGGGCTCGAAGACGGCCGGATACTCGACGTTGGTGCAAGGCCGGTTCGACGTCAACGCTGCGCTCTACGTGTACGCGCTGGCGTCGACGCGGGGGCGTCTCTTCAAGGTTGGCTTTCCGTATGCGAAACCGCCCGGATCGCTCGGCATCAACTTGGCGCAGGCCGACATCGTCGATTCCAGTCAGTACCTGCCGCAGAATCCCAACCCGGCCTCGCTGCTGCTCGGGCAGTACATCGGCATCCTCTCGTCGCCGCACCCCGGCTCGCCGCCATCGCCGCCGGTCGACGTGCTCGGGCAGTTTCCGCAACCGCTCGACCCGCAGACCGGACTCTTCCCCAACGCGCACGTCAGCGCAATCGTCGGCGCGCTCGTTGCCGACCCGCCGCGCTCGAGCTTCTACACGCTCGACGCTGGGACTGGCCGGCTGGACGTCTTCGCGCTGCCGTTGAAATCGAACGCCAAACCCTCGATCTCGCTGCCGTGTCTGGGCGGCCCGGCCAACTGCAGCCACCAGAGCGAACACCTTTTCCTAGCGCCCTGAGCGGATCTCTTCGGCGAGCGCCGACGCTTTGGCTTTCACCAGATCCCGAATCTGCGTGACGCGTTCGGGCGGCTGGCCTTTCGGATCCGGCAGATCCCAATCGTCGTCTATCCGAGGAACGCCTTGAACGTCGCAGCCCATAGTGATTATGCGCGTCGCGCGCGCCAGCATCATGGGGTTGATTCGCTTGGGGCGCTCGTGCGAGATGTCGATGCCGTCCGCCGCCATCGCGGCGACGACGCCCGGATCCGCAGCGTCGGCGGCCTCGGTGCCGGCCGATGCGACGTCCACGGCGTCGCCGAGCAGCGAGCGGAGATAGGCTTCCGCCATCTGGCTTCTGCCGGTGTTATGACGGCAAACGAAGAGAACGAACGGTTTATGCGGCATCCGCATCTCCAATCTTCGGGAAGAACCGTTGACATAGCCAGGTTGCTGAGACGGCCCCGGCAAGCTGCGCGGCGACGAACGGCGCGACGTCGCCGGGCCGAATGCCGGCGAACGTGTCCGAGAGCGATCGCGCGATCGTCACTGCGGGATTAGCAAACGAGGTGGAAGACGTGAACCAGTAGGCCGCCGCGATATACGAAGCGACCGCGAACGGCAGGAACGCCGAGCGCGACCGCACGCAGCCCCAGATGACGAGTAAGAGGCCGAACGTCGCAACGAACTCGCCGAGCCAGTGCTCCGGACCGCCGCGATAGCGGTGGGAAGCAAAGAAGAGCGGAAGGCCGAACATCGCGTTCGCCGCGGCGACGCCAGCAAGTGCGCCGAAAAGTTGCGCGGTTACGTAGACCGGCAGCTCGGCCCATCGTAAGCCGCCGGCGATCGCCTCCGCCAGCGAGACGGCCGGATTGAAGTGCCCTCCCGAAATCGGGCCAAGCGCGGCGATCAGCGCAAGGAGAATGCCGGCCGTGGCAAGCGTGTTGGCGAGGAGCGCGACGGCGACGTTCCCGCCCGACAGGCGCTCGGCCATGATCCCCGAGCCGACGACGCCCGCCAACAGAAAGCTCGAACCGATCGCCTCTGCAGCCGAGCGGCTAAGCAGCGTCATCGCTGCAGCACGCCCGGCTTGGGGCTTCAATCTCCTCGTGAACCGTGTAGACTTCCCATCGGCGGCCGTCAGGGTCTACAGCCCATACCTTGGTTTGATTCGCGTAGCAGCAGGTCGCTTCGCGTTCGACCGACGTTGGGATATCCGCGCCATGCAGGCGCGCGATCGCGCGCTCGACCTCCGCAACCGATGCGACCGATATTCCGTAGTGCGCGTCCCCGTCGGGGTCGACCGATCCTGCGCGATGGAGCGCAAGCTCGAGACCGGGATCTTCGGTGAGGAAGAGCGCGTAGTCGTCAAACTCCTTGACGGGCGCGACGCGAAGCAGCGTCGCGTAGAACGATACGCTCTGCTCGAAATGAGCCGTAGCAAAGCTGATGTGAGCCTTCATGCCGGAACCTTTCTACGGAATGCGCGCGCCAGCGCGTCGCGCGCTCGGCTGGCGGCGCCGGGCGCGAGACGGTAGTAGACCCACGTGCCTCGGCGCTCGCCCGTCACCAATTCCGCTTCGCGTAGAATGCGAAGGTGGTGTGAGACGGTCGGCTGATTGAGCGGCAGACCGTCGGTGAAGTCGCAGACGCAAACGTCGGCGGTCGCGGCGGCCAGCGTTGCCAGGATTGCGAGGCGATGCGGATCCGCTAGAGCCCTCAGCAGCGACGCGGGTTCGGAGAAGTCATCGTCGACGACGGCGGTCGGAGGGCAGCAGCGCTGTATCGACATTTTTCGATTCTACCATTGAATCGAAGCTTGTCAATACAAGGTTTCGACCAGGAATCAGCGCCGTGGCGCCCGCTGCTCGATCGCGTCTTTGAGATCGCGCAGCAGCGCGCGCGCGGTTGCGTTTGCGATCTGCCGCCCGATCGACGCGTCGAAGAGCTGACCCGCCGCGCCGAACGGCGGGGAATAGGAACCGTCGAGTTCGATCGAACTCCGATTTGGATCGTCGCCGCCCCAGACGACCAGCGTTCCCTCAAAGCACGGGAAAACGGTCGTTCCTTCGGGCTGCCAGGCGATGCGAATCAAGTCGTTGAGGTTCTCCTCGTCGCGTGCGCGCTGCGCTTCGACGCGCACCGCGCGATCGATCGAGAGGTCGTACGCGTCCGCCGGGCCCTTGATCGGAACGCGAAGGCGTAGGCGGGCGACGCCGTCCTTGGCCCGCAAGGAGGCAAAGAACGCCTCGAGTCGAGACTGGGCCTCCGGAAACGGACAAGCGACCGACGTTTGGTCGCGCAAGCGGCTCATGGCGCGGTAGCATAGCAGGTCGATGTGAACCCTCGAAGAGTTCGGCTTCTCGCCTTCTTCTCAGTTCCCGGGATGAAGCGCCCGCTCGACGCTTTGCAAGAGTTCGATTGGCTCGGAGGGCTTGGGAATCGCCGCACCGACGCGGTAGATCTCCATGAAGTCGCGCAACGCCGCGTGCATGGGCGTCGCGGTGTAGAGCGCCAACGTGCAGGCGTGCGTCTGCGGCTCGGCCCGGATCGCGCGCGCGAACTCCGCTCCGCTCATGACCGGCATCGAGAGATCGAAGAGAATCAGCTCCGGCCGATGAGCCACGGCAAGCGCGACGCCCTCAGCGCCGTTGCGCGCCTCGAAGACGGTGTGTCCCGCGTGCGCGAGCAGCGTTCGCACCAGCAACCGCGTGGCGTCGTCGTCGTCGACGACGAGCACGCTCGCCATCAGCCGGCCGCCGGTCGAAGATACGCCTCGACCTCGGCGACGAACGTTTCGGGCTCGATCGGCTTGGTGATGTAACCGTCGAAGCCCGCCTCGGCAACGCGCTCGCGATCGCCCGGCATCGCGAGCGCCGTCACTGCGACCAATGGCGTGGAAGCGAGCCGCGCATCCGACTTCAGGCGGCGCGCCAGCTCGTAGCCATCGATTCCCGGCATCAAAACGTCGCTGAGGACGAGCGCGAAATCGCCGCGTCGCGCCGCCTCCCAAGCGGTGATCCCGTCGCGCGTTCCCTGCGGATCGTGACCGAAGGCGCGGAGTAGGTAGAGCATCAGGTCGAGATTGGCCGGATTGTCGTCGACGACCAGAATCTTCTCGCCCTTGCTTGCCACGAGCTACGCGGGCTGCAGCGGAAGGGTCAGGGTGAACGTGCTGCCGGCGCCGGGTTCGCTGACGACGCCGAGCGATCCGCCTAAGAGCGTCGCAAGGCTGCGCGAGAGGTAAAGTCCAAGCCCGGTTCCCTCGAAGCGCCGCGTGCTCGTCGGATCGAGCTGCTCGAAAGCGACGAAAAGGCGTTCGAGATCGGCCGGTTTGATGCCGGGCCCGGTATCGACCACACTCAGCGCGACCGACGCGCGCCCGTCCACTTTGGCCGTACGAGCTTCGATGCGCACCCGGCCCTTTTCGGTGTACTTGATCGCGTTGGTCGTGAGATTCAACAAGATCTGATGCAAGGCGCGGCGATCGGTTCGCAGGGGGCCGATCCCATCGGCGATGCGGGTGGTGAATGCGAGCCCTTTCTGCGCCGCAAGCGCGGCCAGCGATGCGGCCACGTCGGAGACGACGTCGGCCACCGAGACCGGCTCGACGCAGAGCTCGTGCTTTCCGGATTCGATCTTCGCCAGGTCCAGTACGTCGTTGATGAGCGAGAGCAGATGACGCGCGCTCGATCGCACGATCTCCAACTGACGCTCCTGCTCGGAGAGGAGCGGACCGGGAATTTTCATGAGGAGCGTGCCGGTGAATCCGAGGATCGCGTTGAGCGGCGTTCGGAGCTCGTGGCTCATCGCAGCCAGAAACTGGTCTTTCGCGCGATTCGCGTGCTCGAGCTCGCCGTTAAGCTCTTGAAGGCGGTGCTCAAAGGCCTTACGCTCGGTCACGTCGCGAATCGCGCTCGCGATGAAGGTGCCATCCTTTGTGACGATCGGGCTGAGGCTGATTTCAACCGGGAACTCCCGCCCGTCCTTGCGCAGCCCGAAGAGCTCGAGACCGATCCCCATCGGGCGTACCCGCGGTTCGGCGTAGTAGTTCGCCCGCTCGCCGGCGTGCCGATCGCGAAAGCGCCCGGGAATGAGCATCTCGATCGGCCGGCCGATCAGCTCTTCGCGAAAGTAGCCAAAGAGGTTTTCGGTCTGCGCGTTTACCAGCCTAATGAGGCCGTCGCCGCCAACGACGACGGTCGCATCCGGAGCGTACTCGAGCAGCGGGAAGCGACTGCCGGCAAGATCGCCGAGGGAGAGGGTCGCCTCGTCCATACAAAAAACTTCGTCGCAGAGTATGGGAGTCATGCGGTCCGACGAGCGGCACGAGCTCGGGAACTTGCTCGGCGTGGCGCTGGCGAATGTGGAGGGCATGGTCGACGGCCTCGTCCCGCCGACGACGCAGCGGCTCGAGGACGTCGCCGACGCGCTGCGCCGCGCCTGCGAGCTCCTGCAGCGATCCGACGAGCGGCTCTGATGCAAAGAAAGCACGCCCTCGTCGTCGACGACGAGCCCCAGATCGTCGAAGTCCTCAAGGCCTATCTCGAGCGCGAAGGGATGACGGTCGAGGCTTGCGGGGACGTCGCACACGCGCTCGAGGCGCTCGAGCGCTCCGCGCCGGACGTTCTCGTACTCGACGTCACGCTGCCCGACGGCAGCGGTCTCGACGTGCTGCGCGCGGCGGGCAGGTCTGCCGCGCGCGTCCCGACGATCTTGCTGACCGCGCGTTCCGACGAAACCGATCGCGTCGTCGGCCTGGAGCTCGGGGCCGACGACTACGTTACCAAACCGTTCTCGCCGCGCGAGGTCGTCGCCCGCGTGCGCGCGTTGCTGCGCCGCACCTCCGGGGAGACCGCGCCCAAGACGGCGCGTCTGACGCGCGTCGGAGATCTCGAGATCGACCATACGTTCCACGAAGTCAAGGTCAAGGGGGTGCCGGCCACGCTCACGGCGACCGAGTTCAAAATCCTCGATCTGCTGGCCGAGAATCCCGGCGAGGTCTTTACGCGCTCGCACCTGCTCGACCGGCTCGGCGACGACGGCGAGATCTACGAGCGCACCCTCGACCGCCACGTCAACAATCTGCGCAAGAAGATCGAGCCGGACCCGCGCAACCCGGCCTACGTCGTGACCGTCTACGGCGTCGGATACAAAATGCGCAAGCCGTAAAGCGCCGGCGGACGGACTCGGCGCTTGCGAAGAAACCGGGAAGATTGGCTTCGATAGTTCTTCGTATTTGGCGGGTAGGATGCTCCCATGTCGTCCATACTCGAGCGCCGTATCGTGCGCTGTCCCTACCATCTCGCCCAGCGTTACCTCGCCGATAGCGTCGAATCCGCGGCCGCATCGGCCGAGCCGAGCCCTCTGACCCTGACCCTGGCCGTGCCGGGCGGCGAACTGGTAAAGAACGTGATCGTCACCTTCGCGCCGGGCGTCGATCCGATGCATTTCGATCAGCCCTGGCGCATCCATTGGAGGCCGCAGGCGGGGCCGTATCCCGAGTTCGACGGCGAGCTGACCGTTCGCGCCGACGAAACCTACGAGACGGCGCGTCTCGAGCTCAGCGGGTCGTATCGGCCGCCCGGGGGCGCGGTCGGAGCCGCCTTCGACTGGGCGGTCGGCGGGCGCATCGCAGCGGCGACGGCTCAAGCCCTGCTGGAGCGCCTCGCCGAGGCGATGGAGTCGAGGTACGCCGGCGACGAGAAGGCCAAAGAGAGTTCGGCGAGCTCGTGAAGGACGACGAGGCTCCCCTCATCGGGACGCTGCGCTTCGTCTTCGTGATGGGCGTGGCGTTTGCGATCGCGTGGCTCGGCATGTACGCGCTGTTGCGAGGGCGGTGGTAGCGTGCAGGTTCATCGCTACGAGCGCTGGTGGCTGACGTTCGGCGTCGTGATGCTGGTCGGATTTCTGCTGTTGATCGGCTTTGCGGCATTTGTGGACGATATCAATCCGCCCAGCGACATGCAGCAGGTCGATCCGACGAAGGTCTCTCAAACGCCGCCGTTCGACAAGCCGGGCTTACGCCGGCTCCCCGACGGCACGTACGAAGCCTACTACGTCGCGCGCGTCTTCGAGTTCGAACCGGCCAGGTTGACGATTCCCGTCGGCAGCACCGTCACGTTCTACGTGACCAGCGCCGACGTCGTGCATGGCTTCTTCGTCCCGAACACCGACATCAACATGATGGCCGTTCCCGGCTGGGTCAACGAGGAACGGCGCACGTTCACCCGTCCCGGCGAGTACCTCCTGATCTGCCACGAGTACTGCGGCATCGACCATCAAGATATGTTTGCCAAGATCGAGGTGCGCTGAGATGACCGCTGCGACCCAGGTGCGCGCCGAGAATCGCGTCGTGATCGCGCACATCTATACCGCGACCGCGGCGATCGCGCTCGGCGCGATCTTCGGCGTCTTTCAAGGATTTGCCAGAACCGGCGCGTTCGGTGCGCCGGGCTGGTTCGATTACTATCGTATTCTGACCATGCACGGCGTCTTGATGGCCCTGGTCTTCACGACGTTCTTCATCACGGGGCTCTCGCTCTTCGTGACCTATCGCTCGATCCCGCGCGAACGCCGCTTGGCGACGGCGTGGTTCGGCTGGTCGCTGATGCTCTTCGGCACGGCGATGGCGGCGGTCACCATCTTGCGGGGCGACGCGACCGTCCTTTACACGTTCTACGCCCCGCTGAAAGCCAGCCCGTGGTTCTACGTCGGCGCGACGCTTCTCGTGCTCGGCACGTGGGTCGTTGCCTTCGAGATATTCGACAACGTTAACTACTTTCGCAAGGCGAATCGCGGCGCCGCGATCCCGCTGGTCGTCTTCTGCGCGGCCGCGACGTTCGTGATGTGGATCGTCGCGACGCTGGGCGTCGTCGCCGAGATGTGCTTGCTGGTGCCGTGGGCGTTCGGATGGACGCCGGGGATCAACGTCGCGCTGACCCGCATGCTCTTCTGGTACTTCGGCCACCCGCTGGTCTATTTCTGGATCATGGGGGCGTACGTCATCTGGTATAACATCATCCCAACGCGCTACGGCGGGTCGGTCTTCAGCGACGCGCTCACGCGCTTGACGTTCATCATGCTGATCCTGCTCTCGACACCGGTCGGAATCCACCACCAGTTCATGGAGCCGGGCATCTCGTCGAGCTGGAAAATGGTTCATACGATCACGACCTACGGCGTCGCGATCCCATCGTTCATTACGGCGTTTGCGATCTTCGCGTCGTTCGAGCTCTTCGCGATCAAACAAGGGCGCCGAGGATTTATCGGAACCGTGACCGCCCTTCCGTGGAACGACCCGACGTTCAGCGGCGCGGCGTTGGGCATGGTGCTCTTCATCCTGGGGGGATTCGGCGGTCTGGTAAACGCCTCGTACAGCATGGACAACGTCGTGCACAACACGATCTGGATCGTCGGCCACTTTCACGTGACCGTCGGCGGCCCGGTCGCGCTGACGTTCCTAGGTGCCGGGTACTGGCTGATTCCCCGCTTGACCGGCCGCGCGCTGTGGAAACCCCAGCTGGCGCTCTTCCAGACGCGGCTCTGGTTCTTCGGCATGCTGATCATGTCGCTCTCGATGCACTTCGCCGGATTGCTCGGCGCGCCGCGCCGCACCGCCGAGGTCGGCTACATGGGCGCCGGCGCGGCGAATGCGTGGCAGCCGCTGATGCTCCTCGCGGCTGCCGGCGGGTTCTTTCTCTTCCTCAGCATTCTCGCGTTCGTCGCCGTCGCGATCGGAACGCTGCTGCAGAACGCGCAGACCGAACCGATGGAGGCGAGCTTCGCAACGCCGTGGGAGGCGTCGGAGCCGACGCCGCGACCGCTGCTTCACCTATACCGGTGGGGCGCGCTCGCGCTGGCGCTCGCGGTCCTGGCCTATGCCGGGCCGCTGGGCGATCTCTTACGCCATCCGGGTTATCTCGCGCCCGGCATGCGAACGTGGTAGCAAGTCCGCGGCATCGGCGCGTGCTCGTCCTCGAGGACGAGCCGCGCGTCGCCGAGGTGCTCGAGGAGTATCTGCATCGAGATGGGTTCGACACGACGCGCTGCGGCACGATCGGCGAAGCGATCGCGTCGGTTCGCGATGCCAAGCCCGACCTGATGATTCTCGACGTCGCGCTGCCCGACGGCAGCGGGTTCGACGTGCTTCGAGAAGCTTCGTCGCGCGGCGACCGCGTACCGGCGATCATGCTGACCGCGCGGGCCGACGAATCCGACCGCATCGTCGGGCTCGAGCTCGGCGCCGACGACTACGTCACCAAGCCGTTCTCTCCGCGCGAGGTGATGGCGCGCATTCGCGCGGTGTTGCGCCGCGTCGAAGACGTTTCGCCGCCTCCGGCAGCGCTGCAGAGAATCGTGCGCGTCGGTGCGCTCGAGATCGATTCGGCCTCTCACGAAGCGCGAGTCAACGGAAAACCCGCGAACCTAACCGCGACCGAGTTTCGCCTCCTAGCGATTCTCGCGGCCAGCCCGGGCGAGGTCTTGACCCGCGCGCAGCTGCTCGACCGTCTGCACGACGCCGGGAACATC
Source organism: Vulcanimicrobiaceae bacterium (assembly GCA_049792675.1). Lineage (GTDB taxonomy): Bacteria > Vulcanimicrobiota > Vulcanimicrobiia > Vulcanimicrobiales > Vulcanimicrobiaceae > Cybelea. The sequence goes on along the minus strand of JBARBD010000004.1, from coordinate 29,388 downwards.
TACGAGCGCACGCTGGATCGTCACATCAACAACCTTCGCCGAAAGATCGAACCAGACGGGCGCAATCCGTGGTACGTGCTGACGGTCTACGGCGTCGGATACAAACTGCGCCGTCCCTAACGGGGGACGACCATCACCGGTACCGGCGCGCTTCGCACGACGCCTTCGGCGACGCTTCCCATCAGGACGCGCTCGAGACCGCTACGTCCGTGGCTTCCGATCGCGATCAATGCCGGTCGGAGCTCGCCGGCTAAACGCTCGATCTCTTCGACAGGCATCCCCTCGGCGCTGCGCGAGGAGACCTTCGCTCGCCGCGCCGCGCGCTCGCACGCCCGCGCGAGAATCTCCCGGCCGTCGGATTGCAGGATCTCTAGGGATCCCGGGACGAGCTGCGCTTCGCCGCCACTCAATGCCGCGGCCTTAGCGAGATCGACGACGTGGCAAATTACGAGTTCGGCGCCGAGCGTCGCCGCGAGCTCGGTGGCGGCGTCGAGTGCCTTCGTCGAGGTGTCGGATCCGTCGACCGGCGCGAGAATGCTCGACGCGAGCGGCGCGATGCGTGCCTCCTCGCGGACGATGAAGACCGGGATCCTTGCCGAGCGCAAGACGCCCTCGGCAACGCTGCCCACGAGCATCCGCTTGATGCCGGAGCGGCCGTGTGTGCCGATAACGATCGCTCCGGCGCGGTGCCTGGCCGCACACCCAACGATCTGGTTCGCCGGTTCGCCGAGCTCGACGCACTCCCGAGTGGCGATACCGTCTGCGCGCGCTCTCGCGACCGCGTCGCCGACGATCAGCTGGGCCTCGCTCTCGCCCTGAGCGAGCGCCGGGACCGCTCCGGCGACCGAACAAACGACGAGCCTGGATCCCAGGGTGCGCGTGAGGGCTAGCGCCAGGTCGAAAGCACGCTGCGCGCACGCCGAACCGTCCAGCGCGACGACCAGGTCGTCAAACATCGGATCCAGCGTAAGCTGCAAAAGAGAATTTTACATGAAGGCGTGCCGGCTTACCCGGTTCTGCGGCAAATTCGACCGGCCCGGCCGCCGAAGCCCCTCCGCCGTAGGCCGCGAACTTGAACGACGACAAGCCGCCGTTGAGGTCGAGTACGAACTGATGCGTTCCCAAAGTTCACCAGAGATTCTCTTTTTAGCGGTAGCGTTGCTTCATGTTTAAGAAAATCGTGATCGCGCTGGACGGGTCCGAGTGCGCGAAGCAGGCGCTCGAGGTCGCGATACAGCTCGCCGGCGAAGGGGCGGAGCTGGGCATCTGCTCGATCGTCGACCCGATCGTGATCGCTGGAACGGCCCCGCCGAGTCCCGCGATGGATCTCATGATCCGCGACATGCACGGGCAGGCCCGCGAGCTCGTCAGCGAGGCCGTCGAACGCGCGCGCGCCGCCGGCATACGCGCCGACGGCCGAGAGTGCAGCGGCGTCGCGGCCTACGAGATCCTCAAATATGCCGAGCATTTCAAAGCCGATCTCATCGTCATGGGAACGCACGGGCGCACAGGGATCAGACACCTCCTGATGGGCAGCGTCGCCGAAGTCGTGTTGCGGCAAGCGCCGGTTCCGGTGCTGATCGTCCGCGAGCGGCTCGCAGCAAGCAAAAAGGCTAACGCAGCAAAATGAGCGCGATCGCGACGCCAAGCGCCGCGAGCGAGCCGAGCATCGCGGCCGGCACCCAGCTCTCGCGCCGGCGGGAGAACGCGATGGCGTAGGCCGCCTTGAGCACGTCGTTTGACGACGAGGCGATGACGATCGCGGCCGCTGCAGCGGTCAGGCCGACGCCTGCGGCCCCGCCTTGAGCGAGGTTCAAAACGAACGGATCGATGTCCGTGACGCCGACGACGGCGGCGAGCGCAAAGATGCCGGCGTGTCCGAGATAACGCTCCGCGAGCGTCGTGAGCAGCGATATGGCGACGAAAAGGAGCGCAAACACCAGGGCGGTTCCCAGCTGCAGCGGGTTCGACGGATTGGCCGGATGCGTCGATCGAGTGCCGCCACGCGCGCGTATTGCGGCCAAAACGGCGCTTGCCGCGGTGAGGACGAGCAGCGGAAGAAGCAGCACCCGCCCGAGCGCGAGGTTGAAGAGCGAGCAGACGACGAGCAAGCGCGGGTACATCATCGCGGTCGCGGCGACGATCCCAGCCTGTAGCTCAGGCGTCATTCCTTCCTCGCTCGCGCGCCGCGAAAGGACGACCGTCGTTGCCGTTGACGAGTAGAGTCCGCCGAGGATTGCGGTAAAGACCGTTCCGCGTCCGGGGAAGACGAAGCGCTGCAGCAGGTAGCTGGCATACGAGATCGACGAAACCGCGACGACGGCGAGCCAGACGCCGAAAGGCGTGATCGTCGTGAACGGAATCTTCGGGCTTCCCGCGAGCAGCGGCAAGACGACGCCGACGAGGATCAAAAACTGACCGGCGGTGATGACCTCTTGCATCGGGACGCGCTGCGCCCAGTCGTGGAGCCTGCGTCGGCCGCCGAGCAGGAGAACCGCGACGACTGCTACCGCGACGCCGAGCCAGAGCGGTTGCGTCACCGCGATCGGACCGAGCGTGTAGGCGAGCAGATTGCACGCCGGTACGATGAACATGCCTTCGACCGTGTTCGCCTCGGCCGAAGCCTCTTGCCGCAGATAGGCGTAGATCCACGAGCCGAGGACGATCAATCCGGCGATGAAGGCCGCGCCGTATCGCGGCTCGAGCAGATAGAGCGTTCCACCGGCCAGCGCGAGCAGGGGAAAGGTGCGCACGCCGCCGGGACGCCGCGGCAGCTCGTCGGCGTAAAACTCTTCGAAGGCGAAGCCGAAGAAGAGCGAAAGCCCTAAGAGAAGCGCGATGCGCTCGGCGATCACGCTTTACGCCGCGCGTACTCTTGGACGCGACGCTTGGCGCGGCGAAAGGCGTCGCGAACGGTCAGCTCGGGGTCCCGGTAGATCGCGTCGATCTCGTCGCTCTTGTGAAGGCGCTTCGGCTCGTCGTCGAGCGGCGGGGTTCGCAGGCTCGGCTCGGCTGCAATCGCCAGCTCCGCGCCCGGTACCGCGATGTTGAGGCGAACGTGAAACGGCGACCCGGAACGGTGGTGGCCGTACTGCCGTTCGACCAAGACGCGGCAGCTGACGATCCCGTCGAAGAACTTGTCGAGCTTGGCCGCCTCTTTCCGAATGAGCCGGCTCAGCGCATCTGAGGGGTCCACCCCACGGTAGGTTATTTGAACGCGGAGGCTCATGTGACGGATCCTGTGTCGAGATGAGAAGAACCGGTGAGTTCTCTTCGCAGCGCTTTCCTCGCGCGGCTGTACTATCGCTTTCGCGAGCGGCGCGCGGGCAGACCTGCCGCTGCCGGCCACGGCCGCTTCGCAAGGAGAGAGTAAAATGATGGAAACGAGAACGTTGGATCTGCAAGAAGAGATCATCGAGGAGTTGGCTTACGATCCGAGGATCACCGCCGACGAGATCGCGGTCAACGTCAAGGAGGGCGTGGTGACGCTGCGCGGCCGCGTCCCAAGCCTCTATCAAAAATGGGAGGTCGAGGATGCGGTCAAGCGCGTGCGAGGCGTGCGAGGCATCGCCGACGAGCTGGAGGTCAGCCTGCCGACGACGCACTTCCGCACCGACACCGACCTCGCGTTGGCGATCGAACGCCGCTTTGCGACCGGCACGACGATCCCGCGCGGCATCCAGTTTGTCGTCAAAGAGGGTCACGTGACGCTCAGCGGCGAGGTATCCTGGTATTTCCAGGCACAAGAGGCGGCGAGTGAAGTCCGTCGCGTCGCAGGGGTCCGAGGCGTCGCTAATCTGATCGGCGTCAAAACGGCGCCGGCCCTGGGCGCCGACGAGATCAAGCGAAGAATTCGCAGCGCCTTGCATCGCACCGCCGAGATGGATGCCGCGTCCATCGACGTCAGCGCTTCCAATGGTTTGGTAACGTTGTCAGGAAGCGTCCGCACGTTGCTGGAACGTGAGAAGGCGAGCCAGGCCGCGTGGAGCCTTCCCGGCGTCACCCACGTCGCCAACTACATCGCGGTCCAGCCCTAGCGCCGTCGGCGACGGAGAGGAGGTGGTGAGCGCATTTGCGGGCGATGATGCTCGAACGGCCTGCGCCGATCGACACGAATCCGCTGCGCTTGGCCGAGCAGGCCGTGCCGGTGCCGGCGCCGGGCGAGATCCTGGTGCGCGTACGAACCTGCGGGGTCTGCCGGACGGACCTGCACGTCTGCGAAGGCGACCTCGCGCCCAAACGCGCCGGGATCGTTCCGGGCCACGAAATCGTCGGCATCGTCGAACGGTGCGGACCCGGTAGCGATCGCTTCCAGTTGGGCGCGCGCGTCGGCATCGCATGGCTGCGCCAGACCTGCGGCACCTGCCGTTACTGCCGCCGGCAGCGAGAGAACCTCTGCCCGAACGCACTCTTTACGGGATGGGATCGCGACGGCGGCTACGCCGACTACGCGGTTGTTCGCGAAGATTTCGCGTACGCGATACCCGACGCGATAGATGACGAGCATGCCGCACCGTTGCTCTGCGCGGGCATCATCGGTTTTCGAGCGATAAAGCGCGCCGGCGTCCTGCCGGGCGCGACGGTCGGGCTCTACGGCTTCGGCGGGTCGGCGCATCTCGCGATCCAGGTTCTCAAGCACTGGCAGTGCAGAGTCTTCGTAATGAGCCGCGGCGGCATCCATCGGGATCTCGCGCAGGAACTCGGCGCCGATTGGATCGGTGAAGCCTCCGAAAGGCCGCCCGCTCCGCTCGACGCCGCGATCCTCTTTGCGCCCGCAGGTTCGCTGATCCCACCGATCATGCAATCCCTCGATCGCGGCGGCGTCCTTGCGATCGCCGGAATTTACGTGAGCGCGATCGCGCCGCTCGAATACGAACGCGATCTCTTCTACGAGCGCGAGATCCGCAGCGTGACCGCGAACACGCGAGCCGACGGCGAGGAGTTCTTGAAGATTGCCGGCGCGATTCCGATCCGCAGCCATACCGTCGGCATGCGACTGGAGGAAGCAAATCGCGCCCTCACCCTGCTCAAAGAGGATCGCTTGCGCGGCGCGGCCGTACTACACGTCTAAAGCCGCCGGCGGCCAGGCGAGCGAGCGCACCCCGTTTGCGGAGGGTTTCTCCACGAGAGGCGCGGAGAGGCGAGCTATGAGAGAGTCGGCGCGCTACGCTCGCGGGATCCCGCTGCTGCTCGCTTGCACACTCGCCGGTTGCACCGGTACGTTTGGAGAGCGCGTGCGCGAGCAGTTTCATCAATCGGTTCCGGTGACGGGCTCGCCGGTCGTCCACGTGGATAACATCGCGGGCGCCGTGCGCGTCGACGCCTGGGATAAGCCGGCGGTTGACGTCCAAGCGACGAAGTACGGGTACGACGCTGCCGAACTGCGCCGCGTTACGATCGCGATCCATACCGAGGGGAACGGCATCTTCATTGCGACGACCTACGCAGGCGGCGCGCGCCACGGGGGCGTGCGATACACGATCTCCGTCCCGGCGAACTCGGCGCTGCAGATTTCAAACGTCGCGGGGCTGGTCGCGATCGGCGGCGTGCGCGGCGACGTCAACGTGGAGACGCAGGCCGGGGCGATCGCTGCCGACGTCGGCCGAGTCGATGGCGGCCGCTCGATCGATTTGAGCGCGACGACCGGTGCGATCGCGCTGTCGATCGCGCCCGGCAGCAGCGCCAGCGTCGAGGCGCAGAGCGTCGTCGGCGCTTTCTCGAGCGATGTTCCCGGGCTCTCGGAGACCCGCGATCATCTGGTCGGCTCGCGTGCGACCGGAAAGATCGGCGCGGGTGCCGCGCGCATTCGCCTCAACACGACGACCGGCGCGATTGCCGTGCGGGAGCGTTCGTAGTGCCGCGCGCAGGCTTGTTTTGATTTTGCGAAGAAGATCGCTCGCGTCAAACTTGCGCAAACGTTAACGTGGGTTAATCATGTGCTTTAGGGCGGGCGCCTTTCTCATTCTCGCATTCGCTGCCGCCGGGTTCGCCGGCTGCGGCAGCATTTCTACGTCCGTTCCATCGGCGATGCAGGCCGCGAAGGCAGACTCGGGATCGCCGAGCTCGCCCAGCCCGATCGCGCACGTCGTGGTCGTCATTCAGGAGAACCGCACCTTCAACAATTTTTTCGCGACGTACCCCGGCGCAGATGGCACGACCGTCGGCAAGATCGCAAAAGACGCCCGCTGCGGAATCCACAAGAACGGCACGATCGCGCTGACGGAGAGCGATCTGGTCATGCCGCACGATCTCGGGCACAGCTACGGCGCGTACTCGATCGCTCGCGCCGGCGGAAAGATGAACGGCTTCGACAAGGTTCCCTTCCAAAGCGGCCAACCCGAGTGCGCGTACCCGTATCAGTACACCGACCCGTCGCAAATCGCACCGTACTGGGACATCGCGCAGCAGTACGTGCTTGCCGAGCACATGTTCACGACCCAAGGAAGCAGCAGCTTCACCGCGCATCAAGATCTGATCGCGGGTGGGACGACCGTCACCTCGAGCCCTCCCAAAGCGATGGTCGACCTGCCCTCCTGCTCCGGGACGAACTGCGTCTGGGGTTGCGACGCACCGGCCAAGACCAAGACCTCGTTGATTTCGCAGAACGATCAGTACTACCGAAACAAAGGCCCGTTCCCGTGCTTGACCTACGCGACGTTGCGCGATCTGCTCGACGCGAAAAGCATCACGTGGAAATACTACGTTCCGCAGATGTGCTGCACGGCGTACGGTAAGTTATTGAGCGCGTTCGACGCGATCAAGGCGGTGCGCGACGGTCCGGAATGGTCGACGAACATCTCCAGTCCGCAGACGAACATCTTCGGCGATATTTCGAGCGGACAGCTCGCCAACGTCTCGTGGGTAATACCGGACGAGTCGGATTCGGACCATCCCGGAGACTCGGTCGACACCGGCCCGTCGTGGGTTGCGAGCATCGTCAACGCGGTCGGCGAGAGCCCGTATTGGAACTCGACTGCGATCGTAATCGTCTGGGACGACTGGGGCGGCCTGTACGACAACGTCAAACCGCAGCAGGTCGGGTTCGGAGGTCTGGGTTTCCGCGTTCCGGGCTTGATCGTCTCGGCGTACGCCAAGCAGGGCTACATCTCGCAGACTCCGTACGAGTTCGGCAGCATTCTAAAGTACATCGAGAAGAACTGGAACCTCGGCTCGCTGGGAACGAGCGATCAGCGTGCCAACAGCATCATCGACGCCTTCGACTACTCGCAGAGCCCGCGCCAGTTCACTCAGATTCCGTCGAGTCACTCGAAGTCGTATTTCTTGCATAGAAAACCGTCCTACTTACCTCCCGATACCGATTTTTAGGCAGCAGACGAGGAGCTTCGCCATGCACCCATTCGCCCGCACGATCTGTGCGGCGCTGAGCGCCGCCGCCGGCCTCGCGTCGTGCGCCGGGGCCTCGACGAGCGCGCCGGGCGGCGCGGTGCCGGCGCGTCTCTCGCCGGCCTCCGGGAGCGGCGGCAGCGGAAGCTCCAACTACATTCAGCACGTCGTGGTCATGATCCAGGAGAACCGCAGCTTCGACGATCTCTTCGCGACGTATCCGGGCGCCGACGGTGCGACGCAAGGGAAGATGAAAGGCGCGGGCAAGGTCACGTTGCAGGAGGTCGATCTCACCGATCCCTGCGACTACGGTCACGGATACAAAGGCTTCGTCAAGGATTACGACAACGGCAAGATGGACGGCTTCGGGGAAGAAGGCGGCGGCAGAAAATGCCCCGGACAGGCCGGGAAAGCGGTCTATCAGTACGTCAACCCGAGTCAAGTTCAGCCGTATTGGGATCTCGCCCAACAATACGTCCTCGCCGATCATTTATTCCAGACGCAAGGCAGCGGAAGCTTCACGGCGCACCAGGATCTCATCGCCGGCGCCACCTTGATCAATCCGAGCCAGACGCAGAGCCTCGTCGATTTCCCGTCGGCCAAACCGTGGGGGTGCGACGCGCCGCCCGGCACCGTCACGTCGTTGCTCGTCTCGACGACCAAAAAGCTTCAATATAAATACGACAAGGGTCCGTTCCCGTGCCTGACCTATGCGACGCTGCGCGATCTGCTCGACGCCAAAGACGTCTCGTGGAAGTACTACTCGCCGCCCGAGCCGCACGGAACCGGCTCGCTCTGGAACGCCTTCGACGCGATCCAAGCCGTGCGCGAGGGTCCGGAGTGGAAAACGAACATCGCTTCGACGACGAAGATATTCACCGACATCTCCGGCAACACGCTGCCGTCGGTTTCGTGGATCGTGCCGGACGAGGACAACTCGGACCATCCCGGATCCGGGCACGACACCGGTCCGTCGTGGATCGCCAGCGTCGTCAACGCGATCGGCGAGAGCCCGTATTGGAACTCGACCGCGATCGTGATCGTCTGGGACGATTGGGGCGGCTTCTACGATCACGTCCCGCCGCCGTTCTTCGATCAGTGGGGCGGCCTCGGCTTTCGCGTGCCGATGCTCGTCGTGTCGGCCTACGCGCGCCACGGCACCTCGAGCCAGAGCTACGTCTCGCACACGCAGTACGAGTTCGGGAGCATCCTGAAGTTCGTCGAGAACGTCTGGGGACTCGGCCAGCTGGGAACCACCGATACGCGAGCCGCGAGCATCGTCGACTGCTTCGACTTCACGCAGCAGCCGCGGGCCTTCAAGCCGATCGGCTCGAAGTACTCGCGGGCATTCTTCGAGCGGCAGCCGCCCTCGTATAAACCGGTGGATACGGAGTAGATGGAGTTTCGCATCGTCAGCCACGCTTGTCTCGACATCCGCGCCAAAGGCAAGCGGCTGGTCATCGATCCGTGGCTGAACGAGCCGACCTATTGGTCGTCGTGGTGGCACTGTCCGCCGCCGATCTTCGGCGAGGATATCTTCGATGCCGATTACGTTTACGTGACGCACTGGCACTTCGACCACTTCGACCCTAAGACGCTCAAGAAGTTCTCGAAGAACACGACCATCGTGGTTCCGAAGTTTCCAATCTCCGGGCTGCCCAGCCAACTCGCGAGCTTGGGCTTCGACCGGATCGTCGAGCTGCCTCACGGCAAGACGATTACCCTTGCCGACGGCTTCACGCTCACCAGCTATCAGGTCAGCTTCCAAGACGACAGCGTGGCCGTGGTAGCAGCCGACGATACGGTGCTCTTCGATCTCAACGACTCCAAGCCGCTCCCATCGCTTTGGCGAGCGTTCCGGGCAAAGTATCCGAAGGTCGACTTCATGCTGCGCAGCCACTCGCCCGCGTGGTCGTACCCCACCCGCTACACGTTCGACGATCCAGCCGACCGCCTTCCCGTCGACGCGCGCACGTATATGGATGCGTTCGTCGCCGCGGCCCAGCAGCTGCGTCCGCGCTTCGCGATTCCCTTTGCCAGCGGCATCTGCCACCTCCATCGCGAGGTCGTGGACGAGAACCGCTTCCTGGTCTCTGCGCCGGAAATGAAGGCGTACTTCGAGTCGAGCGCGTCGCGCGTTGAGAACACGTCTTTGGTCATCATGCCGGTCGGCAGCAGCTGGTCGTCGGAGCGGGGCTTCGAACTGAGCGATAACGGCGTCGACGACATCGCCGCTTACGCGCAGCGGCGCGCCGCAGAGGTAAGCGAACGTCTCGAGAAGACCTACGCGTCGGAAGCGTCCAAGACGATCGCGTACGAAGACTTTTCGAAATACTTCGCTGCGTTCTTCAAAGCAACGTGGCTCCTTCGCCCGTTGCTGCGCGAGGCGCGATGGATCTTTGCGATCGACAAGCCCGAGCCCGAGTATTGGTGCGTCGACTTCGGTAGAGCGACGATCGCGCGCAGTCCGCAGCCTCCGCAGAGCTACGACAGCGCGATCTCGATGAGCCCTGCGGTCCTCTCGGGTTCGCTGCGCAACGGCGTCTTTACCAACGTGGACATCTCGAAGCGCTGGCGCGTCCACGTCAAGCGCGGCAGCGCGATGCGCCACTTCGTCGTCGCCAATCTGCTCTTGCTCTACGAGGCCGAGTATCTCTCGCCGAAGCACCTCTTTTCGTGGCGTTTCGTAAGCGGCTACATGCGGCGCCTGCCCGAGGTCCTCGACTATGCGGCGATGGCGTTCCGAACGCTTGCAAAGGGTAAGGAGTCGCTGGTGAAGACGGTCACGAGCATCGCCGAGGGGTAAGCGGCATGTACGCCCGGCGCTCGGCTTGGCTCGTAGCGGCCCTGGTGACCGTCGCATCCGGCTGCGGGGGTTCGAACGTCGCCGTGCCGCTGCAGATTGCTGCAGACGGGCGCGCCGGCGCCGGGCAGGCTGCCGGAACGACCCCGATCGCGCACGTCGTGATCCTTATCCAGGAGAACCGGACGTTCAACGATTTCTTCGCGACGTTCCCGGGCGCGGACGGCACGACGACCGGCAAGATCGCGAAAGACGCCGCGTGCGGGATCGGCGGCGACCAAACGATCGCGCTGAAGAAGAGCGGCCTGATCACCTCGCACGACCTCAACCACAGTTATCAGGGTTACCACGCCGCGCGCAACGACGGCGCGATGAACGGCTTCGATATGGTACCGTTCGCCGACCAGGCGCCGGAGTGCACCTACCCCTATCAGTACACCGACCCCGCGGATATCAAGCCGTATTGGGATATCGCCAAGCAGTACGTCCTGGCCGAGCACATGTTCACGACTCAGGGGAGCAGCAGCTTCACGGCCCATCAGGACCTGATTGCGGGCGGCACCGTCATCGAGCCCAACGAGGCGTTGATCAACCTGCCGTCGTGTTCCGGATCGAAATGCATATGGGGATGCGACGCGCCGAAAGGGACGCACACGTCCCTGATTACGCGCGACGACGGATTCCAACCGGGACAAGGGCCGTTTCCCTGTCTGCAGTACGCGACGATGCGCGATCTGCTCGACGCGAAGAGCGTCTCCTGGAAGTACTACGTGCCGAAGATGTGCTGCGACACGAACGGCAAGCTGATGAGCGCCTTCGACGCGATCAAAGCCGTGCGCTACGGTCCGGAGTGGACGACGAACATATCGAGCCCGCAGACGAACATCTTCTCCGACGTCTCGAGCGGGCAGCTTCCGGCCGTTTCGTGGCTGGTTCCCGACGAGCCCGATTCAGACCATCCGGGCGAAAAGGTGGATGACGGCCCGTCGTGGGTCGCAAGCGTCGTCAACGCGATCGGCGAGAGCTCGTATTGGAACTCGACCGCAATCGTGATCGTGTGGGACGATTGGGGCGGCCTCTACGACAACCTTAATCCGCCGCAGCACGGCTACGGCGGCCTCGGCTTCCGTGTTCCGGCGCTGATCGTCTCGGCGTATGCCAAACCAGGATACGTCGCGCCGACGCAATACGAGTTCGGCAGCATCTTGAAGTACGTCGAGCAGAACTGGAAGCTGGGCTCGCTCGGGACGAGCGACCGGCGCGCGACGAGCATCGCCGATGCCTTCGATTACTCCAAGGGTCCGAGGAAGTTTAGGCCGATCGCGTCGAGCCGCTCGAAGGCCTACTTCCTGCACCGCAAGCCGTCGTATCTCCCGGTCGATGACGATTTGTAGCAAGATGCTCGCTCGGCTCTTCTGCGCGGCGCTTTTGGCGGCCACCGGGCTCGCGTCGTGCGCCGGAAGCTCGAGCAGCGCCGCATCCGGCCCCGCACTTCCGGCGCGCACGGCGCGCGATGCCGGCACCGGCCCGACGCCGATCCAGCACGTCGTGATCGTGATCCAGGAGAACCGCAGTTTCGACAATCTCTTCGCGACCTACCCCGGCGCCGATGGAACGACGCAGGGCATGATGCAGACGCCCAGCGGCGGCGACGTCAGCGTTCCGCTGCAGATGGTCGACCTCGTCTATCCGTGCGATTTCGGTCACTCGTACAACGGCTTTATCAAGGAGTACGACGGCGGCAAGATGGACGGCTTCGGCTCGATCGGTGGCGGAAAGAAATGCCCGGGTAAGGCCGGCATGGCAACCTATCAGTACGTCAATCCCGCCGACATCGTGCCGTATTGGCAGATTGCCGAATCGTACGTGCTCGCAGACCAGACCTTTCAGACGCAAGGCAGCGGGAGCTTCACGGGCCACCAGGATTTGATCGCCGGCGGCACGACGATCAACCCGGCCAAGACCAAGACGCTCGTCGACTTCCCCTCGAAGAAGCCGTGGGGCTGCGACGCGCCAAAGAACACGCTCACGTCGGTGCTGATCGCGAAGGGTTCCAGAATCGCCTATCGTTACGATCAAGGCCCACGCCCGTGCGTAACGTACGCGACGCTGCGCGACCTGCTCGACGCGCACGCGATCTCGTGGAAATACTACTCGCCCGAGGAGCCGCAGGGGACCGGCGGGCTCTGGAACGCCTTCGACGCGGTCAAGGCGGTACGCGACGGCCCGGAGTGGACGACCAACATCTCGACGCCCGAGACCAACGTGTTCAACGACATCTCCGGCGGGACGCTCCCCGCGGTCTCGTGGATCGTGCCCTCCGAGGGTGACTCGGACCACCCGGGTTCGCCGGTCGATAACGGCCCGTCTTGGGTGGCCAGCCTCGTCAACGCGATCGGCGAGAGCCCCTATTGGGATTCGACCGCGATCGTCGTAACGTGGGACGACTGGGGTGGTTTCTACGACCACGTTGCGCCGCCGTTCTTCGATCAATGGGGCGGCCTCGGCTTTCGCGTCCCGATGCTCGTCGTCTCCGCCTACGCGCCGCGGCCGGTCGGAAGCCAGAGCTACATCTCGCATACCCAGTACGAGTTTGCCAGCATCTTGCGCTTCGTCGAGGACAACTGGAACTTGGGGCAGCTCGGAACGACCGACGTACGCGCGACGAGCATCGGCGATTGCTTCGATTTCATGCAGGCGCCGCGACCTTTTACGCCGATCGGCTCGAAGTACTCGCGAACGTATTTCGAGCGGCAGCGGCCCTCGCATCAACCCGTGGACAGCGAATAGTCAGATGCAGTCTCGGAAGGAGACCTCAACGTGAGCAGCCCTCGGTTAACCTTTCTCCGTAGCGCCGCCGCCGTGTTGGCCGTCGTGCTCGGCGTCGCGTCGTGCGCCGGAAGCGCGTCCCAGGCCCCCGGCGGCATAGCCGTGCCGGCGAATGTCTCGCCGGGAACCGGGAGCGGCGGCAGCGGGAGCTCGAACTACATCCAGCACGTCATCGTCGTCGTTCAAGAGAACCGGAGTTTCGATAATCTCTTCGCCACCTACCCGGGCGCCGACGGCGCGACGCAAGGGCTGATGGAGACACCCAGCGGCGACCAGTACGTACAGCTCAAAGCCGTCGACCTGAGCTACAAATGCGATCTCGGCCATCGTTACCCGGGTTTCCTCAAAGATTACGACGGCGGCAAGATGGACGGTTTCAGCTTAGAGGGTGGCGGCGGCGCCTGCCCCGGGAAAGCGACGACCGCGCCGTACCAGTACGTCAAGCCGTCGGAGATCAAGCCGTATTGGGATATCGCGCAGCAGTACGTCCTGGCCGATCACCTGTTTCAAACCCAAGGCAGCGGAAGCTTTACCGCGCACCAAGATCTCATCGCCGGCGGCACCATGATCAATCAGAGTCAGACAAAGAGTCTGGTCGACTATCCATCCAAGGTGCCGTGGGGCTGCGACGCGCCGCCCGGGACCGTCACGTCGCTGCTGATCTCGACGGCGAAGAAGCTCGAGTACCGGTACGACAAGGGCCCGTTTCCCTGCCTGAAGTACGCGACGCTGCGCGATCTGCTCGATGCGAAGCGCGTCTCGTGGAAGCTCTACTCGCCGCCGACTAGCGGCGGTCAAGGCGGCGGCATGTGGAATCCTTTCGAGGCCATCAAAGCCGTGCGCGACGGCCCGGAGTGGAACACGAACATCTCGATACCGGAGACGAACATCTTCAACGATATCTCGGGCGGCACGCTGCCGGCGGTCTCGTGGCTGATTCCCGATAAGGAGAACTCCGACCATCCGGGCACGGGAAAGGATACCGGTCCCTCCTGGGTCGCCAGCGTCGTCAACGCGATCGGCGAGAGCCCCTATTGGAACTCGACCGCGATCGTGATCGTCTGGGACGATTGGGGCGGCTTCTACGACAACGTCCCGCCGCCGTTCTTCGACCGGTGGGGCGGCCTCGGTTTTCGCGTCCCGATGCTGGTGGTCTCGGCCTACGCGCGCCAAGGCCCCTCGAGCCAAAGCTACATCTCGCACACGCAGTACGAGTTCGGGAGCATCGTGAAGTTCATCGAGAACGTCTGGGGGCTCGGCCAGCTGGGGACGACCGACGCGCGGGCGGCCAGCATCGTCGACTGCTTCGATTTTACCCAACAGCCGCGGACCTTTTCGCCGATCGGATCGAAGTACTCGCGGGCTTTCTTCCTGCGCCAGAAACCCTCGTACGAGCCGGTCGACACCGAATAAGCTCGGGAGGGGGTCCGAGCGCTTGCAAGTCCACCCCCTCTCTAGTAGCATTAAAGGCCCCCCGGCTCGCGCGAGCTGGGATTCCCCTCGAGCCCGGTCCGAAACCGCGGCACTTTCATGAAAGCAAAAGGAGCAAATCTTCTTATGAGAATCTCGAGGCCGGCCACCTACGCCGTTGGCGTAGTCACGGCCGCAGCGCTACTCGCCGGCTGCACCGGCACGGGCGGATCGCAGACCGCGCTCGCCCCAGGAAGCGGGACGAACTCATTCGCAGCCGCCCATGCCGGCGGCGTGGGCCCGCTCAATCGCACGACGTCGATCACGTCCGTAAAGTCGCGGCCCGTACATCGCGACCACCATAAGTCGTGGGTCTCGCCTGACGTTGCAAGACTTCCTCGGCTGCTCTTCCTCTCCGACTCGGGCACCGATGACGTCTACATCTATACGATGCCGGCCATGGCGCTCAAAGGAACCCTCACGGGCTTCAGCGAGCCGCAGGGCATGTGCTCGGCGCCGGACGGCAGCATCTGGGTCACAAACACCGGCACGCAGCAGACGCTCTGGTACTCCCGCGCCGGGACGCCGATCGGTAGTTTGAGCGATCCCTCAGGCTACCCGGTGGGGTGTGCGGTCAACCCGACGAACGGCGACGTTGCCGTAACCAACATCTTCGACGTCAGCGGCAATGGCGGAGTCGAGATCTACCCTGGCGGGTCGGGGTCGCCGACCTTCTACACGAATCCCGCTCAGTCGGAGTACTTCTTCCCCGCCTACGACCGGAGCGGCAACCTCTACGTCGACGGTTTCGGCAACTCGGGGTTCGCACTCTCCGAGCTTCCCGCCGGCAGCAGCACGATGAGCACGGTCGGCGTCAGCGGCGGCACGATCTACTTCCCGGGCGGCGTCAACTGGAATAGAACGGCCGGCGATCTCACCATCGGCGACCAGGAGTGCAATGGCGGCGCTGACTCGTGTGTCTACACGCTCTCGGTCTCAGGATCGACTGCCACCATCACGGGCTCGACACCGCTTCAAAACTTCGACGGCACCGCTTGCGACGTCGATCAAGGGACGATTGCGCCCTTCGGACGGTACTTTGCCGGCGGATGCATAACCGAAGGCTCTTCTTTCAGCTCGGCCGACCGCTGGGCATTCCCGACTGGCGGGACCCCAACCAACTACAACATCAGCGGGCTCTCGGAACCAATCGGCGCAGCGATCAGCAACAAATAGCCAAACGAAGCTCGACCGGCACCCTGCCGGTGCAAGCGAGAAAACGGGCCCGCTACGGCGGGCCCGTTGCTTTCCCCGGGCCGGAGAAGGGCCCCGCGCGGCAGGATTCGGCGCCAGGAAGGCCGCAGTGGCGGAGAGGCCGCGCAAGGTATCGTGCGTGGACGGGCACCCGGTTCGACCGGGCTTTCGTCCTCGCAGGCTACTCTGCGCGGCCTTTCGTTTGCCCCGGATGCTACGTGCCAAGGAGATGAACTCGAAATGCGTTTGCTAACTTCAGCGGTCTGGACGACGATCGCGACCGGCCTCGTTACCGGCTGCTCCGGCAACATCGCCGGGCCGTCCGGCGCCGCAACGGCGGGCGGCGGAGGGATTGCGCCGTACGTCGCGCACCTGCCCGTCGCTCCAGTCTGGTCGGAGCTCGCCACTGCGATTCCAGACGGCCTTGCGCCGCGCGCCGGCGAGTCGCGCCTGCGCCTTGGACCCGACTTCAATCCCGACAAGAAGAAGCCGAAGGGCGGGCTCTACGGCAGCCAGTTCTACGCGGGCGTCATCAACGGCTATCCCGCGAACAATGCCGGAGATCATGCGCCGATCTGTTCGGTCGCCGCCAGTTATCCGAACAACGTCGCCGTTGACGGCATGGGCAACCTGATCGATCCCGACGGCGGCAGCCATTCGATCGTCGTCTATCGCGGCAAAGGCATGTGCGGGCGCAAGCTCGGAACGATCAGCGATCCTTACGGCCAGCCGGCCGATGCCGCCACCGCGAACGCCGCCACCGGCAAGATCGCGGTCGCCAACATCTTCGACGTCAGCGGCGGCGCCGGCAGCATCTCGGTCTGCACGCTCTCGCACGGATGCAAGAGCAACCTAACCAATTCGGCGATGTACAAAGTCGCGGGCGTCGCGATGGCCCGCAACGGCGATTGCTGGGCCTCGTCGGTCAACGCGAGCGGCGCCGCAACCTTAACCTTCTTCAAAGCGTGCACCGGATCGGGTAAAGTCGCTACGGGTTTCGCCAACGCGTTCTACGGCGGCATCGACATCGACAAGCGCGGCAACCTGGTCACGGTCGATCTGGGCGGCTCCGGTACCAGCACCGTGAACGTCTACAAGGGTTGCAACCCGAAGTGCAAGCTCGTCGGCGGCCCGTTTCCGCTCCAAGGCGAGACGGTCTACGGGCATCTCAACAAAACGTCGTCGAGCTTTGCCGCCGCCGATTTCCAATATGGCCAGATCGACGTCTACAAGTACGCCGGCTCGAGTTTGAAGTACCTATATAGCTTCAACAAAGGCCTGAGCGTGAGCGACGACGTCGAGGGCGCCGCTTACAACCCGCCTTCGAAGGAATAAGAAACGGGATGGCCGTTTTTCGCGGCCATCCCGTTCGCTCGCGAGCCGCTCTTTTTGCTAGAAGGCGGCGATGCCGTTGGGAGTTCCCCAGCCGGTCGGGCCGTCGTAACCTGGGCCGGCTTTGCAGAGATACGTGCTTCCGCACTGTCCGTCGGCGCCGGTCGTGATGTCGTGAAGATCCTTGGCGTACTTCTTAGCGCTCTGCGTCCAGAAGTTCTCGCCACCGTGCTGCTTCGTGTAGTTGTTCGATAGGCCGAAGACGCCGGCGAGTAGCGGCGAGGAGACGCTGGTGCCGCCGACCGTGCCCCAGCCGCCGCTCGGGTAGGTGTCGTAGATCGCGACGCCCCAGGCGACCGCGGAAACGTCGTTGCTGGTGCGGAACGAGCAACTCGCATCGTGTTGCCACGCCGGCTTCGCGACGACCGAGCAGCCGCCGCCGGTGCCGGGCCACGTGCTTTCGGTATACGTCGGGGGCGAGCCGCTCTTCGAGAGCTGCGTACCGCCAACCGATACGACGTCGGGATAATCGGCCGGATCCGTTATGCCGTAGCCACTGTCCCCGGCACTGGCGAGATACGTCACGCCCTTGGTCGAGAATGCGTGGTGCTCGGGCCGCCCTTGGCCGCCGCCCCAGCTGTTGCTGACGATGTGAGCGCCAAGTTTTACGGCTTCCTTCTCGGCGATATCGAGGTTCTTGGTGCTGTTCGTATTCGCTTCGACGAGATAGATCGTGCAGAGCGGGCAGGACGCCGAGACCATCTCGACGTCGAGGTCGATCTCAGTTCCCCAGCCCGGACTTCCTTGCGGATAGTTCCCCTGCTCGCCGTCTTGGTTGTACTTGTAGAAGTTCGCGGTCCCGAGTCCGAACTGCGACCGGTAGACGGCGAGATCGGACGCGACGTTCGGATTGTCGAACGCGTCGACGATCGCGACGATGTGTCCGGTGCCGTTCGTTGTCGACGGCAGATTATAGCGGGCTTGGAGGTCGGGCGGTCCCCATCCCGCGACCTGCGGTCGCACGTCCGGCTTTAAGCCGGCTTGAATCAAGGCGAAGCACTGCATCGTGTCTTCTTGGTGCGTATCTGGACAGGCGGGGACGGCGGAGTGCGACTGCTGCCATTGCGGGATCGGATGCGTCTGCGCGATGGGCTGGCCGCTAGCCGCGCTCGGCATATTGGACGTGCCGCCTGCGTTACACGCGGCCAATGCGAACACCGCAAAAAGCGGGGCCGCATACGATAAAGCTCGGTTCACAAATGCTCCTTTTTCATCGACGATCGGTTGAACGGACGGGTTACGTCTTTTCTGCGCGGGTGCCTCTCACCGTCACCGGGCGCCGTACGTCTAGGGAACGCACCCAAGGGGCTAATCGTCGCCGACAATGCCGGACGGCACCGGGCCGCCGGTCGAGCTGCGATCGAGTCGGCGCCAATACCATGCCGGTTTGCTCCCGCCGATCTTCTTGAAGGCACGCGGTTGTTGATCGTAGTTCAAAGCGTCGCCGGTGGGATCGGCGGCGCGCGCGTCGCTGCGCGCCATTTGCGGCAAGCCGAAGGTGTCTTCGATGAAGCGCAGCACGCTGGCGGTCTCGTACTGGACGTGCGTCACGTAGCCTTGCTTGGCGTACGGCGAAACGACCAGCAGCGGCACGCGGAAACCAAGCCCGTCGTAATCTTCAAAGACCGGCTTGACCGGATCGAACCACCCGCCCCAATCGTCCCACATGATGAAGATCGCGGTCGAGTTCCAGTACGGGCTCTCTCCGATCGCGTCGACGATCGACGCCACCCACGCCGGGCCTTTGCTCGCCTCCAAGCCGGCGTGGTCGGAGGTTTCATTGGTCGGCGTGATCCAGGTGACGTTGGCGAGCGTGCCGGCGGCGATGTCGGTGAGGAACTGCGAAGGCGGATTGATCACGTCGGTCGTCCAGTCCGGTCCGTCGTAGACCGGACTATCGGCCTGGTACGCCGACCAGAGACCGCCGTCACCGTAGATGTTTCCGGTGTAGTATCGCCAGGTGATGCCCGCGGTGTCGGCTGCGATCCCGATCGTCGGGTTGTCGAAGCACGTGACGATCCTCGATCCGTCGGTGCGATTTTTGTTCAGCTGCACGATCGTGTCGTTCTTGCCGCCTTCGCATCCCCACGGACCGCCCGGCCCGTCGACCGCTCTGCTCGCATAGGCAGCGACGGCATACTGGTGCGCGACGAAGCTTCCGTCGAGATTCGATGCGAACATCTTGTCGGCGAGCACGTATTGCTTTGCCATCTCCCAATACGGTTTGATTTCTTTCTGCGGGACGTATGCATACGCGAACTCCGGCGGCACGTGCAGGCTGCCCGGCTCCTCGTTGTTCCAGCCGTCCATCTTGCAGCGCGTGCCGGGAAGCTTCGCCGTTCCATCGCAAGCGGCAAAGAAGTCGCGCGATGCGTGTCCGATGTCCCAGTGGTTCGCGAGGCTGGTCGGGTGCAGGCGAACTTTCTGGCCGTTGGTGTCGTAGCCGTACTTCTGGGTCTTCGCGCCGGGATAGTCCATGAACAGGTTGTTGAACGAGCGATTCTCTTGAATGACGAAGACGACGTGTTGGATCGGCGTGGTCGTGCGGTGGAACGCAGCCGGCGCGATCGCGACCGGCACACCAGGCGCGCCGGCGCGCGCGCCGCAGGCCGCGAGCCCGATCGCGGCCGTTAACGAGATGGCGGTTCTACAGGGTGCATTCACGGGCAGAACTTTCGTTACGGTGAGAAAAAGGGCGGCGCCGAAGCACCGCCCCTGATCGTTGCCGGTCTTGGCCTAGAACGCCTTGGTGCCGTTCGGGGTTCCCCATCCGGTCGGTCCGTCGTAGCCGACGGCGGCCTTGCAGAGGTAGCTGCCGCCGCACGAGCCATCGGCGCCGGTGGTGATGTCGTGAAGATCCTTGGCATATTTCTTTGCCTTCTGCTTCCAGAAATTCTCGCCACCGTGCTGTTTGGTGTAGTTCTTCGTCAGGCCGAAGACGCCGCCGAGCATCGGCGACGAGACGCTGGTGCCGCCGACGGTAAACCAGCCCGGCTCTGAATAGCTGTCGTACTCGGCGACGCCCTGCGCGACCGCGGAGACGTCGTTGGAGGTACGGAAGCTGCAGCCGGTATCGTGCTGCCAACTCGGCTTGGTTACCTCTGAGCAGCCGCCGCCGGTATCGGGCCAGGTGCCCTCGGTGTAGGTCGGGGGCGATCCGCTCTTGGAGAGCACCGTGCCGCCGACCGAGACGACGTTGTCGTAGTCGGCCGGGTCGCCGATGCCGTAACCGCTGTCACCGGCGCTGGCGAGATAGGTCACGCCCGGGTGATCGAACGAGCCGCCCGAAGCGCTGCAGCAGCCGGAGTAGCTGTTGCTGATGATGTGGGCGCCGAGCGAGACCGCCTCTGCCTCGGCACTGTAGAGGTTGTTGGTGCTGTTGTCGTTCGCCTCGATCAGGTAGATCGTGCACTTGGGGCAGACGGCCGACACCATTTCGACGTCGAGGTCGATCTCGACGCCCCAGCCCGGGCTACCCTGCGGGTAGTTGCCGATCTGTCCGGTTTGGTTGTACTTGGTGAAGTTCGCCGTACCGAGGCCGAAGTTCGAGCGGTACATCGCCAAGTCGCTGGTGACGTTCGGGTTGTCGAAGGCGTCGACGATCGCGACGATCGTGCCCGAGCCCTTCGTCCCGGACGGAAGGTTGTAGCGGGTCTGGAAGTCGATCGGCGCCAAGCCGGCGACGTCCGGCTTCATGTTGGGCCTGTTGCTGGTCGAAATCAGCGCGTCGCATTGCATGAAGCCGTTGACGCGCGCACCCGGGCAAGCCGCGACGGCCGTATGGTGCAGCTGCCATTGCGGCGTTTGGTGCGATTGGCTTACGGACTGGCCGGCGGATGCCGGCGTATTGGAAGTGCCGCCTGCGTTACACGCGGCTAATGCCAACACCGCAAAAAGCGGCGCCGCATAGGATAAAGCTCGGTTCACAAAGGCTCCTTTTTCCATCGATTTTCTGGGGAAATCTTGAGTTACGTCTTTTGTCGGCGGGGACCCTTTCGTTATCGAAGGCTCCGCCCGACGCTTAGGAAACGCGCCAAGCGGGCGGGCAGTTCCCGCCCGCGGCGGGCGGCCGGCGCCGGGGCCCGGTTGCTTTAGTCATCAGTTTTAGCGGCGACAACGAGAAGGGAGGCCGCGCCGAGACGCCGCCTCCCTCGTTTCGCTAGGATCGCGGATTAGAACGCCTTGATACCGTTGGGGGTTCCCCATCCGGTTGGGCCGTCATAACCCTTCATCGCGGTGCAGAGGTAGCTGCCGCCGCAGGACCCGTCGCTGCCGGTCGTGATGTCGTGCAGCTCTTTCTTGCGCTTCTTGTTCTTGAGCTTGTAGAGATTCTGCGCGGCATTTTGTTTAGAGGCGTTGCCGGCCAGCGCGTAGACGCCGGCGATACTCGGCGAAGATACGCTGGTGCCGCAGATGCCGCCCCAGCCGCCCGACTGGTAGGTGTCGTAGAACGCCACGCCCGGAGAGCATCCGCCTTCGGAGGAGACGTCGGTCTGCGTGCGCGAGGTGCAGCCGGTGTCGTGCTGCCACGAGGGCTTGGTCACGCCGGTCGCGCAACCCGCGCCGCCATCGGCCCAAGCGGATTCGCTATACACCGAGCCGCTCTTTTTGAGCTGCGTGCCGCCGACCGCGACGACCGTGCCGAGGTCGGCCGGTCCGCCGATGTTGTTGCTGCCGTAGCCGCTATCGCCCGACGAGGCGAGGAAGAGCACGCCGGGGACGTTAAACGCCTGGGCGAAGTTCGGATCGCCGCACGTCGGACTGCCCGGGCACGACCAGCTGTTGGTGACGACGTGCGCGCCGAGCGAGACGGCGGTGGCCTCGGCCAGCTCGCCGTTGTCATCGCCGGCGGCCTCAATGAGGTCGATCGTGCACTTCGGACAGGTGGCCGAAACCATCTCGACGTCGAGATCGATCTCGGCGCCCCAGCCGGGGCTGCCCTGCGGATAGTTGCCGACCTGGCCGTGTTCGTTGTACTTGGTGAAGTTCGCCGTCCCGAGGCCGAATTGCGTCCGGTAGGCGGCGAGGTCGTTTGCCACGTTGGGGTTGTCGAAGAAGTCGACGATCGCAACGACCTGGCCCGCGCCGTTCGTGCCCGAAGGCAGCTTGTAGACGGTCTGCAGATCGGTAGGCGTCCAGCCGCAGGTTGACGACGGCGCGCATGGCGGGGGGACCTTGTTCGAGATCAGCGCGAGGCACGTCGGCTTTCCGACGACCTGCGGACAGGCCGCGTGGGCGAGGCCTTTTGCCTGCCACTGCGGCATCGATACCGAATGATTCGTCGGGCTCGATTGGCCGGGCGATGCCGGCATGTTGGAAGAGCCGCCTGCGTTACACGCGGCTAATGCGAGCACCGCAAAAAGCGGCGCCGCATAGGATAAAACTCGGTTCACAAATGCTCCTCTTTCCTTCGATTTACTGGGGAAATCGTGAGTTAGGTCTTTTGTCGGCAGGGCCCTTTCCATATTGAGCCTGCCCCCGACGCTTAGGAAACGCGCCAAGCGGGCGGGCAGTTCCCGGGCGCGGCAGGCGGCCGGAGTGCGCGGCCGGTTGCTTCAGTCGTCGCCGATGATGCTGTTCGGCTTGCTCGCTTTGGGCGCCAACCGGTCGAGCCGTCGCCAATATTCGAGCGGCTTGGCGCCGCCGAACTTCTTGAACTTGCGCGGCTGCTGGGTGAAGTTGAAGGCGTCGCCGGCCGGGTCTGCGGCACGCGTGTCGCTCGGGGCCATCTGCGGCAGGCCGAACGTATCTTCGATGAAGCGCAGCACGCTGGCCGTCTCGTACTGGACGTGCGTCACGTAGCCTTGCCTGGCGTACGGCGAGACGATCAGCAGCGGCACGCGGAAGCCGAGGCCGTCGTAATCCTCGAAGACCGGTTGGACCGGATCGAACCATCCGCCCCAATCGTCCCACATGATGAAGATCGCGGTCGAGTTCCAGTACGGGCTCTTGCCGATCGCATTGACGAGCGAGGCGACCCACGCCGGTCCCTTGCTCGCGACGAGGCCCGGATGATCGGAGGTCTCGTCGGTCGGCGTGATCCAGGTGACGTTGGCGAGCGTGCCGTTTGCGATATCCTTGAGGAACTGCGAGGGCGGATTGATGACGTCGGTGGTCCAGTCGGGACCGTCGTAAACCGGACTATCGGCTTGATAGGCCGACCAGAGCCCGCCATCGCCCGTAACGCTGCCGGCGTAGAAGCGCCAACTGACGCCGGCGTTGTCGGCGTTGATCCCGATCGTCGGGTTGTCGAAACAACCGGGAATGCTCGCGCCATACGTGCGCTGCTGCGTCAGCGTCACCGTCTTATCGCTGGGTCCGCCCTCGCAGCCCCACTGCAGCGTCGGCCCGTCGACCGCCGCGCTCGAGTAGGCGGCAACCGCGTATTGATGCGCGACGAAGCTGCCGTCGAGATTCGACGCGAACATGTGATCGGCGAGGACGTACTGCTTGGCCATCTTCCAGTACGGATCGATCTGGTTCTCGGGAACGTACGCGTACGCAAAGTTTGGGGGATGGCCGAGGCCGGCTATCTCGTTGTTCCAGCCGTCCATTTTGCATTGCGTGCCGGGCAAGCTTCCGGTTCCGTCGCAATCGGTGAAGAACGAGGTTGACGAGTGCTCGATATCCCACGCCGTCGCCAGATCGACCTTATGGAGCGGAATTTTGTCGCCGTCGGTGTCGTATCCGTACTTCGCGGTCTTGGCCTTGGGATAGCCCATGAACAGGTTGTTGAACGAGCGGTTCTCTTGAATGATGAAGACGACGTGCTGAATCGGACTCGCCGTATGATGGCGGTCCGATTTGGTGGATAGCGATGGAACGGTCGGAGCGCCGCCGCCGGCGACGCACGAGGGCAGCGCGAGCGCGGCAACGAGAAGGGAGGCGACGCCGAGACGCCGCCTCCATCCTAGCGTTACCGGTCGTGGATTAGAACGCCTTGATACCGTTGGGGGTTCCCCATCCGGTCGGGCCGTCATAACCTTTCATCGCGGTGCAGAGGTAGCTGCCGCCGCAGGAACCGTTGCTGCCGGTGGTGACGTCGTGGAGCCACTTCTTGTACTTCTTTTTCTTGAGGGTCCACAGTTTCTTACCGGCATCTTGCGAGCTGGCGTTGCCGGCGAGCGCGTAGACGCCGCCGATCAACGGCGAAGCGGCGCTCGTGCCGCAAACGTCGATCCAACCCGATTCGCTGTAGGTGTCGTACTCCGCGACGCCCGGCGAGCACCCGGCTTCAGCCGAGACGTCCGAGTCGGTGCGGGAGGTGCAGCTGGCGTCGTGCTGCCACGAGGGCTTGGTCACGCCGGTCGCACAACCCGAGCCGGCGTCGTTCCAAGCGCTTTCGGTATAGGTAGCGCCGCTCTTGGCGAGCTGCGTGCCGCCGACCGAGACGACGGTGCCGAGGGCTTCCGGAGCGCCGTTTTGGTTGTAGGCGTCGTCACCCGACGCGGCCAGATACATGACGCCGGCGGTGTCGAAGTAGTTGCCGAAGCTTGAGTCGCCGCAGTTGACGCTGCCGTAGCAGATCCAGCTGTTGCTGACGATGTGCGCGCCAAGGCTGACCGCGGTCGCTTCGCCTTGCTCCATGTCGCTGATTTGACCGTTGGTCTCGATCAGATAGATCGTGCACTTCGGGCATGCGGCCGAGACCATGTCGACGTCGAGGTCGATCTCGACGCCCCAGCCCGGGCTACCCTGCGGGTAGTTGCCGATCTGGCCGCTCTGATTGTATTTGGTGAAGTTCGCCGTGCCCAAGCCGTACTGCGAACGGTACGTCGCAAGGTCGCTCGTCACGTTGGGGTTATCGAACGCATCGACGATCGCGACGATCTGGCCCGAGCCGTTGCTGCCTGACGGCAGGTTGTAGCGTGTCTGCAGATCCGTCGGCGTCCATCCGCACGAGGACGACGGCGAGCAGAGCGGGGTAACTTTATTTGAGACGAGCGCGAGGCACGTCGGCATCCCGACGACCTGCGGACAGGCCGCATGAGCGAGGCCTCTTGACTGCCACTGCGGCATCGAATGGCTCATTGCACTGGATTGGCCGGGCGACGCCGGCACGTTAGAAGAGCCGCCTGCGTTACATGCGGCGAGAGCGAGCACCGCGAGGAGCGGCGCCGCAAACTTCAAGGATCCGTTCACAAATGCTCCTTTTTGTTCAAGGTCTGGGGAGAAGATTGAAGTTAGGTTCGGGCAGGGAGGGCACCTCCCGTTGTGCCCTCAGCTTTGGCATCGGTCGCTCGCTTCAAAAGGGAAGGTTCCGGCCCCCATGGGATTGCTTCGATGTGATCGGCACGCTCCGGACTTTCGCAGCGCTCTCGGCGGCGGCATTTGCCGTTAACGCGTGTACGCCCGGGGCGCGCGTCGCGCCGATCCCGCTCGCGCCGGCCGGCATGCTGCAGTCGCTCGCCGCGACCGGCTCGGGGAAGATCGAGCACGTCGTCTACATCGTACAGGAGAACCGCAGCTTCGACGATCTCTTCCAAGGTTATCCCGGCGCCGATACCGTCTCGAGCGGCGAGAACTCGAAGGGCAAGACGATCGCTCTGCGGCCAGTCAGCCTCGCGAACGCGTACGACATCGACCACTCCGCGCAATCGATGTTCGCCGCGTGCGACGGCCGCGGATCGCTGCCCGGGACGAAGTGCCGGATGGACGGATTCAACCTGGAGCCATATTACGGCGGACCGCCCGACCCGCAGTACGTCTACGTGCAGCACGGCGAAACGAAGCCCTACTTCGCGATGGCGCACGAGTGGGTCTTGGCCGATCGGATGTTCGCATCGCAGCTCGACGAGAGCTTCGTCGCGCACCAATATATCATCGCGGCGCAGGCGCAATCGTCGATGAACGTGCCGAACTTTCAGTGGGGTTGTGCCGGAGCGGGCGACGACGTGGTCGCGATCATCACGCAGGAGCGCACCTTAGGCGGTACGCAGCGCCCGTGCTTTGACTACACGACGCTCGGCGACGAGCTCGACAAGGCCGGCCTTTCGTGGCGCTTCTATACCAGCAAGTACGTGCGGTTTACCAGCGGGTATTGGTCGGGATATCAGGCGGTCAAACACATCTTCGAGGGGCCCGACTGGGCGAAAGACGTGATCACGCCGCAGAAGAAGTTTCTCACCGACGTCGGGCGCGGCAAGCTGGCGAGCTTCACGTGGATCACGCCGCTCTGCCCAGATTCCGACCATCCGGCGTGCGGCGGCGGGTACGGTCCGTCGTGGGTGACCGCCGTGGTGAACGCGGTCGGCGAGAGCAAGTTCTGGAAGACGACCGCGATCTTCGTGCAATGGGACGATTGGGGCGGACTCTACGATCACGTCCCGCCGCCGTTTCAAAACTACGACAGCTTGGGCTTTCGCGTGCCGCTGCTCGTGATCTCCCCGTACGCCAAGCGCGGCCACGTCTCGCACGTTCAGTACGAAACGGCGAGCGTGCTGCGTTTCGCCGAAGATCTCTTCGGTCTAGACCGGCTCGCCGACGCCGACCGGCGCGCCGCCTCGCCGGCCGGCGATTGCTTCGACTTTTCGCAACCGCCGCGGGCCTTCGTACCGATCAAGGCGCCGACGGGGCCGGCGTTCTTTCTCCAGCAGCGCAACGACTACCGCGCCCCGGATACGCAGTAGCCGGCGCTCCTGGGCTACTCCGGATCGCCGT
This sequence comes from Vulcanimicrobiaceae bacterium, assembly GCA_049792675.1. Lineage (GTDB taxonomy): Bacteria > Vulcanimicrobiota > Vulcanimicrobiia > Vulcanimicrobiales > Vulcanimicrobiaceae > Cybelea. The sequence goes on along the minus strand of JBARBD010000004.1, from coordinate 2,696 downwards.
ACTGCGCGGTCGGCTTGCGGCTGGTGAAGAACTCGATTGAATGCGACGACGGAATCGGATTGAAGGTGCGCGGCTGCTGGCTGTAGTCGAAGACGTTGCCGATGCTGGTCGCGCGTTTATCGGTGGTCCCGAGCGATGCTAGCTTGAAGTTCTGCTCGATATACTTCAGGATGCTGCCGAACTCGTACTGCGTGTGCGAGATGTAGCCGCCCAGACTTCCCGAGCCGATCTTTGCATAGGGAGAGACGACGAGCATCGGTACCCGGAAGCCGAGGCCGCCTTGGTTATCTTGCAGATATGGGGGCTCGTGATCGTAAAAGCCGCCCCAGTCGTCCCAGACGACGACGATCGCGGTCGATTTCCAGTACTTGCTCTCGCCGATCGCATTGACGACGCTCGCCACCCAGGATGGACCGTCGTCGACCGTCCCGTCGCCGGGGTGATCGGAGTTTTGGTCTTCCGGAATCACCCACGAGACCGCGGGGAGATTCCCGCTGCCGATATCGTTGAAGATATTCGTCTCCGGCATCGAGACGTTGGTCCCCCATTCCGCGCCGTATCGCACGTCGGCGACGACGTCGAACGCGTTGAGCAGCGCGCCCGCGCATTGGCTGCACTGCTGGCTCTTCGGGCAACCGCTGTAACCGACGAAGCAGGGTGAGTAGTACTTCCACGTGAGGCCGGCGGCGTCGAGCGTGTCGCGCAACGTTTGATAGTTCCCGGACGACGGAAACTTGTTCGAGCACGGAAACGGCCCTTTTTTGTCGAGGTATTGTCCGGCGGTCGTGATCAGCGAGGTTCGCACCGGAGCCGGGGCGTCGCAGCCCCACGGCATCCCGGTCGGATTGTCGATCAGGCTCTCGGTGTAGACGCTCCCCTGCGTGTCGATCGCGGTGTTCCCGCGGATCAAGTCTTGATGCGCTGTGAAACTCCCGCTGCCTTGCGTCTGAAAGAGGTGGTCGGCGAGGACGTAGCTCTCGGCGATATCCCAGTACGGCCCGATTTGGCTTTCGTCGACGTATTGATAGAGCGCCGTGCCGGCCGGCTTGCCGGCCGCGCCGCAGACGCCGTGATGGATCAGGTTGAATCCGTCCATCTTCCCGCCGTCGTATTCCGTCAGGAAAGAAGCGTGGCAGTGCTGGAAGTCGCTCTTCTGGACGAGCGGCTGCGCGGTAAGCTTCGCCCACTTGTCGACGTACTTGCCTTTGACTTTGACCTTCATCTTGCCGCGCGTCGCGCCGTCGGCGCCGGGAAAGAGCGCGAAGAGGTTATCGAAGCTGCGGTTCTCTTGCACGACCACGACCACGTGCGCGATCGGCGAGCTTCCCGTGCCGGATTGCGGGCGCAGCTCGAGGCCGCCCGGCAGCGAGGCCGTGCTGCCGCCGCAGCCGCCGAGCGCGAAACTCGCGGCCAGCGCGCAGATCCAGAGGTACGGTGCTCGGGAAACCATGGAATGTCCTCGCCTTATTCGGTATCGACCGGCAACCCCGAAGGCGGCCGGTGCAGGAAGTAGGATTTCGAGTATTGCGACGGGATTTTCTGGAACTTGCGCGGCGACTGCGTGAAATCGAAGACGTTCGCGATGCTCTTGGTCGTTTGATCGGTCGTGCCGAGCCGTCCCAGATTCCAGTTGTCCTCGACGAACCGCAAGATGCTGCCGAACTCGTAGGTCGTGTGCGAGATCGTGTTACTCGGCACGTAGGGCGAGACGACGATCATCCCGACGCGGAAGCCGGGGCCGCCTTGCTCGTCGAGTTTGGGTGGTTTCACCGGATCGTAGAAGCCGCCCCAGTCGTCCCAAACCACGACGATCGCGGTCGACTTCCAATACTTGCTCTGGCCGATCGCGTTGACGACGCTCGCCACCCAGGATGGTCCGGTATCCGAGGGATAGGCGGGATGGTCGGAGTTCATGCCGTCGGGAATCAGCCACGAGACCGCGGGGAGCGTGCCGCCCGAGACGTCGTCGAAGATCGTCGTTTCGGGCTGCGAGATGTGCGCGCTCCACTCGCTCTGGTCTTTGAAGACCGCCGAGATCGAGAGAAAGGCGTTCCAAATGCCGCCGGTGTTGCCGCGCCAGGCCGGCGTGTAGTATTTCCACGAGAGCGACGCCCCGTCGAGCAGCACTTGCATCGTCGGGTAGCTAAAGCACGGCGGCGGTCCGGCGTCTTTCTGGTACTTAAGGCTCGTCGTGATCAGCGAGGTTACCGTTCCGCTCGGCGCCGGGCAGCCCCACGGCATCCTGGTCGGATCGTCGACGACGCTGTGCGTTCCGTCGATAATCGTCGCGCCAGCGATGAGATCCTGGTGGGCCGTGTAGCTGCCGCTGCCCTGCGTCTGGAACATGCGATCGGCGATTGCGTACTGCGTCGCCATCGTCCAATACGGCTGCACGTCGTTCGGATCCACGTACTGATAGGGCGCGGTGCCCTCGGTCTTCCCGGTTACCGTCGAGCGAATCAAGTTGAAACCGTCCATGTACCCGTCGCGATAGGCGGCGTGATAGGCCGGGTAGGTGTGGCGCAGGTCGCTCTTAGAGAGCAGCGCGACTTTCTTTAACGCGATCGGCTCGGTCTTGCCTTTGACGCGCATCTTCCCGGTCGTCGTTCCGGTCGTGCCGGGGAACGTTGCAAAGAAATCGTTGAACGACCGGTTCTCTTGCACGACGATCACGACGTGCTGGATCGGGCTTTGGG
>JBARBD010000003.1:0-2768 GCA_049792675.1 Vulcanimicrobiaceae bacterium | reverse complement strand
CGGGCGTGCGCGGCTGATGGACGGCGCGGTACGCCTCGGCGAGCGGCGGGTAGCGCCGCGCGGCAGCGAGCGACGGCGGCAATGGGTCGGGCGGCGTCAGCTCGAGCAAGCGCGTCAGGTTGTTCTTGACGACGGTCGCGATCTTGCGCGTTGCGAGATCCTTGGTCGCGCGATAGACCGGAACGAGTTCGCCCCGATAGGCTTCGCCTTCGCGAAGCTGCGCGTGCTGCGAGACGCGAACGACCGCGCCGGAGAGCGTCCGTTCGACGCGCCCGCGGACGAAGAGCCGCATCCCTTCACGAAAACGCCCGTAGACGTAGCGGTTACGCCCGATCCATTTCGCTTCGAAGCGGTCGCCGGCATCGTCGCATAACTCCACGTCGACGATCTCCAAACCCCGAACGCGCCGTTCTTTAACCGCGACGACGGTGCCGGCCGCGTTCTCTTCGCCGTCTGCGGATCCCAGGCGCGCGGCCGGCGTCGCAAAGCGGAGATCTTCGTAGCGGAATGGCAGGTACTCCAAAAGCGCTTGACCGGTGTCGAGGCCGAGCTCCACGAAGAGCGGCGCGCTTTTCGGCCCGACGCCCGCGAGCGTGGCAATATCCAACCGCGGCGCTGGCTCGGAGATCATCGCGGCGACGCGGCACCGGCCGCGCTGCGCAACGCGTCGTAGGTTGCGCGCAACCGCGGGACGGCCACGCCGCATCGCCCAGCGAGTTCGATCACCGCACCCAGTATCGGATCCAGCTCGATCGGACGCCCGAGCTCGTAATCTTGCAGCATCGAGGTCTTGACGTCGTCGAGGCGCGCGGCGTACGCGATGCGCGCGTCGACGTCGGCGTCGGAGACGACGCCGAGCGCCTGGCCGACGCGCAGCGTCTCGATCATCAGCTCCCGCACGCGCGCGCGGGTCTCCGGATTCGCGAGCATCGGCTTGATCGTCAGCCGCGTTAGCACGCTTACCGAGTTGAGCCCGCTATTGTTGACGAGCTTGAGCCAGATCGTCGCGCGGATATCCGGGTCGATCTCGGCGGAGAGGCCGGCGTCGAAAAGCATCTTCGCAAGCACCTCGAGGCGCGGCGTGGCAGGACCGCTCGCTTCACCGAGCACGTAGCGCAGCCCGCCGCTCTGCCGGATGACGCCGGGTGCGAGGAGCGATCCCGAGACGTGCACCACGCCGCCGACGACCTGCGCGTCGGGAAAGAGGCGCCCGATCGTTCCGCCCGGGTCGACGCTGTGCAGGGGCGGTTCGCGCACGTACCAGAACGGAAGGCCGTTCTGCAGCGTGACGATCTGCGTCGCCGTTCCGGCAAACGGCCGCAACTGCGGGAGGAGCACGGGCCACTGATGGGCCTTGAACGTCAAGAGCAGGGCGTCGAACGCGCCGAGCCGGCGCAAATCGTCGGCCGCATCGACGCGCACCTCGAACGCGCCCAGATCGCTTTGCACGCGCAGGCCGTTACGGCGGATCGCTTCGAGGTGGGCGCCGCGCGCGACGACCCCCACGCTCACGCCCGATCTCGCCAGTGCGGCGGCCAGGAAGCCCCCAATGGCTCCGGCGCCAACCACCGCGACGCGCATCATCGGGAGAAAACTCAGGCGACGGGCAGATTCGAACTGCCGAATGGGGCTTTTGCAGAGCCCTGCCTTACCACTTGGCTACGTCGCCATATCGCGGAGCGCGAGTCCCAATTAGCGGGTAGTGGGAATCGAACCCACGCATCAACCTTGGGAAGGTCGCAGGCTACCATTACATCATACCCGCACGCCAAGCGACCCTCCGTTCTAGCACGTCCACACTCCGTCCTACAACCCGTCAAGGGCGCCTCGAGTTCGGGGCAGGTCAAAAAAAGGCGTCTTCCAGGTGCCCTAAGTGATCAGGCTGATCGATCGAGCAAGCACCATCGCGATCGTGATAAGCGAGATCAGGGCCTCCACCGTCATGAGGGCTTTTGCCCAGCGGCTCAGCGGCATGACGTCGGCCGGGCTGAACGCGGTCGCGTTGGTGAACGCCAGATAAAGGTAGTCGAAGAACTGCGGCTTCCAGAGCGGATCGATGCACCGGGTCGATTGCCCGCTCGTGATCGCCAACTGCATCTGCGGGAAGAGAAAGTCGGCGTTCTCGACCTCGGTCGCGGCGCTGGCGTGGGCGCGCGCATCTGGTCCGTCCCCATCGAGTTCCCAGAACCACAACGCGAAGACCAAGATATTTGTGATCCAAATCTGGGACCCGGTTCGCAGCAACACTGCCGCCGAATGGAGCAGCGCGGTCTCGGGACGGAAGAATCCTCGCACCAGTAAGAGCACCGAGGCGAGATTGAAAAAGTTCACGATCGCGATCAGCAGGATGCTCCAGAACCTGCTGCGCAGCGTCTCGCGGTGGCGGCGCGGCGCGAATATCGAGAGCGGAACCAGCAGAAGGAGCACCAAGAATGGCGCGGCCCATATCGGGCCGATCACCAGCCGCGGCGGAAGCGTGATATAGAGCACCAGCGCCCCCAAGACCGCCAGCGATGCGTGCCAGCGCGGCTCGTGGCGAGGCACGTCGAAGCGCTCCTGCATGTCGCAGCGTTCGCTCGCGCCGTCCGCGCAACCCGCCGCTCTCCGGGCGTATTATACGGCCCATGCCGACTGATTTTCGTGATGGAAAGACCTTTCCGCGCCGCGGGCGCGAGGCGATCGGAGAGGCGCTCTGGCTGCTTCGCGTCTCCGACAAAGGGCGCGCCTCGGCCGCCGGTACGATCCACGACTACATCTATCCGTGCCCG
>JBARBD010000002.1:0-12588 GCA_049792675.1 Vulcanimicrobiaceae bacterium | reverse complement strand
CGCGACCCACGATGCGAACGCGCTAATTACGTGCATCGCGGTCGGTTGTGGCGGGTGACCGTAGACTTGCGTCTTCAATCACGGCGAATTCACCATTTCGTTCGGTAATCGCACGGGATGGGCCACCGTCTCTACGTGTTCGGGACGAAAGCCGAGTCCGATGAGGCGCGCCGGAATTCGCGGCAGGAACGGAAGGCAGCGAAGCAGCGCCGGCAGCTTCCCTAGCAGTGGAGCGCGACCGCCCGTCAGCACGCGGCCGATGATCTTGCTTTGTATGAAGAGCTGCAACGCTTGGGTGAGGCGCGCGGCGGCCTCGCGCCGCTGCTGCACCGCTCGCAGGTCGGCGGAAGTGACGCCGCCTTCCAGCAGCCGAGGGGCGAGCATGTTCGATGCGGCGACGGCGTCCTGAATCGCGAGGTTGATCCCGACGCCGCCGATCGGCGACATCGCATGCGCGGCGTCGCCGATACAGAGCAGACCCTGCCGGTACCATTGGCGAAGCCGGTTCACGCGCACGGTGAGGAGCTTCACGTCGTCCCACTCGCGGATCTCGTCGACGCGGTCCCCCAAAAACGGTACGATCTCGCTGATTTGGCCGCGGAAATCGATCAGCCCGCGATCCTTGAACTCCGCGAGCGCTCCTTTCGGAATCACGTACGCGCATTGCCAATACTCGCCGCGGTCGATCAGCGCCATGATGCGCCCGCCGCGGATGTAACCGAAGGTCTCGTGGGGATCGGAGGGCCGCTTCGTCAAGCGCAGCCAGAGCACGTCCATCGGTGCGCCGAGCTCGACAGGGGTTAGCGCAGCCTCGCGGCGCACGACCGACTCGCGACCGTCGGCGGCGATGGTCAGCTCGGCCCGAAACTCCTGCGCGCCGGCCGGCGTCTGAGCGCGAACGCCGGCGACGCGGTCGCCCTCCCAGAGCAGCTCGTCAACGCGCGCCAGCATGCGCAAATCGAAGTGCGGATACCTCTTCGCCTCCTCCGCCAAGAAATTGAGGAACTCCCACTGCGGCATGAAGGCGAGGAACTTGCAGCGCGTCGGCAGATGCGAGAAGTCGGCGACCTTGACGAGCGTATCGCCGACGTTCCCGGCAAGGCTCGTCACCTCTTGATGGGGACGCTTCAGGAACTCGTCGAGGAGCCCGAGCTCGCCCATAAGGTCGAGGGTCGATGGATGAATCGTGTCGCCGCGGAAGTCGCGCAAGAAGTCGGCATGCTTTTCAAGGAGCACGACCGGCACGCCGGCCCGCGCAAAGAGCAGGCCCGCCATCATTCCCGCGGGGCCGCCCCCCACGATGCAGCAACGTGCCTCCGCGCCCACTACAGCGATCGATAAAAACGGTAGCGCGCGAAATCGGCCTCGCGTTGGTCGACGCGCGCGGTGACCGCCGTGCCGATTTCTTCGATGAAGTTCTCCAGGGAGCGATTGGCCACGCCTGGAGTAAACGCCACGTCCAAGAACTTGCCGAAGATCTGCATCGGCGGACTGTAACTGCCCCTCAGATGGAGCTTGGATTCGCCGAGACCCCCCGGCTTAACGCCGATCGACCCCTTAAAGGTTGGAAACGCCGCTGGTTGGCTCGTCGCGCTGAAGGTGATATCGAAAGCGTAGGAATCGGCCGCGTCCTTCGCGGTCGTGAGCTTTATCGGGACCGCTACGTAGCCGACGTCCGGGAGCCGAAGATCGCCGAGGCTCACGTGCAGCGCAAAGCCGCGCCACGGCCCCTCCTGCGCGGCGATCGCGTGCATGAGATCTCCCAGCGCTTGACAGGCTGGATCGGGTGGAACCCGCAGCGTGCGCTGCAAATGTACTTCCGGCACGTTCCCCTCCGGTCACGGCTCTTCGCCGGACCAATTGTCGGATACTTCGAGCGCAGGCGATGCGATATATCTCGGTCTTAGCGTAGCGACTGCGTGCTTACCGGCTGCGCGCGCTCGCAATCGTCCCGACGACATCGTCGGGAGACAAGCCACTTTAAACCGGTGATCGTCTATCATGTGACGTCTCGGAGCACGACTGACGTCTCGGTGCACGACGCGAAGGCGGTCGGTCGAACGATCCGGGCACGCCGACTTTCGAGGCAAGCCCCTCGCTCGTCCCGGCCTATCATTGAAGGTGGCGGCCGGGCAAAGCCGGCGGTTCGCCAGGAGAAAGGCATGCCTAGCGACAATCTTAGGCGCTCCTAAATGAGCGCTCGTTCCGTTCGCCTCTCGTGCAAACTCGTCTTGCTTGCGCTCTTCGCGTGCGCGGCGTGGCCGCTCGCCGTCTTGGCCGACGCCGACGAGGCCGCATCGGCAAATTCGACCACGCTGGGCATGCAGCCTATCCGCGGCGCCGTGCCGGTTGCGACGCCGGCCCCGGGAGAGTCGTCCGTCTTTCGCCGGCCGGACGGCGCCTTTCAAGGGATACCGTCGGTCAGCGGGCGGACGAAGCTCTTCCACATCGTCGAGCGTCCGGCGCCGTGGACGCTGCGGCCGGGTTTGACGGTGATGGCGAACACCTACAACGGAGTCGTGCCGGGGCCGACGCTGGTCGTGCGGCAAGGCGACACGCTCGTCATCGATTACACGAATCGGGGACCGACGCCCGATTCGATTCACATGCACGGTGTCCACGATATCCCCGTAACGATGGACGGTGTCGGCGGCATCTCGCAGCCGCTCGTGCCGCCGGGCGGACGCTTCGTCTATCGATTCGTCGCGGATCAACCCGGAACGTTCATCTATCACACGCACGACGACATGGCGATGCTCGACTCCGGGCTCTACGGCGCGATCATCGTGCAGCCGTCGAACCCGCGCCCGGTCGAACGCGACCTCGCGCACGACTTCCTCGAGGTAATCTCGGCGTGGCAGATCCAGAGCGGCACGGAGAACCACTTCACGCTCAACGGTAAAGAGTATCCGGCGACGCGCGCGCTCGACGTACGCAAGGGCGATCGCTTTCGCATCCGCTGGATCAACATCTCCGGCGAAGAGTTTCACACCATGCACACGCACGGCCACTACCAGCAAATCATCGACCGGGATGCGGCGCCGGTCGAGTATCGCGACGTCGAAGACACCGTGCTCGTCTCGCCCGGACAGCGCGTCGACGTCACCGTGAAAGCCGACGCGATCCCCGGAACCTGGCTGATCCACTGCCACGTGCTCGACCATATCGAGGACGATATGGGAATGCCGAGCGGCCTCATCACCGCGATCCACTATATCGGCACGCCGAACACGCTGACCAAGATGTACCGCGCGATGGCACCGGCATCGAATCCGGCGCCGCACGGGCTGAGCTTCTGGATGACGGTCCTGCTGGGCGCCGTGGCCGGCTTCACGATCTTTCTCGGCCTCCCGGTCGCGCGGGCGCGCGGCGTCTCGCCGCAGACGATCGCGCTGCTTAATGCGCTCGCGATTGGAATTCTGCTCTATCTGGTGGTCGAGATCGCGCAGAACGCGATCGTTCCCATCTCGCAAGGCCTGCGCGCCTGGCATGCCGGCAACGCCGCGTTCCCGGTGGGATTAATTGCGGTCTTCGTCATCGGCCTGCTCACCGGGCTGGTCGGGTTGGGCAGTACGGCGACGCACTTTGCGAAAAAGGCAGCGGCGCAAGCGGAGAACCCGATGGTGCTCGCCGCGATCATCGCCATCGGCATCGGCGCACACAATTTCGGCGAGGGGCTGGCGATCGGCGCGTCGGCGGCCGCCGGCGCGACCGCCGTCGCGCTGGCGCTGATCGTCGGCTTCGGCCTGCACAATGCAACCGAAGGCTTCGGCGTTGCCGCGCCGCTCGTCGGCCGGGTCGTTCCGTCCTGGGGGATGATAGCGCTGGCCGGACTGATCGCCGGCGGCCCAACGTTCCTCGGCACGATCATCGGGTATAGTTTTTACTCGCCGACGCTCTCGGTGCTCTTCCTTTCGATCGCGGTCGGCGCGTTAATCTTTGTAATCGGCGAGCTCTGGAGCGTGCTGCGCCGTACCGGCCTCACCGCGGTCGTGACCGCGACGATGTGCGTGGGCTTTCTCATCGCGCTTGCGACCGAGCTCTTTCTCGACATCAACGGCGGCTAGGGCCGGCGCCTAAAATCGGCGCCGGCCTTGCCTTTGGTTTGCGTTACTGAACGGTAACCGAGACCGGCTTCGACGGAATGCCGTTCGCGACGACCACCAGCGTGCTGGCACCCGTCTCGATCGTCGACGGAACGTCGAAGTTCGTCGAGACGGCCTGCTGCGAGCCGACCCCCATGAAACTGTGACCGTGCGTGCGGCAGTAGAAGACGTGACCGGTCGTGGTGTTGACGATCCGCACCAGCGGATAGTTCGTCGCTTGCGTCGCGTCGTCGCCGTACATGCTCCCCTGCGTGAAGCCGTTGAACCGCTTTCCGGAGACCTGGTAGGTCGTGCCGTGCGTGAGCGTCGTCGGCACCGAGGAGATCACCGGCGCGATCTTTCGATCGGGACGGTTTCCCGCGGTATAGATCTCGACGTCGTTGCTGCCGTCGGTCTCGAGGACTTGGCCGTTGGGCAGCATCAGCAGCCGAATGTTGTACGAGGAGTCGTTCGGCGCGTCCGGCGGGTTCGCGATCGCCTTGAACTTCTTACCGTTGAAGATGTAGAAGTACGCCGGAGCCTGATAGACGCCCGGGCTGGCCGGGACCATGACCGTCCCGTCGGTCAGCACCGTCGACGGGCCGTCGGCGACGTCGAGCTGCTGCCCGCTGACCATCGGGAAATCGGGGCCTTGCACCCACGCGCCGGCCTTCGTGTAGATTGCCGTGTGGCCGCTCGCCCCGGCAACGAAGACGGTGCCGTTCGGGCGCAGCGTCTGCGGGCCGATCTCCTCGGATTGCGTCAGGTTGACCGGAATCGTGCCGGCCGAGGTCCACGCGTTCGTCGAGGGATTGTAGATTTCAGAGTTGGGCTCGGCGACGACGTTGGCGTCGAGCAGGGTGCCGTTACGAAGCAGGGTCCAACCCTCTTCGCTATTGACGTCGTGCTTGCCGGGACCGGCCGGCGTCCACGACATCGTCGACTCGTTGAGGATCGCCTGCGCGTTGGTGCAGCAGTTGCCGATCATGTAGGTGCCGTCGTCAAAAACGATGCTCTGGCCGTCGCCGATCTGGCCCCAGCCGCTCGGCGGAGAGACCGACGTCCAGGTGTTCGCAACCGGATCGTAGATCGCGCCCAGGTTCGTCTCTTTCGAGTTGCAGAAGTTGTACTCGCCGCCGTTAACGATAAGCTTGCCGTCGGCGAGCACCGCCGAGGCAAAGTAAAGCGGCGCGTAGCCGGAGGGCAGCGAGGCTTTCTGCGTCCACGTGCCGCTGACATAGTTTCCGTTCTGGTCGGGCGATAAGCTATACCACGCCGAGCTACAAACGTCTTGGACCATGACCGTACCGTCGGTCATCAGCAGCGCGGTGCCGGGGCCGTTCGGGAAGGCCGCGCCAGGAACCGGCTGCCATCCACCGGCGCGCGCGCGCGCCCGGTCAGCACCGGTAACGACGTGCCGCCGCTTGGGCGGATGCGCGGGCGTCTGCCGGTAGCCCAGGGTGTGCGGCTTCTGCGCAACCCCGCCCGGGCGCGCGATCGCGCCGGCCGTCGCGGTTGAATTGCTTACGACCGGCGCGGTGCCGGCACCGCCGCATCCGCCGAGCAGCGCGGCGGAGACGAGAGCCGATAGCAATGGGAGTAAACGTCGCATTATAACTCCTGTGTTCTCAATGTAGCTCTGGGGCAGCTAGTAGGATGGATTCGAGCGCCCACGTTCCCGCTTGCGCTAGCCCGCGCCTCTTTAACCGTTTTTCGGGAGCCGGGGCGGGCAGGAGGGGCGTGGCGCGTCGTCGGACGACGCCGCGATATGCAATTCGTGCTAGTTGCTGAACACGCGCCCGAGCTCTGCCCCACGTCGAACGCCAAGATCCGCGAGATGCTGCGGCAAGGGTCGAAAGAGATACCGAGCATCGCCGCAAAGAACGGCGTGAAGATCGGCTCGATCAACGTGCTTGGGCCCGATCACAAGATGATTGCGGTTCTCGAGGCCGATGACATCGAAAAGGTTCGCAACTTCGCGATGGAGAGCCGGCTGGTCCAATGGAACGTCGTGAATATCCATCCGGCGTGGTCGATGGAAGAGACGATTGAAAAGGCGGACAGACTCCCCCCGATCTTCTAGGCGGTTGCACGCGTGACCGATCCGGCCGGCGGCCAACCCAAGACGGGGCGCGTCTGGATCGACTTGATCGTTGCTGCGGCCGCGATCCTCATTTCCGCTCTACTATAACGGTAGGGCCTACCCGTCCGCGATCGCGGCCCTTCGCGTCTGCTGCGGAGCGACGGGGCCGCTGCCAACGACGACCCAGGGCTTGCAAGAGCGCGTCCTCACCGCCGGTCAGACCGTCCGCTACATCCACCTCCCGAAGCGGCGCACGGACGCCGCGGTCTGGGCGCGGCTCGACGACGCGCGCCTCCGGTTCTTCGTGCACGCGTGCTACTGCTCGGTCCTCGACGCGTGCTGGTTCCTCGACTCGCGGCAGCGCGACCCGCAGCCCGTGAAGGCCTGCCCGCCCGCGGAGTACCCGCTCTTTCGCGGCTGACGCCGCGGATGTTTTAACGGCCGCATCACCGGGCAAGACGCTTGTAATGCTCTACCGCTACGCAAAGGGATCGATCTACGGGCTCATCGGCTACCTCGGCCTCAACGTCGTTCTCCTCGTCGTCGAAGCCGTCTGGCATCCGATCGGGCGGCTTGCCGCCTGGGACGTAGCGACGATCCAGAGTCTCTTTCCGCACTAGGGGCTTGCCCGTCGCGCGAAGGCGCGGGCGGCGGGACCGAGGAAGCGGGCCGCATGACGTCCCGTTTTGCCGCCGTCGTTGCCGTCGTCGCGCTCGCCGGCTGTGTTTCAGCATCGCGTTCCCTGCCATACATGCAAAGCGAGACAACCATGCAGGCGCTGCGGGCGACGGGCGCGGGCAAAATCACGCACGTGGTCTACATCATTCAAGAGAATCGCAGCTTCGACAACCTCTTTCAAGGTTATCCGGGCGCGGACACCGTCGCGCAAGGTATGAACTCGAGGGGCCAGACGATCACGCTCCAGCCGATGCCGTTGGCGAGAAAGTACCAGATCGACCACTCGGCCGACGCGATGTTCGAAGCCTGCAACGGCACGGGCAGCCTGCCCGGCACGAACTGTCAGATGAACGGCTTCAACAACGAAGAATCGTACGGCGGACCCTCCAATCCGCAGTACTACTACGTGCAGCACAAGGATTCGAAACCGTACTTCGACATGGCGCACGAGTGGGTCGTCGCCGACCGGATGTTCCAGTCACATCTCGACGAGAGCTTCGTCTCGCACCAGTACGCCATTGCGGCGCAAGCTCAGTCTAGCGTCGACCTGCCGTTCTCGCAGGAGTGGGGATGCGAAGGAGGTTCGCGCGCCACGGTTCCGACGATCAACCAACAGCGCAGCTACGGCGGCTACCAGCAAGCCTGCTTCGACTACACGACGCTTGGCGACGAGCTCGACACGGCAAAGCTTTCCTGGCGATTTTACGCCGTTAAGTACGGCGACGACGCCGGCGGCAATGGTGGAACGTGGTCGGCATATCAAGCGGTCCGGCACATCTTCTTCGGACCAGATTGGAAGAAAGACGTAATCTCACCGAATTGGAAGTTCATCACCGACGTGCGAGCCGGCAAGCTAGCGAACTTCACGTGGATCACGCCGGAGTGCGCGGAGTCGGATCATCTCGAGTGCGGCGGCGGTTACGGGCCCTCGTGGGTGGCGGCAGTCGTCAACACGATCGGCGCGAGCCAGTTCTGGGATTCGACCGCGATCTTCATCCAGTGGGACGACTGGGGCGGCTGGTACGACCACGTTCCCGCGCCGTTTGAAGATTACGACGGCTTGGGATTCCGCGTACCGCTGCTCGTGATCTCGCCGTATGCCAAGAAAAACTACGTCTCGCACACGCAGTACGAGACCGCGAGCGTGCTGCGTTTTGCCGAGGACCTCTTCGGCGTACCGCAGATGGCGGCTGCCGACGCGCGCGCCAACGATCCGGCGGGCGACTGTTTCGACTTCTACCAGAATCCACGGCCGTTCAAGAAAATAAGCGCGCCGCATCCGGCAAACTTCTTCCTGCATCATCGCTTTACGAGCAGTTACTTCGCACCGGACTACGAGTAGGCTGGTCTACTAACGGAGGAGCCACGCGGATGAAGAACGTGCTGCGGGCGCTTTTGGGAAGCCTCGTGCTTTCGTCGTGCATCGTCGCCAAGGACGCGTATGCGCCGCCGCTTGCGGGCGGCGTTCGTCAGAACGCTCTTCCCTCTGCGAACTTTGAGAACGAGCGCCGCTGGGGAAATCGCTTTGACTACCGTTGGGAACCGTCCGTCGCCGCCGACCCGAGCTCGAGTTGGGTCTACCAAATCACGACCGATCAACGGCCGAACTATCTGCTCTTCCGCGCATCGCCCGATGGCGGGCGCTCGTGGCTTGCGGCAAGCCGCATCTGCCGTCGCGGGACGAGGGTGCCGTGGCAGTTCGACCCGCAGATCGCCGTTACGCCGAAAGGCATCGTCTACGCCATCTGTCTGGACGGATTTAGGCCCGGCATCGTCTTCACGCGATCCCGCGATCACGGCCGTACGTGGAGCCCGAACGTTCGGTTGGATAAGCCGCTGCGTTATAGCGACAAGCCGACGCTCGTGGCGGCCTCCGCGAAGGACGTCTACGTCGCGTTCAACTCCTACTACGCGCTCTACGTTGCCGCATCTCACGACGGCGGCCTAACGTGGCAACCTCCGGTCAAAGCGACGACCAAGCATCGCTGGTACTACTCGTACGGCGGCACGGCAGCGTCCGACGGTTCCGTTTGGTTCGCGGTCGACGGCGAGACCGGCCCGGATCAAACGGGCGGCGGTCATATCGAGTTAGTGACGTCGGCCGACCGCGGCGCGACCTGGCGCAACATTCCGTTTGCGGTCACGCGCGAGGGCGCGCCGTGCAACGGCCACCAGTGCTATCCCGATTTTTATACCGGCCAGGACGCGGTTGCGGTCGACAGAACCGGCGCGTACGTCTTCGTCTTCGCAAAGAATGAGACCAAACAGGGCCCAAACGCCCTCTACGCAAGCCATTCCAGCGACGGCGAGCATTGGAGCGTGCCTTCGGCCATCAACACGCTTGGAAACAACACGAGTCCCGCAATCGCTTCCGGAATCGCAGCCGGCGACTTTCGTCTCGTCTGGCAAGATAACCGCAACGGAACGAACGCTTGGAACACCTGGTTCGCCAGAAGTGCCGATGCCGGTGCGACGTGGAGCAAACCGATTCGCCTCTCCAATCGCGGCGCGGGTGAGTCCTACAAAAGACGAGCGGGCTACGACTTTCCGTTCGGCGATTATCTCGGCCTCGCCGTTGACTCGCACGGCGTCGACCACGTTATTTGGGGAGAAGGAGCCGGCATCTACTATCCGGGCAGCACGTGGTGGACGCGCGATTGAGGCGCGGAAGGTTGGCCGCGGCGTGCTTACTCGCGCCCTTCGTCGCTGCATGCAACGCAGCGTGGTCGCCGCAACCGCCAGCCGTTCCGGCCTCAACTGCGCAGGGCCGGCAGGCGGATCCGCAGATATGCCGGCACCGCGCGAACGATACGATCGAAAAGCTTGAAGCCTGCATCCGACGCGCGGAGCTTTGGCAAGAGCTCTCGCAGTTTGCGCAGATTGCCGACGAGAATCCCGGACCAGATGGCCACCCAAACCGCAACACGGGGACGCCGGGCTACGCGGCGTCGGTCGCCTACGTCCAGATGCAGATGCAACGGGCCGGTTACGACGTCACCATCCAGAGGTACGTTTATCGCAATACCGAGCTGGCCGCTACGCCGCAGTTCGCGACCGCGGGCCGTTCGTACGTCTTCGAGCGCGACTGGTACGTCGCTCGTGGCTCGGCTGCCGGGACGCTGACGGCGCCCGTCGAGCCGTCCCGCGGAGACGGTTGCGCGCCGGCAGATTTCGACCGCTTCACGCCGGGAGACGTAGCGCTGATGCCGCGCGGCAAGTGCGACTTCGACACGCAGGTCGCCAACGCGCAGGGCGCAGGCGCCGCTGCGGCCGTTCTCTACGACTCATCGCAAGAGGCCGCAGCCGGCGCCTTTGAGGCGCGTTTGGTCGATGCGGCAACTATCCCGGTGATCGGGGTCGCCACGTACGAAATCGGCAATGACCTGCTCCGAGCGTATCGATCGGGCGTCGCGCCCACCGCGCGCATCGACGTCCGCACGCGTTCGAGGAGCGACATCGATTACAACGTCATCGCCGACTCCCCATACGGCGATCCGAAAAAGACCGTCGTGGTCGAGGGACATCTCGATTCCATCCACGGTGCGGGCATGCTCGACAACGCGTCGGGCTCTACCACGATACTGGACGTCGCGTTGAACCTGGCGAAGACGCCGACGCGCAATCGGCTTCGCTATATCTGGTTTGGCGGCGAGGAGATCGGCTTGCTGGGGTCTCGCTACTACACGACCCACCTGACCAAAGCCGAGCTGCACCGCATCGTCTTCGACGTGGACGCCGACGTCACGGCAACGCCAAACTTCGACATCCTGATCGCCGACCCGAAATACGCGTCGAAGGTGCACCGATTCCCGCCGAACGTGATCCCCGCGTCGAAGATCGGAAACGAGTACTTCGAGCATTTCTTCAAGGCGGGCGGTGTCGTCGCGCAGCCGGCCTGGTTCGGCAACGACGGTACCGACTCGTTCTCGTTCGCGGTCGTCGGCATTCCCGACACCGGCATCCTCACCCAGCAAGACTGCTGTAAGCACGCCTGGGAGACGGCGCTCTGGGGCGGCTTCCTGGGGAACTACGAGGGCGACATCCCAAGCCGGAACGGGGGCTGCGTCGACAGGCCGCACCGCTGGTGCGACAACCTCTCGAACAACGATCCGTTCGTTTTGGAGCTGGCCTCGAAGGCCGTGGCGTACGTAACCTTCGAGCTCGCCAACCGGCGCTTTGCGGAGCCGGAAACCGGCATTTAAGAATAGAACGATTCGCCGATGCGGAATATCGGCAGAGTCTCGTGCGCCCTCGCGATCGCACTAGTTACACTTCCCGGGGTAACCACGCCGCAGGCCTCGCCGACGCCGGCTCGCGACGCCCCCGCGGTGATCGCCGGCATTCAGAGCTACTGGAAGAATCTCAATAGTTACTGGGTGCCCGTGACCGTAAGCGGCAGCGTGAAGGTCGCGTTCATCTCCGTTCCGTTTAAGATGACCGGCACGCAGTACTATCGCGCTCCCGACAAAGAGGCACTGCGCCTTAGCAACCCGCCAAGCCTGGCGCGCGGCCTCCAGAATACCGTGGCGACGATGGGCTCCCCGGAGACGTGGCCCGTGACCTACGATATTACGCTAACCGGCACGCAGATGCATCGAAATCATCTGGCCTACGTGCTCTCGGGAACTCCGAAGAAGAGCGGCAGCCGGGTCAAGACCATCACCATGTGGGTGAACGCGAAGACCTATGCGATCGAGTCGGTTGCGTTCGCCTACACCAACGGAGCATCGCTCGCGCTCGAACTCAGCCACCACGGGCTCTCACCATACCATCAACCGACGAGCATCGCGGTGACGGCGAGGTTTCCGGCCTATTCCGGCAACGCCCGGATCCAATACGGGACCTATGCGATTAACGGACCCATCCCAGACTCGGTTTTCCAGCAATAGCACATCGCGCGATCAGCACGCTGGCCATTTCGTCTGACTGGAATATGGTGACTCGATCGCGCAGCGGCTCGGCTCCGGAGGAATCAGCGGCGCGGGCAGCCTGCAACCAGAATCCCCAGCCGGAAGCGAACGCCAGCCTCACGAGCCGGTTACTTCCGAATGAACTCCAGCAAGTCGGCGTTGATCGTTTCGGCTTGCGTCGTGGGCATACCGTGGGGAAAGCCCTTGTAGATTTTCAGCGTGGCATTCTTCAACTGCTTTGCCGAGAGCGGCCCGGCATCGGCATACGGAACGATCTGATCGTCGTCGCCATGCATGACGAGCACCGGCACGGTGATTTTCTTGAGATCGTCGGTGAAGTCGGTCTGCGAGAAGGCTACGATGCCGTCATAATGCGCCTTCGCACCGCCCATCATGCCCTGCCGCCACCAGTTCTGAATGATCGCCTCCGACGATTTCGCACCGGGCCGGTTGTAGCCGTAGAACGGTCCCGACGCCAGGTCGCGATAGAATTGCGTGCGGCTGGCCGCAAGCTGGGCTTGAAATCCGTCGAACACCTCTTTGGGCAGGCCGCCGGGATTGGCCGGCGTCTTCAGCATCAGCGGCGGCACGGCGCTGATGATCGCGGCCTTGGCAACGCGGTTCTCACCATGACGC
Source organism: Vulcanimicrobiaceae bacterium (assembly GCA_049792675.1). Lineage (GTDB taxonomy): Bacteria > Vulcanimicrobiota > Vulcanimicrobiia > Vulcanimicrobiales > Vulcanimicrobiaceae > Cybelea. The sequence continues at coordinate 196 of JBARBD010000002.1, read as the reverse complement.
GCGAGATAGCGCACGACCTCGCCCCCGCCAGTGGAATGGCCGACGTGAACCGCGTTCTTGAGATCGAGATGCGCGGTGACGGCCGCTAGATCGTCGGCGTAGTGATCCATGTCGTGGCCGCCATCCGTCTGCGTGGACCGGCCGTGGCCGCGACGGTCGACCGCGACCACGCGATATCCGTGATTGAGGAAGAACA
>JBARBD010000001.1:0-5639 GCA_049792675.1 Vulcanimicrobiaceae bacterium | reverse complement strand
GATCAAGCTCGGTGACCGGCCGAGCGAGGCGCAGTCGCACGGGCGGCTCGGCATCGCGCAGCCGACGGCCGGCGGCGAGTCGCAGACCCGCCAGCACTTCGCTGCTGCGACGCGCATCTATGAGGAGTGCGGCAGCTTGATCGGAACCGCCGCCCAGGTGATGAACGAAGCCGTCTTCGAGTCGAGGCTCGGCTTCTTCGAGCGCGCCCTTACCGCCACGCACAAGGCGATCGCGCTCTTCGACCGCGCCAAAGACGGTCGCGGCCGCGTCGGCGGCCTCGCCAACCTCACGTTTCTGCTCGGCTGTACCGGTAAGATCGAAGAAGCGCGCAAAATCGCCGACGAGACGCTCGAGCTCGCGCGCTCGCTCGGCTTCAGCCTCTTCGAGGCTTCGACGCTCGAGAATCTCGCGTCGGCAGAAGGCAAGGCCGGCGAGTACCGGCGTGCGATCGAACTCGCCGAGGCCTCGTTCGAGGTGCGCTCGCGCTCCGAATCGCTGGTTTGGTCGAGCCAGACGCTGGCCGACGTCGCGATCTGGCAGGCCGCACTCGGCAATCTTCCGGCGGCACGCGATGCCGTGCAAAAGCTGCTCGCCGACGAGGACTCGATCCAGCGCGGCTCCGATTGGCCCTCGTCTTGCTACTGGTCGGCGGCCCAGATCCTGCGTGTAGACGGCGACGCTGCGGGTGCGGCCCGCAGGCTCGAGCAGGCCCAGCGCATCATGCAGACGACCGCCAACGCGCTCGAGCCCGAGGATCGCGAACGTTTCCTCTCGCTGCCGTGGCACGTCGACCTCGTGCAGGCCGCGGCCTCCGGCGTCTGGCCCGACCCGCCGCGATAGGCCGGGGACCTAGGCAAAGATGCCCCGGTACGATTCCGTACGCCTGGGCGGCTACGATGGACCCACAACGCCAAGCTTTACGAAGGAGTTCACTCGTGTCTACGCCCACCGGACGCCGCCTCCAGGTCATCTACCCCGCCAAGAGACTCGCCCAAGCCGAAGGACCGGCGCGCCACCATCGCCACCACGACGATTCCAGCACGACGACCGGCTTCGAACGGGTCATCGGCCAAATGCTGATCTTCTCGGGTTGGGGACCGCGCATCTAGTGGCGCCGCTCCTCTGCGCTTGAGCATAGCCATCGGCTGCGGTCGCAGTCGCTTCATGCTTTTCTCATAACTCCCGTGCAAGCTTCCTTCATGCATATGAAGGGTGCACCCATTCTCTTCGCACTCGTCGCGCTGGCTGCGTGCGGCGGCGCGCGCGGCGGCTCCGGCGCGATCCCGCCCGGCTTCGGAAGCTCTGGCCTCGCAGCGATCGATCGCGGCGGCTCGCTGGGTCCCGTGCTCTCGACCTCGGACGGCGGGCAGATTTTCGGATTCGATATCGACCAGAACGGCAACGACGGCATTCTCGCGTCGACGAACGGTTTCGAGCTTTCGGTGCAGACGTTCGACCAAACCAGCGGACAGATTACGCGCACCTTCGGCGTGCGCAAGGGCCACGGTGCGCGCAACGGCGACGACTACGTCGGCGACGGCATATTCGCCGGGGATATCGCGCTGATCGACCATCAGGTGGCCGGCATACCCGGCCAGACCGCGGCCAAAGATGAATACCTCTTAGTCGACCCCGTCACCAAGATGAAGCTCAACGGCAAATGGGGCATCGCGAGCAAGCATTTCAACACCTTGCAGAACGCGGTGAATCAGAGCACGACGACCAGCGTCGTCTTCGGCTACGAGCGCAATGGATCGGACCCGTCGGAACTCTACGTCTCCGATCTCGCCAAGCATACGAGCAAGGTGATCAAGCTCAATCCGCAGATGTTCTTCCTCTCGATGGCGCCGCAGCTCGCGCAAGATACCGTCAATAACCTTGCGGTGATGGCGACCTCCCCCAGCTCCGGCGCTGCCGGCGGCCCGCCGCCCGTGATCGCGACGATCGATCTGAGTTCGGGCAAGATGACGACGTTTTCCGGCGTCGCGTGTCCGGGGCTGGTCGGTTGCGGCTACGCCAACGGCATTGCCTACGATTCGGCGACCGGGATCGCGTGCACGACGACCGAGCTGGATGGTGGCGTCGAGTTTTACGACGTCGCGAAGCAGACGGGATCGCACGTCTTGATGCCCAACGGCGGCGGTCAGACGTTTGCGGGCGCCTACGTCGTGAACGATCCGGTTCATCAGCTGTTCTTGATCGCGCAGCCCTTTTCGAGCACGTCCCCGTCGGGGAGCAGCGTTCAAATCTACGACGAGAGCGGGACGCTCGAGGAATCGATCAACGGCCTCAACTTCACCGATGCGGGCTTCCTCGTGATCCCGGTCAAGATCGCGATCAACCCGGACAAGCGCATCGCCTGGGTCAACACTTCCCACGCCAACCAGCTGCAGGAGTTCTCCTACTAGCCGCACCAGCTTAGGGTATGGACGTAGCGAGTGAGTACGCGCTCGCGTACGCGCTTACGACGACGGCGGGCGTGCGCGCGATGCTCGCGCTGGCCGCGGTCGCGATCGCGGCCCACTTCCACGTCATTCACCCGCCGCAAGCGTTTGCGTGGCTGGCCGCGCCGCTGGCGATGTACGTTTTCGGCGGCCTCGCGGTCGTCGAGCTTTTCGCCGATAAAGTGCCGCTGCTCGATCACGCGCTGCACGTCGCCCAGGTCGCGCTCAAGCCGGCTGCGGCGGCGGTGTTGGTTGGTGGAACGCTCCACGCACCGTCGCAGGAGGCACTCATCACGTTGATGGTACTCGGCGGCTTGAACGCGCTCGGCGTGCACGCCGCGATCGCGGGCATTCGCGGCGCTTCGACCGTCGCGACCGCGGGCGCCGGCAATCCGGTCGTCAGCACCGCCGAAGATGCCGGCTCGATCGGCTCGCTCGTCGTCGCCTTCGTCGCGCCGCTCATCGCGGCGGCACTCGCAATCGGCTTCACGATCGCGCTGATCGTTTTGGCGCGCACGGCCTACGTGCGCGCCCGCGCGATTCGAGGTTAGCGACCTTAGCCGCGGCGGCAGTTCACCATCCAGTCGATTCCGTACTTATCGGTGAGCATGCCGAACGTAGCGCCCCAGAACGTATCTTGCATCGGCATCTCGACCGTGGCGCCCTGCGAGAGATAGTCGAAGATGCGCTTCGCCTCAGCCAAATCGTCCAGACCGAGCGACAACGAGATCGCGCCCTCGCCGTAGACCTTGCCCGGAGTTGCATCCGAGGCCATGAAGGCAATCGCACCTGACTTGAACGTCGCGTGCATGACGCGGTGTTCGGTCTCCGGGGTGACGGGCGGTCCGCCGGCGTCGGCGGGCATATCCTTCCACCGCGAGATCTCGGAGATCTCGCCGCCGAAGGCGCCTTGATAAAACTTGAGAGCCTCTTCGCACTTTCCGTCAAAGAACAGATACGGCTGGAGTTGAGTCGCCATGGGTCCCCCTTTTAATGTTGCCTAATGTTCGGTGTAAACGAGGCCGCATGATTGGCTGCGCTCACCGAAGGTTCCTCGCGCCGCGTCAAGGGTTAGGTTTGATGGATTTTTCACGAGCATCTTGCCGCACGGATGCTAAGCTGCATGCGTGGACCTGAGGCCGTTGGTTACCCTCGCCGCGCTTGCGATCGCACCGGTTGCCGCGATAGCGTCGACTTCTGCGACGACGCCGTTTGAACTCGTCGACAATCGCATCGTGATTCCGGTGGAAGTCAACGGGACGACGGGATTCCACATGATCCTCGACACCGGCGCGCCCGGACTGTCGCTCACCCCCGAAGCGGCACGACAGCTGGGCCTCTCGCTGAAACCCGCCGGATCCGTCGGCGGCGCCGGCGCCGGCAAGGTTGCCGTTTCGTCGACGCGCATCGCCGAGATGAGCGTCGCCGGCGTCCGATTCCCAGCAATGCCGGCGATCGTCCTCGACCTCGACCCGATCCAACGCGCCATCGGGTTCGAAAGGCTCGACGGCATCGTTGGTTCCGACGTCTTCCAAAAATATGCGTTCGAGGTTGACCCGGATCGCCGTATGCTGACCCTCTGGAACAGCGGGTATACGGCTCCACCGGTCGCGCAGCGCGTCCCCTACACGATGCGATCGGGCTTCATCACCGTTCCGATTCGGGTCGACTCGATCGAGGGCTCGGCTTTACTCGACACCGGCGATCGTTCGTCGTTCACGCTCTTCGGCCCGTTCGCGCGCGACGACGGCTTTTATTCGATCGAACCGTCGGTGCGCGGCGCGATCACCGGCTACGGGATCGGCGGCGCGATCGACTCAAACGTCGTTCGCACGGAACTCGGCGCGTTCGGATATACGGTGGGCGGTGTCGTGACGCGAGTCCCGGTGGGTGCGGCGGGGGCGTTCGACTCGACGGCCTGGTCCGGCAGTATTGGAAACGGATTCCTGACGCGCTTCAACGTGATCTACGATCTGCCGCACCAAACGCTGGTGCTCTGGCCGAGCAATTCGTTTGCAGTGCGCGAGCGATACGACCCGGTGGGGATGTGGATTTCGGCAGGCGCTCGCGGGCCGGTCGTGACGTCGGTGCTGGCCGGCGGACCGGCTGAGAAAGCCGGCGTGCAAATCGGCGATACGATTCTCGCGGTCGACGGAGTCCCGACCGGATCCTGGCTTCCGCCACGCCTGCGCAGCTGGCTCGACGCGCGCCCCTACGGCAGCCAGGTCACGCTGTCATTGGCATCGCCGTCGGGTCAGAGTACGTCACGTACGGTTTCGATTACGCAGCTGCTCTAGCCGAGAAACTGCGTGAGGGCTGCCATCGTCTGCTCGGGCTGCTCTTCCATAAGCCAGTGTCCGGCATCGTTGACCACGACGACGGTGGGAGCGGCGGCGATGAGGCGAGCTTGCTCTCCGAGCGCGACGCCGAGCGATTGTTTGCCGCCGATCGACATCACCGGCATCGGCAAGCGCGTTTCTGCAAGCTTTGCAAACGCCGCGGCCGTCTCGAGAAACGCCGCGAAATAGGCGAACCCAGCCGCCATTCGCCCGGGGCGCGCATACGCGGCCGCATACTCTGCTCGCGCCTTCTCTGGGATCGACTTGGTCTTGTCGGCGGCAAAGTCGTTCCAAAAATGGTCGAAGTAGATCCGCTCCCGGCCGGCGACGAGCGCGAGCGGGGTGGGGCCATAGAATCGAAAGTGCCACGTGCCGGGACCGTTATAGATCGGCTCCCAACCGTCGACGCCCGGAAGGAAGGCGTCCATGACGGCGAGGCGGTTCGTCTCGGCCGGATAGAGTGCCGCATACGCATACGCGACCATCAATCCGATATCGTGACCGACGAGACGAACGTCGCCGTAGCCGAGTTCGCGGATCACATCGTGAACGCGCCGCGCCGACGTTACCATATCCAGCCCCGCTGACGGGATCGATGAGTTCCCGATCCCAGGGAGATCCGGCGCGATCACCGTGAAACGTGAAGCAAGCTGCGTCGCCAGCGGCTTCCACATCCGCGAGTCTTCCGCGTACCCGTGCAGCAACAGCACGGCCGGCCCATTTCCGCCTATCGTTGCGCTGATGGTCGCGCCGTCGACGTCAACTCGCCTGGTCGCGAAGCCGGGGCCGAACTCGACCGGGAACGGAGCCGAGGTTTCCGTCATCTTTGCTCTCCTGTTACTATTGCGTATCGAC